>CASFPZ010000086.1 GCA_949296365.1 uncultured Akkermansia sp. | reverse complement strand
TGAAATCATCGCCCGGTTCAAGGGGGAATTCATCCCGGCGGATCTTTTCGGAACACCGAAGCCGCCGCTCAAGTTTCTGGCGAATGTCAACGTCCTTACGACTGGCTTCGATGCGGTGCGACAAGAAGTTGTTTGAAAATTTTGTTTGATGTGTATATACTATGTGTTTTTGACTTTAAACTTTTCAAAGACACCGACCCAAAGACACATACAAACCTGTTGTTTTGCCAACAGTAGCCTATTCGGGCATGCGATCGGAGTAATCTGATGGTGTGGAGCCCCGAAGACAATGCAACCCACTGAGGAAATCCCGTGAGGGAAGAACGAGTCCCCTAATACCATGGGGCTGGGAGCTAGGCTCGGATGGTAAGGTTAACGAAAGTGAACCACTGATAAACGTCGTGAAACCTGAACAAGCCAAAGGTATTGATAGGCTTGAGCCAAAAGGCAAGGGTGCAAGGTCACAAGATAGCGTCTTCTTGTGCGCAAACAACGACACCCCGGCGAAGAGGTGGAACCTAACCCATCCAATATGGAATTTCAAACAAAACTTGGTAAGTCCGTATCCCTCCCGAAAGGGAAAGCAACCCGCAAGGGAAGCCGATGGGGGTGCGGATATGAGATACCCGAGAAAGCGAAGGCCGCCCTGTAATGGGACGGATAGCGGCAATGCCGTAATGCGAAAGCATGCTGACTTCGGGTTGGTTTTTAATCACAATAACGAATGTGGAGTGAAACGGAAAATGTCGAAAGGCGAACAAAGGAACGACAGCCAAAAGGCTGACGTGCGCATCGACAGTGAACTTGATTGGAACCAGATAAACTGGCAACAAATTCAAGATACTGTGACACGCTTACAGGCTCGAATTGTGAAGGCTCAACAGGAAGGAAGAAGAGGTAAAGTAAAATCTTTAACTCGTATTCTGACACACTCCTTTGCGGCAAAAGCATTAGCCGTTAAGAAGGTGTCATCCAACAAGGGAAGTCACACTCCCGGAGTGGATGGAACTGTATGGAATACAAATGAAAGCAAAGCCCAAGCGATCCTTGAACTCAAACAAGAAGGCTACCGAGCAAAACCTTTAAGGCGGAAATACATTCCGAAAGCTGGGAGCAATAAATTGCGCCCTCTCGGTATCCCGACTATGAAGGATAGAGCAATGCAGGCGGTGTATGCAAGTGCGCTCGAACCTGTGGCAGAAACAACCGGAGATCCAAACTCCTATGGCTTTCGCCCATACAGAAGCTGTCAAGATGCAATCGATCACATCGGAACTATCATGCGCAGATCAGACCGTCCACAATGGATACTGGAAGGAGATATAAGGGGGTGCTTCGACAACATCAGTCATGACTGGATGCTTAAGCACATACCAATGGAAACCTCAATACTAAAACAATGGCTAAAATGCGGATACTTTGAGAACGACAAAAAGTTCTTTAATGAAACAGGAACACCGCAAGGTGGAATTATATCACCTATCCTTGCCAATATGGTATTGGATGGTCTTCAGAACCTCCTATACAGTAAATACAAAAACAGATACCAGTCGCATAAAAACGGTAAATTCTACTGGACAACCCCGAAACATAAGGGACCAAATAGACAAGTAAATCTTATCAGATACGCAGACGATTTCATCATTACCTGCAACTCTAAAGAGGTGCTGGAAGCGGAAATCAAGCCGATGATAAGAATATTCTTGCAGGAAAGAGGTCTGGAGTTGTCAGAAGAAAAGACCGTAATTACAAACATAAGCGATGGTTTTGACTTTCTCGGGTTCAATATCAAACTATACAACGACATAGTGCTGGTTAAACCTGCGGGAAAACGAGTAAAGAGATTACGTGACAAAATCGGTGAAATCATTTCCACAAATCAGGCAGCCTCTGCCGAAAAGGTAATCGAGGCATTGAACCCTGTAATTAGAGGATGGTGCAACTACTACCGATTTGTCAACAGCACCGATACATTCGACAATCTCAGCCACTGGATATGGGGCAGATTGTGGCAATGGACGGAGCGTCGCCACCATGACAAAGGCAAACAGTGGCGCAAGAACAGATACTTTACCAGACTCAACGGGCGTGACTGGCGCTTCTTCGCAAAGAAGGACGATGGCAGTATGATCTATCTGACCTACCCTAATGACATCAAGATGCTTAGGCATAAACAGATCAGAATAGATATGAACCCATACGACGCCAACGATGCTCCATACTTCGAGGAGAGGAAAAGGAGAGGAGTAAAACTACATCTCCCAAACTCTACTCCAACTTCCGAGCCGGGTGTTGAGAAATCAATGCCTTATTAAAAGCTTGAGCCGTATGCGGGGAAACTCGCACGTACGGTTCTTAGGGGGGAGGAAACTGGCAACAGTTTCTTCCTACCCGATCCGAACACGGATTGCGTTGTGATGCTCCGCCCGACGAATTCGCCGGGGTTGCTGATTCAGTGCGCCGGACGCGGGACGCGCCTCAGTCCGGAAACCGGAAAAAGTTCGTGCCTTTTT
>CASFPZ010000085.1 GCA_949296365.1 uncultured Akkermansia sp. | reverse complement strand
GATCCGGGCGGAAGCTCTGCGCACGGAGGGCAATTTTCAGAAGGCGACGGAGTTTTATCTGGCGAACCGGGAGGCGATGGACGCCGGAGCGGAAGTGAGTTGGGAAGCCCGCTTTAACCACGATGAAGTATCGGCGCTTCAACACGCGATGAACCTGAAGTTTCAGGACGAGGCCGCTTTCCAGTCGGAATATGTGCGACAAGAAGTTGTTTGAAATAATTGTCAGATGTGTATATATTATGTGCTTTTGTCTTTAACATTTTCAAAAGTACCTACCAACAACACATACTGACCTGTTGTTTTGCCAGCAGTAGCCTATCCGGGCATGCGATGGGAGCAATCCTATGGTATGGAGCCCCGGAAACAACGCAACCCACTGAGGGAATCCCGTGAGGGAGGAACAAGTCCCCTAATACCATGGGGCTGGGAGCCAGGCTCGAACGGTATGGTTAATGTAAGTGAACCGCTGATAAACATCGTAATACTGGAACAAGCCAAAGGTATTGATAGGCTTGAGCTAAAAAGCAAGGGTGCAAAGTCATGGGGTGTATTCTACCCATGCGCAAATAACGCCACCCCGGTGAAGAGGCGGAACCTAACCCGTTCATTATGGTTATTCAAACAAAACTTGGTAAGTCCGTATCTCTCCCGCAAGGGAAAGCAATCCGTAAGGAAAGCCGAAAGAGGTGCGGATAGAAGAGATCCGAAAAAGCGAATGCCGGTCGGTAATAGACCGGATAGCGGCACAATGCCGTAATGCGAAAGCATGCAGACTTCGGAATGGTCTTAAATCACAATAACGAATGTGGAGTGAAACAGAAAATGTCGAAAAGCGAACAAAGGAACGATGGCGAACAAGCCAGCGTGCGCGTCGGCAGTGAACTTGACTGGAACCAGATAGACTGGCGACAGGTACAGGAGACTGTGACACGCCTGCAAGCCCGAATTGTGAAAGCTCAACAAGAAGGAAGATACGGTAAAGTAAAATCTTTGACTCGAATCCTCACGCGATCATTTGCCGCCAAAGCAATGGCTGTAAAGAAAGTAACAACGAACAAGGGGAATCATACCCCCGGTGTTGATGGCACGGTATGGCGCTCAGCAGAGAGCAAAACCCAAGCGATCCTTGAATTACAACAGGACGGCTACCGGGCAAAACCTCTGCGCCGGAAGTATATCCCGAAGGCGGGAAGCAATAAAATGCGTCCGCTCGGAATACCCACGATGAAAGACAGAGCAATGCAAGCGATACACGCTACGGCACTCCTGCCGATAGCTGAAACCACCGGAGATAGAAACTCCTATGGTTTTCGCCCATACCGAAGCTGTCAAGATGCTATCGATCAAATCCGAATCCTGATGCGTCCAGCCAATCGACCCCAATGGGTTTTGGAGGGTGACATCAAAGGGTGTTTTGACAACATCAGTCACGACTGGATTCTCAACAACATCCCGATGGAAAAGCGCATTCTTCGCCAGTGGCTTAAGTGCGGATACATGGAGAATGATTGCAAGTATTTCAACGAAGCCGGAACCCCACAAGGTGGAATTATTTCACCGGTCATAGCAAACATGGTGTTGGATGGCTTGGAAACAATGCTCAACATCAAATACAGGCGTAAATGTCACAACAGCAAAACCGGAAAAGTGTACTGGAGACCACCTGCAAAGGATAGCAAACAGATACACTTCATCAGATATGCGGATGATTTCATAATCACAGGAAATTCAAAGGAAGTCCTTGAAAATGAAGTCAAGCCAATGGTGAAAACTTTTCTGGCGGAGCGTGGGTTGGAATTATCTGATGAAAAGACGGTAATCACTCCGGTCAATGAGGGTTTCGATTTCCTTGGGTTCAATATCAGGACTTTCAACGAGATGTTACTGGTGACGCCCGCAGAAAAACGAGTTAAAAGATTGAAGTCTAAAATCAATGAAACAATAACTCTAATGCACGGTGAATCCGCGCTGGCAGTTATTGAAAAGTTGAATCCAATCATCCGTGGCTGGACAAACTACTACAGATTTGTCAACAGCAGCAAAACATTCTCAGACATTACCCACTATACATGGGAACACATCTGGGAATGGGCAAAACGCCGACACCCACGAAAAAGTATGGGTTGGATCAAACAAAAATACTTTACCCGAATCGGGAATCGAGATTGGCGTTTCTTCGCAAGAAGAGAGGACGGGACGATGGCTACCTTAACAGAAGCCATGGACTGCAAAATTATTCGCCACATTAAGATCAAAAGCGAAAATAACCCTTTCGACCAACAAGACCGAGACTATTTCGCGAATCGCAGGTTGAATGGAGTAATCGCCAAACCCAAGACACTTCAAAATGAGCTGGATGCCGAGGAATCGGTGTCTTATTAAGCCTTGAGCCGTATGCGGGGAAACTCGCACGTACGGTTCTCAGGGGGGAAAGGAGTAGCAATACTCCTGACCTACCCGATCAGAACGACCCGCTCCCGGACGACACGGCGGATGACTCGCTTCTTTCCGTGGACGGGATCTGTGCAAAGATCAACGGACTTGCCCGACGGCGCGTCCCGCTGAAATGCGATCGCCTCACGATGTTTGTCGACGTCCAGAAAGCGCTGCTTTTCTA
>CASFPZ010000084.1 GCA_949296365.1 uncultured Akkermansia sp. | reverse complement strand
TCTGGCTATGACGAAAGAAGGGCTTTGGGCTGGGTTTCGTGATAAAGGAGCTGCCTTGTTGAAACCGGATACACTCGAAGTCGTCCGGCGAGCCGAGTTCCCCCGGGAGATCAAGTCTCCTTGGGTGACTGCTTTCCTGACACCGCCTTCCGGAGCGGTATACGCGACGACCTATGGCAATGGTCTCATCCGGCTAGAAGAAGGCAAAGGTTCCGGCAAAACAGCAAAGAAGAAATCTGCAAGTCCCGCAGATTCTAGTCTTTCTCATCCTGTTCCCCCGACACCTCGAGAATGGGCCGCCCTGAAACAAGAAGCCGATTCGATGGTTACTGCTCCAGAGGCTCCTAAGCAAGCTGCTGCCGTATTTTGGAAAGAAGACTGGGCGACCAAGGGTTCTTGGTGCCATCGTTACGGTAAGCATAAAGCCGCTTTGTGTGGTGCAAACGGAGAGAATTTTTCCCAGCTATTCTCCCTTTGGGAAGATGAAGATCGTGAGTTGAAATATGGTTGCCGTGTCGGCTATCATTACTCTGGCAAACCATCTCCACGGACAGGATTGGGGTGGCTTCAGAAACAAGAAGACCCTAATTCTCTTCACAACCCTTTCCGTGGAACTAAATCGTACGGAATGTGGTCTGATGGCCTAGCATGCCCTCATGGTTTTGACGGTCCCGATTTGTGGATCACTGTTCGAACAAAAGATGCTTCTCCATGCGAATTGGCATTGTATTTTTACAATCCCGAGGGGGCTGACCTTTCGGAACTGGCAAGGCGCGATCTCCTCATTGAGGTCCGTCAGTTCCAAAGTAAACTGTCAGATAAACAAACGTTTGCTATCTATTCACTCCTTCTTGAGGATGGCTCTATTGATCCGGCCCCGGCTCAGGAAACCGAACAAATCCTTCGTGAACCTGTACTGGCCAGAACTCGTGTCAAAGATATCTTGGGGAGTGGTGTCTACAAAACTTTCCTTCTGCAAGGCCCCGGAACTTATTACGTGAGAATTGCTAGGAACTATTCCCATAGCGCGAGAATTAATGGTGTCTTTCTCTCGAGGATTCCGAATGATTCCCTGCTTGCTCCGCCTCCTTACAACAAAGACGACCTTTTTCAAGGGATGTTCATGGAATATCATGGTATGTTGTTGTCTCCTATTCCTCAGAATTTTGTTCCCAATGATTTCGAAAAAGAACTTTCAACGAATTGGGATTCAGTCAATAAACTCAACTGGAATCCCAAAAAATTGGCTCAAGCGCAACGTTGGTCCTTGGAGGCTGTCCGCAGCTTGAAAGCTAATCCTGCCGCATCAAACCTCATGCCTGCTATGCGGTGGAACCTCAAACTCTGGAATGCACAAGAGAAAACCCAATTTGAACAGGTAATGCTCCAAACTTGGCTGACTCATCAAGATCAAATGCAAGGCGCTACGGTAAGCCAAGAAACATGCCCGGACAGCCCTAGAACCCTCCCTTTGAGATATCGTGACATCGCATTCATGGGACACGTAGGTTGGGACTGGCACGATTATTTCGATGGCCTCGAAATCAAAGAAGACAAACTCAATGAACTTCGGGAAACATTGGAAAATCTCAGCGAGTCGGATCGAGCTAGGCTTATTAAAGAATATAATGCCAAACAATCGGCTTTGATGAAGAAATGAAGAGTCGTTTCTAAACAACAAATATTATCATTTTCCCTTAATAAACATATGAAAACACAAATAAAATACCTAATCGCATTCTTGGCGTTATGCCCCATGGTTCAGGCGGGATTCCTTTCTCCTGTTTCCTTCCGGGACGTCCATATATAATTGGGCCTAATTCTAATATAGTATTCACGTACTATTCTGATGGTGGAATGAAAAATGGACAATGGGTGGGTGAATCTATACCGACGGCGGCAGACTGGTCGGTATCAAAACCTCATCTATTTACTTTACGTATTTTAGATACAGGTAACCAGTGTATTCCACGCTCAATACCGAGCGCGATTGATGAAAGTACAAATACCTATGCAACATTATCTTGTAAGAAAGCGTCTACAGAAATTAAAGGTGTTAAATAAATTTATTTTGCTTAAAGCATTTTGAATATATAAATGTATTTTGCATTTTAATTTGATTAAACAAACTTGCTTGTAATGTAATTTATGTTACGGCAAGTTTGTTAATATTATTGTTGATAATATAATTATTGCGAACAGACGGGTGTATCCTGTCCTGCCTCGACATTTGGAAAGTACTTCATTCTTCATGAGTCTCACTATCCTTTTGCATTAAAACAAGACTGTTTCCAACGGTGTTTTGTATGCAAATCATTCCTCGTGTGGAGCCCACAACTCATCAATGTGATAAATTATCTAGTTTAAATTGAACATTTACTGCGATAGAATGATCTCATAGTTTACAAACTCTCTCGTCTCTATGAAACCGCTCTCTCTTGCCGTTAAGTCGCTGTTTGTCGTCTGTACGCTTTCGTTCTGGGGGCAAGCACAAGATTCTCCTAAAGAAAAATCTTGCCCCGTCCTTTTTGCTACGGATGGCCTCGTCGCCTCAGATGGTTCTCTCTGGGTTGTTGGTGAACGCTCTGGCGTTTACCATGGTTGGATTAATAAGGACGGTTCGCAAGACTGGCTCAAAGGAGATTACTACAGAGATTATCCAACTCAGACGAACAAT
>CASFPZ010000083.1 GCA_949296365.1 uncultured Akkermansia sp. | reverse complement strand
TTTATAGCAGAACTCAAGATGACGGAAAGAGTAGACTTCCTAACGGGAAAACTAATCCTAATTTTGGAGCATAAAAAAAGTTTTACCGGACACTAATGAATAGAAAATGACGAAAACGCGTTTTATCTGCTTGATTGAAGAAAAGGAAGAGATACAATAAATCTACCAAACATAGGATGTTTGGGAAAGTTGAATCAAGGAGTTAATTATGGAAATTATTCATGACAATGCCGCGGATCTTAGTGTGTTGAATGGCAAGACAGTGGCTGTGCTTGGCTATGGAGCACAAGGGCGTGCCCAGGCCCTGTGCATGCGCGATTCTGGCGTCAATGTGATTATTGGCGTGCGCCCAGGCAAGTCGTTTGAAGCGGCTGTACAAGATGGTTTTAAGGTGATGAGCGTTTCTGAAGCTGTCAAGGAAGGTGACATTATTCATTTGTTGCTTCCGGACGAATTGCATGGGCCGGTATTTGAGGCTGAGATTAAGCCTTATTTGACGCCAGGCAAGGCATTGGGGTGTTCTCACGGGTTTGCTTATGTGTTTAAGACGATTGTGCCTCCTGCTGATGTGGATGTGATTATGGTGGCTCCCAAGGGCCCGGGAACGGAAGTTCGCAAGGTGTACGAACAAGGTTTTGGCTGCCCTGGCTTGGTTGCCGTATTCCAGGATGCATCCGGGAAAGCCCGCGACATGGCTTTGGCGATGGCCAAGGCGGAGGGCTTGACTCGCGGGGGCGTGTTGGAATGTACGTTTGAGCAGGAAACCTACGAAGATTTGTTTGGCGAACAGAACGTTCTCTGCGGCGGTATGGTCGACCTCATGAAATATGGTTTCGAAACGTTGATCGAAGCTGGATATCCGGCTGAAATGGCATACTTTGAGTGCATTCACGAAGCCAAGTTGATTGTCGATTTGATTTACGAAGGTGGCATCCAGAAGATGAATTCCGTGATTTCGAATACGGCTGAATGGGGTGAATACTACAATGGACCTAAAGTCCTAACTCCTGACGTGAAGGAACGGATGAAAGAATCCCTGAAGCGCATTGAAACGGGTGTATTTGCGAAGGATTGGCTAGCTGAAGCAGCCAGTGGCGCTAAGAATTTACAAGCCAAACGCGAAGAACTGGGGAATCATCCTGCCGAAATCGTCGGCAAGAAGATTCGCAGTTTGTTCGAAAAACACTAATCCTTTGAGCTTGAATTTGCTATCAGCCGTCGGATTCTTATCGGAATTCGGCGGCTGTAACTTGATGCAGGAGAGAGAAATCATGAACGATCTGAATCAGCCGCCAGCAGTGCATGTGGAAAACGCACGTGTATTTTTGGGGGGGAGAGAAATTTTACACGACATATCCTGGAAGGTGGAACAAGGGGAACGTTGTTTTGTCTTGGGGGCGAATGGGGCGGGGAAGACGACCCTTGTCAGGATGTTGATGGGGTATGCTTGGCCTGTTTATGGTGCGAAGGTGTCGGTGTTGGGCAAGACCTTTGGACAAGTGAATTTGTCTGAATTGAGAAAGTCGATTGCCTGGGTGAGCCCATTGATGCATCGTTGGCTGGCCGAGCGCGATTGGACGGGAATGGAAATGGTGTTGTCTGGTTTGGACGGTACGATAGGGTTGTATCGAAAGACGTCGGATGAGGAAAGGTCTAGAGCGATGGAGATGCTTGGACAGTTGCATGCAGAGCGGTTGGCTGAACGTACGGTTCAGACGATGTCGTCTGGAGAACAGGTCCGGGTCTTGATTGCTCGTGCTTTGATGACGCAGCCCCGGTTGATGATTTTGGATGAACCTTGCGTCTATCTGGACATAGCTGGTCGGGAATTGTTATTGCGAGCTATTCAGGAATTTGCCGATACTCGGCCAGAATTGACCATTGTGTTTATTACTCAGAGGATTGAAGATATTTTGCCCGTGTTTGATCGTGGCATGATTTTAAAAGAAGGTCAGATTTGTGCCGAGGGCAAAAGAGAAGTGACCTTGACGGAAGAAAATCTTCGCAGAGCATTCGGATTGAACATTCGCTTGGTGAAAACCAAAGAAAATAGGTTTTGGACGGTTATTGAGTAGATGGAGAATCGATTGAATTGGGGCAAATTTTGTTCATGGGGAGAATGATGATGAATTGGAAAAAACCGATCCGAAAATCGCTGGCTCGTCAGGTGCTGGAGTCGATGGAAACTTGGATCCGCGAAGGTCGCTGGCCCGTTGGAGAGCGCATTCCATCTGAACCGGAGTTGGCTCGAGCATTCTCGGTCAGCCACAATACGATTCGAGAAGCCTTACAGTCGTTGATTCATGCTGGGATACTTGAGGCAAAACCGGGCGATGGAACCTATGTGATTGCTAACGACAGATTTACTGTGGCGATGAACGATAAGTTGCGTACGGCTGAAATTCCGCAGATCCTCGAGGCTAGGCGTGCATTAGAAAAGGAAATTGCCCGTTTGGCGGCAGAAAATCGTACGATGGATGATCTGGCGGAGCTGGATCGTCGGTGGAAGATCTGTTGCCGACGAAGTGGACAGGGGATAGAGGATGATATGGAATTCCATGCGGCTGTCGCAGTTGCTACGCGTAATCCTGTTCTCATCGAACTCTACCGCGTCATCGTCGACTACTTAAGAGCAAACATGGAACCTCTCCTGGCAGAACGCCAATATGACCCGGAGGCCATGGATTTGCATGCTAACCTTTTGACGGCTATCCAGGAACGCAATGCAAATGCTGCTGAAGCTATTGTCGTTAAAATTGTCGATTTTGACGTTGCATGTCTTGAAGCCGCTCAACAACAGGGCTTCTCAGTTAACAAACCCTAACCTGGCGTCGTCACTCTCTATGCCCCAAACTGGCTCACGCTGAATCGTGTGAATGATTATGAAACACAAACTGTGCTTCTAGGTATGAAATATTCCTTTTGCCACAGTATTATCAATCGTTGAAATATGGAAAAGAATTTTTTATCATTAGTGTCCGGTAAAAACGAATAAGGCAAGATTGAGGCGTCCGCAATGCCCATAAAATGGACCTTACGGATAGCCTTGTGAAAAAGTAAGCCCCC
>CASFPZ010000082.1 GCA_949296365.1 uncultured Akkermansia sp. | reverse complement strand
TGAATTTGGGTGTATGTTATCTGAAAGGAATAGGAGTGGAGAGGGATGAGAAGAAAGCGGTGGAATGGTTGCTGAAGGCAGGAGAGCAAGGAGATGTAGCGGCTCAAGGGGACCTGGGATCGTGCTATCTGAAAGGGATAGGAGTGGAGAAGGATGAGAAGAAAGCGGTGGAATGGTGGACGAAATCGGCGGAACAAGGAAATGCCTTGGCCCAAAGAAATCTGGGAATATGTTATTCAAATGGGGACGGAGTGGAGAAGGATGTGAAGAAAGCGGTGGAATGGTTGCTGAAGGCAGGAGAGCAAGGAGATGTGGTGGCTCAAGGGAACTTGGGAGTGCGTTATTTCAATGGGAATGGTGTGGAGAAGGATGAGAAGAAAGCAATGGAATGGTTGCTGAAGTCGGCGGAACAAGGAGATGCGGATGCTCAGTATCGGTTAGGACTTGGTTACATGATTGGCCAGGGTGTGGAAAAGGATGCCCTAAAAGCACAGAAATGGTTGAAACGTGCGGCAGAACAAGGTCAACCGGAGGCTTGCAGCTTGTTGAAACAGATGAATTTTAACATGAGGGAGTGAAAGAGGTGAAAGGACAATTAATCAGTGCTTTGTGGGTGGGTGGCGAGTTGCCAGAGTGGGCGGTGTTGAGTATACAATCGTTTATAAACTTGGGACACCGGTTCCAATTATTTGTCTATGAACCGTGCCCCGGAGTACCTGACGGTGCTTCCATTCGGGATGCACGAGAAATTTTGCCGGAAGAGGCAAAATATCAGGATATTCGGGGAAGTTGGGCGCCTTTTGCCGATTGGTTCCGAAACGAATTTTTGGTATGCGAGGGGGGCTGGTGGACTGATCTCGATGTGATTTGTTTGAGGGATGATTTACCCGATGAATTTCCATGGTATTGTTTGCAAGAACCCGGGTTAGTAGCTGTTGGAGCGTTGGCGTTTCCTCCGCGTCACCCCGTAATGGAGATATTGCGAGCAATCTCAGAGGATCCAGCGACAGTTATGCCATGGGATGGACCAGACGAACTCGCAGCAAAGGTCAACATGCGTATGACAATGCCTGATGTGAGAGAGAGACGGCATCATGCTGAATGGGGAAATGCGGGACCTTATGGATTGACTCGAATATTGAAGCACTGGGGGCTTATGGATTTGGCGGCAGCTTCAGATCAACTTTATCCGTTACATTATACGGTTTGGCGGAAATATTTGAACGGGGATTTGGGATTGCAGTGCTCTGAGGTGTCCCGGGCGTGGGGTATACACATTTGGGGCGAGATGTTGAGACGGGAACCTGATGCGTGGGAAAATTTAGCGAAAGAGAGCATTGTCGGGGAACTTTTAGCGCGACATTTGCCCGACCGAACAAGCGTGGAAACTTTGTCAGAAAAGGAACGCGTGTGGATACTTGTAGGTATATGCAGTGGCAGACAAATGGAGGAGAGACGACGGGCTTGCCGGGAGACGTGGATGAAACATGTGCCTGATGGGGTAAAGTGTGTATTTTTTCAAGGTGGGTCGCGGATCGGTGGAGAAGTAGACGAGAAGGATACGGTATCATTGTGGGTGAATGATGACTACGAACATTTACCTGCTAAAGTATTGGCGTTTTATCGATATGCATTAGCTCACTACGATTTTGAGTGGTTGTTTAAGTGCGATGACGATACCTATGTGGCTTTGGATCGGTTAGTGGGCTTGGCCGATCAGCGATATGACCTCATTGGAGACATGAGTTTAGAGTCTCGAGGGGCACCGAGCGGAGGGGCTGGATACTTGATGAGCCGGAAATTGGTAGAAGCTTTTGTTGAACATGCTGACAAGGTTGAACCTTGTGGATGCGAAGATTTGATTTTTGGAGGATTGGCAAAAGAGTTAGGGGTATCCATATCGGCGACGCATCGATTGTCGTCGGATCGACTGCCAATGATCAGCTTGTCGAATGATCAAGTGTCGGTTCACTGGTGCCCTCCAGAGTACATGTATTTTCTGGATGAAGCCTGTTGCGGGTCTCTTGCTGGCGTTCTTCACGGGCGCCACCCTTATTGGGAAGACTATGTCCTTTTTTCTCGGAATGGGCGCTTCATCAGGGCGGGCTCTTGTTGTAGCGGAAGTTACCGTTGGGAAGATGGCCAATTGGTATTGGTGTGGGATAATTGGGACGACGAAAGATTAACTCTTGTTGGTGAACATTGGCAACACGGGGACTTTGTCCTTTCGCCGGTGTTTGGGGAGAAAACGTTGACCTTACCAGGAAACGGTGGCGACAATGGCGAATTATCTGCTGGTAAGATGCGGACGAAAAGGCCCCAAAAGGTCCCTGTGATGACTTGTGTGTTATTGCTGACGCCTGGGGAGTCTATAGAAGGTCGAACTGAGATGGAGCGCTTGGGGTATCGGTGTATTGCTTATCCTGGCGTGGGTGATACTAGTACGTTGCGCGATACAAGGTTTGAAGAGTTCTCTGACTTCATGTATGGATTGCCGGATTGGAAAGATACTCGAAAGGTGCGCTCGTTGCGTGCCTCGTTTGCAAAAATGTTGATGGATCCGGCTTTTGAGGACGATGACTATATCATATTCGGGGAAAGTGATTCGACTCCTGTTTTGGAGGCCTCTGCCATGCTTGTAGCTGTTGAAAAAGCTCTGGATCTGTACCCCAATGTGGAAATCTTGCGCCCATTTGGAGAATTGGCGATGTCTTCCCCACTGGAATCTCCTCAGGGAGATGATTTGAAATTTGAACCTTTGGGTACAGGGAAACACACATTGGACGTGCCGAGCGTGTGGGGAACTCACGCATTAATTATCCCGCAGCGTAGCAGGAGAAAGGTCGCCGAGTTATTTTTGGATTGTCAGTTGCCAACCGATACGTCATTGGAAGTTGCTTGCGCTAACGGTGAGTTGGATATGCGCGTGTGCAAGTACAATTGTTTTTACCAAAAAACGAGAACTACCTTGGCTAACGACGCCCGACCTAATGCATTACCGCCTTTGCGCATGGCCTTGTGCATGGCTTCTTACAAGAGACCAGAAGATTTGATCCGACAAGTGTATGCGATGATGAACCAGAGCTACGACAATTTTTGTCTGTTTGTGGCTGTAAAGGGAATTCCGGAATACTTCGTGCGAATGTGGATTCTGCCTCAGTTCCAACATTGGATAGACATGGGAAAATTGGTTGTTCGGTGTTTCCCAAACACTTCTAGTCAGCTGACGAATCTGCTCGATACGGTGCGGGGGATAGATGTCTCATCGTTTGACTTGTTCTTGAAGATTGACGATGATGATTTTTACTGCCGGGATTATTTGCACCTGATCAATGAATTCCATCAGATGATGCCGATAGGATATTCGAGTTATTTCAGCGATATGGTATGGACTATTGATAAGTACGATGGAACGATCGCTCCGCAACAGGAATGGTTTAGTGTGTTTGGCCCTTCAATGGTAATGTCGCGCCAGGTGGCTAACAGATTAATGGCAGATGAACAAAACCCTGAAACCATTCGTAAAACAATAGCTCGCTATGATGGCGGCGCTGGGCATTGCCGCATCGCATGGTCGGAAGATAATTACCTCTTCCGATTGATGAAAGTGTATGGTTGTTGTAATATTGCTCGGTTTATACGACAAAAGGGACCCGAAAATTATCTGATTTATCAAAAATCGAATACTTCAGTTATGCGTGGTGGTTTGGTGTCGTCTATTTTGAGAAAATATGACGATGTATCAGAAAAACCATTACTAGAATTTGTAATGACTTTATTCCATCCATACTGGACTGACTCGCTGGTGATCCTGGGGAACCGAGCGCGGCGCATTACGTGCGGTGATGAAGCCGAGGTGTTGGATATCTCCGAAAACGCTGTCACCTTGCGTTGGGACCACTGGGGTACCGAACGTTTTGTGAAAGATAGTCGTGGTGCCTACGTGCTGGAAAATACTTCTGCTACTTGCTAGGCAACAGACATCTTCTGAAAAAATTTCTAGGCTTATCTTTTCGCAGTCGATCATTTGCGGATGCTTGTAAAACTTTGTTGTCTCGTGTAAAGCCCCTGTCTATTGACTCTGTTTCGCCTGGATAAACTCTGCTTGTAAGAACCTTGTCGCAACATAGTTCAAAAAATAACAGAAACCATTAGTGTCCGGTAAAAACGAATAAGGCAAGATTGAGGCGTCCGCAGTACCCATAAAACGGACGTTGCGGATAGTCTTGTGAAAAAGTAAGCCCCCTCTATCAAAAAAAAGTTACTTTAGGAGATCCGACCTCGGTTTCCTGGAGTAGTTTTACCTAGTCCTTTTCTTGTCCCTTAAAAAAGTGAAACAGTTCTCGCCGTGC
>CASFPZ010000081.1 GCA_949296365.1 uncultured Akkermansia sp. | reverse complement strand
GCTGCTCGAGGAAGAACTGTCTCTAAAAATAGAAGAGGAACTGTCGCTGGAAGAAGAGCTGGATGAGGAAGACGAACTGGAAGACGAAGAAGAATCCCAAGGGTATGAACTACTGGAATCGGGGAATGAAGACGAAGAAGAGTCCCAAGGGTATGAACTGCTAGAATCAGGGAATGAAGACGAAGAAGAGTCCCAGGGGTATGAACTGCTAGAATCGGGGAATGAAGACGAAGAAGAGTCCCAGGGGTATGAACTGCTAGAATCGGGGAATGAAGACGAAGAAGAGTCCCAAGGGTATGAACTGCTAGAATCGGGGAATGAAGACGAAGAAGAATTCCATGGGTATGAACTACTAGAATCGGGCGTAACCATACTGTTTGATTTACAAATTTTTGAGAGGGGGGCAAGGAAAAAATGACAAAAATGGAATTTTTTAATCACGTTCTCAAGATTGAGGATGAAGCCAAGAAGGACGGGAGCAAGGACATCACTCACGTGATTTTGACGTAAGTAATTGAAACGTTAGTTGATACGATGACAAATGAAGGATTCGTTGAGGGGGAGACAAGTAGAACGAAGACAACTTGGAAAGACATAGGATTGAGCTCTATTTTTCAAGACCCGCTGATTTTTTTCTTGACGAGAGAAGAAGAGATTAGGGAAGATGAAAATGCTATCAATGGTAACAAGCAATGCGAGAGATTTACGTATATGGATTTCCGAGTTTGTATGGAGGTGCAGGGACCGAGCTGCATCATCAGATTATCGTATGGAGGCGCATGGGGATAGACGTGCATATGCTCCCTACGAACAATGGGATAGGTGATGAAAAACTTTATTTGGAGATGTTGAGGCTTGGGGTTCGGCTGCATGCGCCGAACGACTGGAGCGTTTTGAATGAAGGCGATGCGATTATCAGTTTTTGCAATGGGGAGTTTTTGGAGAATTTGCCAGAGATACGGAAACGGACACGGCGGACGATTTTTGTGAATTGCATGACGTGGTTATTTGCCCAGGAAAAGGAGAGGATGAGAGAAGGCGCTATTGCCATGTTTTTGTATCAAAATGAAGAAGTGAGGTTGAAGAATATGCCCGAGTTGCGGGCATTGAACGACGATCCAGCGATACAGTTTATGACATTCAAGCCCTATTTTCACAACGAAGCATTCCCTTACATCTCGGAGCGCAGCCATGAGTACTTTGGGTGCGGGCGCATATCCCGGCAGGATGCGGATAAATTTGCTCGGAACACATTAAAAATTTACGAATATTTTGTATCGCCCGTAGTGAAGCGCGGGTTATTTTTAGGGTTTAGCGAGCGGAGTGTAGCCAAGATAGGCAAACCCTATCCATGGATACGGACAGCGAGGGATCAGAACGAGGTGACGCAACAAGAATTTTACCGACATTGCAAGATCGTGTTGCAACCGACGGATACGATCGAGAATTGGCCACGCATTGGGTTTGAGGCAATGTCTAGTGGGAGTGTTTTGATTGTCGACAATCGCGGGGGGTGGCAGCAGATGGTGGAACATGGGAAGACAGGGTGGCTTTGCGATAACGAGAGAGATTTCATTTATTATGCTTCGAAGATGGCGTATGAGCCGCATTTGCGAGACGATATGGCCGAGGCGGCGCGGGAACGCGGTTTGCAATTAGGAGGGTACGAGGCTTCAATAGCCAGTTGGGAAGAAATATTTGAAGCGATCGACCGATTGCCAGGATAAGTTTTTTTTCATTGGGAGAGGGTCAAGAAGCACAGATTGAGAGAAGTTATGACAAGTTGGATTGAGAAAAAACGGATTTATATTTTAGTTGGGATTTGTACATGGGCTGGAGCTAGAGACAAGCGGGAGGCCGTGAGGCGCACGTGGATGAGACGGGAGCAACCCGGGATTGAATGTGTATTTTTTTCTGGAGGGGGACGCGAACCAGGGGAAGAAGGCAGCGACATTGTTTTTTTGGATGTACCTGATGGTTACAATGAGTTGCCAGCCAAGGTGTTTGCGTTTTTTCAGTATGCGTTGGAGCATTATGATTTTGATTGGCTGTTTAAGTGTGATGACGACACCTATTTAGAGTTATCGCGACTGGAAACAGTAATAGACAGTCGATATGATTTGATAGGTGACATGTTGGTAAAGATTCGCGAAGCACCAAGTGGAGGCGCCGGATATTTTTTGAGCCGCTCCATGGTTGAGAAGTTGGCGAGATTAGAGCCACGACCGGTGAGTGGGGCAGAAGATTTAATTGTGGGGGAATGGGTGAAACGTTTTGGGGGTACGATGAAGGCGACACCACAATTGTACATGAACAACGTGTATTACCCGAACGGGGGAAATGCCCAGGTGAGCAGCCATTGGTGCAGTCCAGCCATACTCGATGCAATTGAAACCTTTTGGGACAGACAGCCCGATGCAATCTATTGGGGAGAACACCCGAATTGGCGAGACGAAGTGTGGTTTTACGCCAATGGGGTGTTTCGGCGTCGGGCTTCCGATTGTTACGGTTGGTGGCGTTGGGGCCAACAGGGAGAATTAATCCTTCAATGGCAAATATGGGGAGTAGACCAATTGATCTGGCAAGCAGACAGATTCCAGTATACAGGTTCGCAGTTAAGTTTAACAAGACGCGAAGGCGAGCCATCGTTGATTGCCCTTAACAGACCATCGGGGAATGAAGACAATGACAAGACAGGTTCCCAGGTTCCAGTTCTCGTGCATTTGAATTGTGGGGAACGGAAATTACCATCATGGTTGAATCTTGATAAGCCGCGGTACGATATGGCGCGACCTTTACCTTGGAATGACAATGAAGTTGACGCCTACTTTCTCGAGCACGGGATAGAACAACTCGATGCCGCCCAAGCCAGCGCCTTTTGGCAAGAGGTTTTCCGGACATTGAAACCAGGAGGCATTTTGAGGATGACAGTGACTGACATGGTAGCACTAGTTCGCGACAAAACGCCAGCAGTCGTACAATACCGGAAATTGGCAGCTAATCGGAAAGGAAGACGCGGCAGTTGGATGACGGCAAGCCGACAGAAGTCGTTTTGGACGAGAGAATTATTGATTGGAGTACTACAGGAGTTAGGTTTTGAAGTCAGGTTACAAGTTGCGGGAGAATCCGAGCATGAGGAATTACGCGGTTTGGAAGAACCGGGAGAAGGAGATATTTTTTCCAGCGCCGGTCTTCTCGTCATTGAAGCACGTAAGCCATGGGCAATGAGAACCACACACATGAGGGATAAGTTCAGAGCGAGTCATCGTGGAGAATATCGGCAGACGAAGCGACGCCCTTATGTAGCGCCCCATTTTATTTTGGGTCACAGGACAGGGAATCGCCTGTTCCAGATTGCGGCAGTGTATGCCCACGCACTGCGGCATGGGTTTGAATGTTGCGTGCCATGGCGCCATAGTTCGGAAACCCGAAAGTTACGAGTTTGGTTAGGGGATGCGGCAGGGGCCTGCCAGGATGGAGGTTATGACGGGCAGATCGTGTATCGGGAACCAGTTTTTTCTTACCGACCGATACCGGGCAAGGCTATGAATGGAGCATTGGAGGGGTTCTTTCAAAGCGAGAAGTATTTTTGCGACGTTGAAGAGGCCATTCGCCACCTATTTCGGCCATTAGTTGCCCCCAGGAAGAGCCGTTGTGCGGGAGTACACATTCGATTAGGAGACTACTTAACGCGGCAGGATATGTACCATAGTCCGGATGAGGCGTTTTTATCGCGAGCGATTGGGGAATTATCGCCAGGCATCAAGGAACTGGTAGTGTTCTCCGACATGCCAGAGCGAGCGTATGATTTAATACGGCAGATTCCCGAAGCAGGCAGGTTGAACATATCAGTCGACTTGCATAGAACATTGGAAGCTTTGAGAGAAATGACGTCGATGGAGGAGTTAATTATGTCGTGTTCGTCGTTTTCTTGGTGGGGAGCTTGGCTGGGCGATCAGGAGCGCGTATGGGTTCAAAAGCGGTGGTTTACAGGGGGGATTGAAGATTACCAAGATATTTATAGAGCCAAGTGGGAACTGATTTAAGAACGACCACCAAAGTCATGCAGCCATGCTTCTTTATATAGTCATGATGTTGCCAGACGAGCGAGCGTCTGACCTTTTTGAGATGAGTCAACTAGGGTATGAAATAGAACCTTGCCTGACATGTACGGAATGGCCAGAAGGGACAACGCCTAGTAGAGACACAGAACGAGCGAGACAACGCCTATTGGGAGGGATTCGAACTTTGCGACAGATTTGTTGTGGGCGGGATTTCCGATGGATCGTGTTAGGGACCCCATGGAGTCAATTGGTTTTGGCGCCCGACGAATTAGAGAGGCGTTTGGAATTGAAAGTTCAGAGTAGACCGGATATTCCGGTAGTGGAGTTGTTACAGTTGGGAGCAGAGGGAGCGACGCGCGGTGCAATAGCATGGGCCATACGAACAGATCGGTTCGAGGAAGCAGTTCATTGGATGGAACACCATGATGAGAGGACATGTCATCATAACGCAGCGCCTTCTTTGGCAGTCATGAAACCAGCTCGAGTCGACACGCCACCTCATTCGTTAAAACTCGCGGTTTGCATGACTTCGTATCGACGTTTAATCGATTTACACCGCCAACTATGGAGCATGCTGGAGCAAAGTTATACGGATGTGCATGTGTATGCTGCGGTGAAAGGGATGCCTGAGGCAACGTTTCGTCAAGCCGTTGAGCCCATGTTTAGGCATTGGGTTACGGAGGGCAGACTTACTCTTCGCTACAGCGACAATAAAAATCAGTTGTCGAATTTTTTGGATGCAATACGCGATTGCGACATTTCTAGGTACGATGTATTTTTGAAGATTGACGACGACGACTTATACGGGCGGGATTATTGTTTGGATGTTTGTCGATTTCATCGGATGTTACCTCCGGGGTTTAGCAGTTATGCAGCTGGGGCGACTTGTTTTTTGCATAGTCGAGATGGTATTTCGTGGCTAGAGCCAGGAGTTTTGTCGATTTTTGGGCCAACGATTGCCATGAGTGAGCAAGTAGTGGAGAAACTTATTGAATGCGAACGTTATCCTGAAAGGATGGGAGAGATCGATCCCGAATTACAGACTCGTGCGTATGGATACCGGGAAGATCGTTTGATGCACGTGATCATGAACCAGGTAGGAGCATGCAACCGAGCCGCCTACTTAAGTAGTTTGGGGGAGAAGAATCATGTGATCATTCGCCGGGACAATGCTTCAGTCATGCGCGGAGGATTGGTTCCAAGCGAAGTGTTTAGCAGGAATTACACAATCAATCGGCAGACAGATGGGAATGAAGGAATCTTGCAAATGGAACATCCTATGTGGCGCGATATTGTCCAAACGCTCGGTAAGCGAGCCCGCCGCCTCAACGGAGGAGACGAAGCAGACATCGTGGAGCAAAACGCGAGTCGTATCGTATTGAAATGGGATCGCTGGGGGACAGAAGCCTGGGAGAAACGCCCAGACGGAGTGTTTGAGCTAGACGAAACATAAGCGAGACGAGGTATTTGGGTATTTTTGATTTCGCACGTCCTTTCACCAAGGGGGGGATCGATCCATACATCGTATAGTAAAGAGAGGAGGAGCGGCGTCCATTCGTTTTATGGGAATTGCGAGCACCCGTGATCAGGATTCAGCAATCCGCCTCAGATCGCTTTCCAGTTG
>CASFPZ010000080.1 GCA_949296365.1 uncultured Akkermansia sp. | reverse complement strand
TGTCTAGTGGATTTGTTAACGATCCAACCTTTGTATTGATACAAGTAGTTGAACATAATAAGCTTGTAAAAGGTATTACAAGCCAATGCAAGGGTTGGGGCGCCTACTGAGAGTCATAC
This sequence comes from uncultured Akkermansia sp., assembly GCA_949296365.1. Classification (GTDB taxonomy): domain Bacteria; phylum Verrucomicrobiota; class Verrucomicrobiia; order Verrucomicrobiales; family Akkermansiaceae; genus Akkermansia. Next base: position 6,031 of record CASFPZ010000080.1, on the reverse strand, counting down.
TCATTGCCCTTGGTAGGACCAGCAGATTTGAAACAGACCCGAGTTTTTTAGGCATTTTTATTTAGACCTTTTCTGGGATTTTCGAAAGAAGTGAAGTAGTTTGTGTAGCACCCGACATTTTAACATTGTAGCCAATCCCCAGAGAAATCCTACACACATTTCACGTTCTTCAACAACCCCAAGAGCTACAGGCCCGAAGAAGCTAGCCCCTGCCGAATCAACCTAGTTAGTCTTCTTCAGCAGAGGCAAGAGTGAGCAAGGTTATTGAATATTCGTAACCTCAAACCCGGCCTTCTCAATTTCTTGACGGATTAAAACATCAGAAATTTCATGTGACGAATCAATTGTCGCCACGCCAGACTCTAAGACAACGGATACGGAACTATCAGGGCCAGCAAGAGCCGACAATACGCGTTCAACCGCACATTTGCAATTATTGCACCCCATACCTTTAATAGTAATAGTCTTTTTCATTCTACACGTTTCCCTTACCATAAATTGAGAACAATAATCAAGGAATTTGTTTGGCTAGACAAACATTGTTTTTCACGACTTTTTTTGCAATCTCATCAGCACGCAAGCGCCCCCGCCTGGAGCCAACTTTAACTCAATGGAATCGCGTGGAGTCACAGAACGCCGTTCGGTTCGAATTGATTCTCGTTTTTTCAGGTAATGAGCATCAGCTCCATCTTGAACGATTGAAGCTTGATAGGTTCCATCTGGTAAAAAAGATAAATCAACCACCACAGTTCTGGCTTCTTCATTAGTAACGGCCCCGATTAGAACACAACCATTTGCCGACTCTCGAGCCATCACAATGAACTTTCCGATTTCTCCTGCAAGAGTTTTACTGTTCTTCCACGGCATTTGTTGGGCTTCGATGAATTGGAGGAGCTCAGGATAACGACAGTAAAATTCAGGGATATCCGGTAGAATCGTCACGCCAGAAAATGTGATCAGCGTTCTAGCAGCCTCCGACGCTAGGGTTGAAGGCACAGGTTGATTTTCGTCAACACGAGTCGTCTTTCCCGGACGCAAATCGAACATTCCGTTGTTCATATCCAACGGACCAGCCACCATGTTGACAAAAACGGAAGTCACAAATGTTTTGGGTTGGAAAACACGGTGGGCGTCGAGTTGGGCATGGCAAAATTCTCGAGTTACGGCATTCGGCCACGTTCTCATCTGCCCATAAGGATGTACCGGGCCATCATGGAAGTCGACTAACAGATGGTTCTTAGCACAAATCTCGGTAATCATCCGAGTTCTTTCATTTTTTTCTTCTGGCGTTCCAGTCATGAATCCATATTTGACACCAGAGGCGCCCCAAGATGCATACTGTTCTAAGGTTTGGGAAATCGGATAACGACGGCCACCAACATCATTGAGGTAGAGCCACACCCCCACACCTTTACCTTTCCCGTAGTGAATGATCTTTCGAACGTCATTAGCCTTACCACCTTCAAGCGGGTTCGAGTCGTCATCAAATTCTGGTCCGTACCAATTGGCATCTAAGACGAGATGTTTGATACCATGTTGAGCAGCGAAATCAATCATCCTCACCCATGAAGGATAATCCATACCATAGCGGAAACCATTAACTTCTGCACCGTTGATACGCCAATCCCAAACGCAAACACCCGGTTTCACCCAAGAGAAATCCATTCCTTTCGGCGGTTGAGGATTCAACAATTCCAACAAGTGAGAATCGACCGCGGTTCCTGGGGTATCTCCGCAGAAAATCACTCGCCACGCAAACGGAGTTTCTACACCAGGTTTTCCAGGGCGCGATGACACCTTCATGACACGGTTCCCCTTCGTAAAATTCAGTTTCAATGGTTCACCAGTCCTCAAATCTGCTTCGTGGATAGCCATGAAACACTGCTTTCCGGCATCAATAGTCATGACAGGCCACCGCTCGCCTTGGATGGACTCGATGCGTTCTGGGCCAATATTATGATGCTCACCATTGTAAAACCACGCCGAGTAGTTGCCGGCAAAACAAAATTCGGTAAGATCCCTCACAAAAGGACGTTTATCTTGTGTCTTCATCTGGGGGAACTCATAACGGAAAGCCATACCATCGTTGTAGACACGCACCACTAAATTCATTTCACCCGGCACCTCCCCCTGTTGAAGAACTGACGAAGGAGCTAAAAAAGGGATAGTCAGTTCTCTATACACCTCCTGAACAACAGCACGTTTTCCCCAGATGGGAGACCACTCGCCCTGTACGTTTTTTAGTTTTACAGAACCATGTTTCCATTGTTGGTTGGGGACCTTCCCCCCTTGCGCAGTTTCAAACCCAGTCCACGAAGGTTCAATCAAGGAGCGGTCTCGATAAGAAAACGCCCACTTCGGCACACCACCCTCTCCTCTAGTAATCGTACATTTTAATCGACCATCCGGAGAAAGGATCGACCACGTTTGGTTCGTCGCCCCAGCCAATTCCGCAGTTAACCCAACACCAATACACACGCACAACCAAAAAAGTTGCCTACAACAATCATATTTTACCGACATCTTATGGAGGAATACGGTAGGAATCGATAGTTTCTTTCAGGATTATGCGGTATTATGCGCTATAATTTAAAAGCTCTTTTGTAACTATAGTAATTTTTTTCACGTTCTTTCGTTGGTAAGCCAATAATAATGTGATCTCGAAGTTCAATGCCTATGATTTTAGAGGCCTCATCGATGCACTTGGTCATTTCATTGTCTGCACGACTAGGCGTAGGATCTCCGCTAGGATGGTTATGTACCAGAATAATAGAATGCGCCCCATATTGAATAGCGGGTCGAAAAACCTCTCTCGGGTGAATTATCGCTTCAGTAAGCGTTCCCTTGGAGATCATTTCGCATCTAATCAATTTAATCTTCGTATTCAGCATGATAACATACACATGTTCCTGGTCAAATTCTTCCCAACGTCTCGTACACATGTACTGATACACGCAGTCAGCATTATCCATGGTCATTTGCTCGCTCACCTCCTTAAACATCGCGAGACTCAATTTGAAGGCAGCTTCCAGCATCAAAGCTTTAGCTTCTCCTATCCCTTTGAACTCGTTAATAAGATCTTCATGAGACTTTCGGAAAAGAGAAGAAAGAGAACCATATTTGTCATATATTTCACGAGAAAGTTCAAACACGCTTTTTCCTTTCATGCCAGTCCCCAACAAGACAGCAATATACTCGTGGGGTTTCATGTCCAGCCCTTGTCTCAATTTTTCTCGCGGAAGCATTTCGCCTCTGTTCGCCTCTTCTTTCTGTTGTTGGTTCATGAAAAGTTAAGGTAATGTCGACTCCGAAATGTAACGAATAGCATTCCGTAATGCGCCAAGCGTATCGCTCGCGCACAGAGTTTGTTCAGTCTGGCGACCGGAGGCCAAGAGGATGTCGGAAGCATATCCGCACAAGTAAACAGAGAGAATAGCAGCCTGTACAGGCCCAACTCCTTGCGCACACCATCCCGCACAAACGCCAGCCAACACATCGCCTTGCCCTGCAGTAGCCATAGCAGGTCCGCCAGATGAATTGAAAAACAAAGGCAACCCAGCCGCCGTCACAATCGATCGAGCACCCTTGTAGACAAGAGCCGCATCATGTTGACGGACAAAGGATTCCACCATCTCGCGGCGAGAGACCCGTTCCTTGCCTTCCCAATGTAACAGGCGCCTCATCTCACCAGGATGCGGAGTAGCCAATACATTCGGCCCCAAACGCCATCCCTCCCGAGCCGCACAATTCAACCCATCGGCGTCCAACACAATACTCCCGGAAAAACCATCTATCACAGCTTTCAATTCGCGAGCTTGTTCTGAGTCCACATATCCTAAACCAGGTCCCACCAACAACGATTGGAAGCCACCGACCTCACACTCGCCGAATCGACTTACCTTCCGGATCATTACCTCAGCAGGCAATGCAGACGCCAATACAGAATATAATTCCTCGGGGACAAACAATGTCACTAACCCAGCACCAGCTCGCAACGCCGCTTCCGCACATAGCCGAGCCGCTCCTGGCATAGAACAAGACCCAGCGATGATGCCCACGTGCCCTGCTTGGTTTTTGAACAATTCATAAGGACGATGAGCCAACAAGCGTCTCAACAAATTTGCTTCGATCACTATATCTTCTCCCTGCACATGCGACAAATCCAAATTGTCCAGAGGTATTGGCACGAGTCTCCCGACGTATTTCGTTGCACAGTCCTCCAATAACCCTTGCTTAACACCTCCAATGACCGAAGTATGATCAGCAATAACGGCATCTCGGTCCGCTTCACCAGTATCACCATCCACCCCTGTAGGTAAATCAATCGCCCATGTATGAACCGCACCTGACGAACGTCGCATGTGATTGATCGATCGACAACGTTCTGCAATCTCTGGTCGCAAGGAGCCTTTACCCCCTAAACCTAACAATCCATCTAAAATCAGAATGCGCGAAGGAGATCTTCCTGAGCCCTTCAGACGCTTGCGCAAAGGATGGGACAACAAAGAAAACTGCCGAGCAGTCAATTCGCTCCACTCATCCATAGGATAAGGATGCACCAACTCCACATCCCAACCAATTTTCTGAAGAATACCCAACACAGCTATGGCGTCGCCACCATTATTCCCTTTTCCCGCAAATGCAATACATAGACCAGGTTCTGGATAAAAACGAGCTATGGCTGCAGCTATGCGAACAGCAGCTTGATTCATTAAGGTCCATGCTGAACACCCCGATTCAATCAAACGATTTTCCGCCTCCCGGATTTCTCTGCAAGAACACACTTTCATTCTTTCTATTCTAAAGACTCATCAAAAAAAAGCTACAAAAAAACATAATTCCACGAAATTTTTCTCCACCAACTTCACCTTCTTTCTTTTTCTTAATGAATCATTAATGTCCGGTAAAAATGAATACAGCAGAATTGAAGCGTCCGCAATGTCCATCAAACGGACGTTGCAGAGACAATCTCAACGGGAAGTTGACTCAACAAGTTTTACCGGACACTAGTAATAACGACTCAATACCCTTTCGTTTCCACAATGGCTCGTTACCAGCCCATGATCTTATCTTGCTTCAATTACAAAAAAAACTCGCACAGCCGAAACTGAGCGAGTTTGTCTCCATTCATCTAATTGAAAATTAATTAATACGAAAAGTAATACGGGCCTTAGTTGTGTCGTAGGGAGACATCTCCATCTTCACGCGGTCACCTACAACCAAACGTATAAAACGCTTACGCATCTTGCCAGAGATGTGAGCTAACACCTCATGGCCGTTCGCTAGCCTTACTCGAAACATCGTCCCAGCTAACACCGAACTAATAACCCCTTCCAATTCGATTTGAGTCTCGCTATCATCTTCCGGCGAAACAACCTTCTTGGGTTCTGCCATCGAAACATTCCCCGATTTATTGTTAGATCCACCTTTTCCTCCCCGTAAGCCAGAAATTCCTCCCTTTCGAAAATCTCCGACACGGTTATTAGACGAAGGCAACGATCGACCCATTCCCGTTCCGGGACGCCCTCCTCCCCCAGAGCGATTAGCTGATCCCCCTGACTTGTTCACTGGACGACCACCTCCCGATGGCCGATTAGATGATGTATTGCTCGGAATAATAATGTGCTCCTTGTTAAGTTCAAATCATGTAACGACAGCGCGTACGCGGTTATTGTAAGATTTGTTGCTTCCTTGACAAGCATATTGTCATTAGAATGTCATAAATAATCATTATTCCCGATGAAAAATCATGATGACCCATTTTGCTCGTCATCGTTGGAGAAACAAATTCCATTTTTGTCATTTTTTTCTTGCCCCCCTCTCAAAAATTTGTAAATCGAACAGTATGGTTTCGCCCGATTCTAGTAGTTCATACCCGTGGGATTCTTCTTCGTCTTCATTCCCTGATTCTAGCAGTTCATACCCTTGGGACTCTTCTTCGTCTTCCAGTTCGTCTTCCTCATCCAGCTCTTCTTCCAGCGACAGTTCCTCTTCTATTTTTAGAGACAGTTCTTCCTCGAGCAGCGCTCCT
>CASFPZ010000079.1 GCA_949296365.1 uncultured Akkermansia sp. | reverse complement strand
TAAGACTCTCAACAATTGGTCTCTTGGGGTCTTCAACTTGCTCTTAGTAGAACTACCTTGAGGGGAGACTTACTCAATAGTTTTACCGGACACTAGTGGCTAAAAATGCAACATATCCGCATTTTTCTCAATACTATCCGCTTAAAAAATGGATGCTATTGGCTCTGCCTTTAATTGTGTCTTCCAAAAATCAAAAAGGCAGTGGAAACCTCCAACTGCCTCTCGATGTCCGATATTTGCTGAATTTTCAGAACTTACAGATTTCGCCATCTTCCGGTATCAGCAAACGTCTCTGTAACCCATGCTGATTCGCATAAGCATGGAGATCTGTTCGCCAAAGCGCAGAATGTCCAACATTGTCCATATGACTGGCAATAACAACTGCTGTGGGCGAAATATGCTCGAAAACATACCCTATATCTTCCAACCCCATAATAATCCTTCCATAGCCCTGAATCGTTGCTTCTGCTGAATTGACTACAATAATACTTGGCTTATGGACAGCAAGAGCCTTTTCCACATGATCGCACCAAATCGTATCTCCTGCTAAATAAAGAACCTCCGATTCTTCTAGATGTTTGAAAACAACGCCACACGCCTCGCTCCTTAATTGGAGACGGCTATACAACTCCTCCAACTGGCCAGGTATACCATGGCTACACCCTGTTTTGAACAAGGTTACTCCCTCGAAAACACTTCCTTGAGATTCTAACACTCGAACATCCTTAAAACCATAATCAGACAAAACCTGTACATCAACCGAATCCTGAGCATAAATAGGCATCTCCTTAGGAAGCGATTTGATTGCCACTTCGTCAAAATGATCAAAGTGTAAATGTGTAGCTATCACCGCGTCAACTCGCAGGATTTCATTAATAGGAATCGGTAACTCATGAACCGGAGATCTCAGTTCAGGATTGGGAGAGCCAGGAATAGGTGGACATGAATCTTTGGGTGCCAACCAAGGGTCAATCAAGAATTTTACCCCACCGAAATTGATAATCGCTGTTGCGCTTCTAATTTGTTGAAAGGTAACCATATTTCATTTACTCCTCTAGGATAATAGTACCATGCTAAGGGGTGGATAGGCACAGTACCCTCTGTCATGACTTCAATAAACTCAACCCTTATCTATTCATGCTGTTCACACAGGTTGGTCCTTTTCCCTGAAATCCGCAGTCAAAGAAACCATGGATAAACAAAATTCGACTTCCCAGGAGTTGTTGAAAAAGCAAAGGATATTGTGTTCGTCGATACCTTGGATATATTTCCTCTTTCAAATTAACACGCCATCCTCTCAAATCGAAAGGATGGCGTGTTAATTTTAAGTTTATAATAAATTGCAGAAATTACAGACCTTTGGCCTGCATGGCTTTTTGAAGGGCTAGTCCCATCTGAGCCGGAGTTTCTGCCAGAACGATACCGGCATCTTTTAATGCTTCCTGCTTAGCAGCTGCTGTGCCTTTTCCGCCAGAAACAATCGCGCCAGCGTGGCCCATGCGGCGTCCCTTCGGAGCCGTCGCCCCAGCAATAAATGCCGCAACTGGCTTCTTACAATTAGCCTTGATCCATTCTGCTGCCTCTTCTTCTTCGGAGCCGCCAATCTCGCCAATCATGATAAATGCATCGGTATTGGGATCTTCCGTAAAGAACTTGGCTGCTTCAAGATGCGTCATTCCATGCACGGGATCACCTCCAATTCCAATGCACATGCTCTGTCCCAACCCAAGATTCGTCACCTGCCACACAGCTTCATATGTCAACGTGCCCGAACGAGACACGATGCCAATGCGACCGGGTTTGAAAATGTAAGCAGGCATAATGCCTATCTTACACTTAGCTGCTGGATTGACAATACCTGGACAATTCGGCCCAATGAGGGTTACGTCCTTATCAGCCAAAAAAAGCTTTACCTTCTGCATGTCTTGCACCGGTATACCTTCTGTGATGCACACAATCAACGGAATGCCAGCATCAGCCGCTTCCATGATCGCATCTGCTGCAAAGGGAGGAGGCACGAATATCATCGATGCATTGCAGTCAGTCGCCGCTTTGGCTTCCTTGACTGTGTTAAAAATCGGCACTTTCTCTTCAAAAAGCTGACCGCCTTTTCCAGGCGTGACGCCAGCAACGACATTGGTACCAAAATCCATGCAATTCTTAGCATGAAATGCACCAGCGCTACCGGTAATCCCCTGAACAACCAAACGTGTATTCTCGTCAATAAGTGTGGTCATTGTCGTATCAAATTAAAAGTTATTTTAAGCCTGAGCTGCTTCCACAGCCTTTTGAGCTGCATTGTCAAGATTGTCGGCAGAAATGATGGAAATTCCGCTCTCGGCCAAAATCTTCTTGCCTGCTTCTACGTTCGTGCCTTCTAGGCGCACAACAAGCGGCACTTTCATGTCTATCGTCTTGGCAGCGGCAACAATCCCCTGCGCAATGACGTCGCAACGCATAATCCCACCAAAGATGTTCACTAAGATGGCCTTCACGTGAGCGTCGCTCGTCAAAATGCGGAAAGCATTCGTAACCATCTCTTCAGTCGCACTACCTCCCACATCCAAAAAGTTAGCTGGTGAGCCACCATAGTACTTGATAATGTCCATCGTCGCCATGGCTAATCCTGCACCATTCACCATGCAACCAATGTTGCCGTCCAACCCAATGTAATTCAAATTGTACTTGCTAGCTTCCACTTCGCGCGGATCTTCTTCGGTCTCGTCACGCATCTCAACAATCTCTGGATGACGGAACAAGGCGTTATCGTCAAAATTAAACTTGGCGTCAAGAGCTGTCACATGCCCGTCATCTGTTACAACTAACGGGTTGATCTCTACAAGCGAACAATCCAATGCCGCAAACAACTTGTAAGTATTCGTGATCAATTTCGTCGCTTCGCGAATCAATTTGCCCTCAAACCCAAGCGCACATGCTACATCTTGAGCCTGGAACGGTAAAATCCCCAATCCAGGATTAATGTATACTTTGATAATCGATTCCGGCGAAGTCTTGGCAACTTCCTCAATGTCCATCCCCCCCTTGCTGCTGGCGACAATCACAGGACATTTCTTAGCACGGTCTTGCAAAATGGCAAAATAGCATTCCTTCACCGGAGTAATCCCTTCCGCGACCATAACAGTACGTACTAGCTTGCCGACTTCACCTGTCTGCTTGGTCACTAACACCTGATTCAACATCTTTGCGGCTATCTCCCCAATTTCTTCAGGAGTCTTAACTACGTGAACGCCTCCCTTAAAACCACTCTTAAATGTCCCTTTGCCGCGACCACCCGCATGCACTTGGGCTTTTATTACATATTGAGGTTTGTTGATTTCCCGGGCAATTTGCACGGCTTCCTCCGGAGTGTGGGCTGCTATCCCTTTCGGCGTCGCAACACCGAACCGTTCAAAAAGCAATTTAGCTTGATATTCGTGAATATTCATGGCAGTTAACCTATGACCGATAGTTGCAAAAGCGTTTTAGAATATTACGCTTATTCCGTCAAGGAGCAATGACTCTAACTTGTGTCTTTTTTACACAATTGTAATCTCCAAACTTTCTACTCACACCTCTTGACACAATTAGTTCTTGATTTTTCCCCTTCTTCTTTTTAACCTCGTTCTTCGCTATTGTAGCTTTAGCTTTTACGTAGAACTCTTAGTGCAAGCTAATAAAGAATTGTCCTTTGTTCTTTCTTTTGCCTATGAAAATATACCGACCTGGAGATCCTGATTTTTCGCGCATGAAACAGGCGATGAACAGGAGAGCATTGCCTGAAACCGCTGTCCGCGACTCTGTCGCTGCCATCATTGTTGAAGTCGCGCAACGAGGTGACACTGCCCTCATCGACTATACGGAACGTTTTGATAAGGTTCGTCTCGATCCGGCTCATCTGCACGTCAGCAACGATGAACTACGCGAAGCAGAACGGCAAATTCCAGAATCTGTCCGAGAAGCCATCGAAACCTCTCTAAACAACGTGGCGTATTTTGCTTCCCGCAGTTGTCGGCAAAACTGGACTGGAATTAATCATCAGGGGGTGGAAGTCGGCGAACGTTTCACGCCGTTTGATCGGGTTGGTATCTATGTTCCTGGTGGCAAAGCCCCACTGGTATCTACTTCGATCATGACAGGGGGCTTTGCTAAAGCAGTTGGTGTTCCGGAAATCGTAGCAGCAACGCCATGTGGCCCAGACGGCAAAGTTAATCCTGCCCTGCTCTATGCCCTCAAAGCGTCAGGAGCTTCAGAAATTATCAAAGTGGGTGGAGCTCAGGCGATTGCCGCTCTCGCCCTCGGTACTGAATCGATCAAGCCCGTCCAAAAAATCGTGGGCCCAGGGAATCGTTTTGTCGTCGAAGCGAAACGGCAATTGGTCGGAGCTGTTGCGATCGATTTGCTCCCTGGTCCCAGTGAAGTCATGGTGCTGGCTGATGAAACAGCCAACGCAGAATTCCTCGCCGCCGATCTGCTGGCTCAAGCTGAACACGGACCAGACAGTGTCATTGTTTTCGTAACAAATTCGGAACAGTTGCTGGAAAATGTGGAACACGAAATCTCGCAACAAGCAGCTAAACTCTCACGCGGCGCCATCGTGCAGGCTGTGTTGCAAAACCACGCCTACGGATTCCTCGTGGAATCCATGGACGAGGGGTGCGACTTGGTTAATGAATTCGCTCCGGAACATCTCGTCCTCGTCGCACGAGACGAAGCTCGGCTCGTCAATGCTGTTCGTACCGCAGGCGCTATCTATGCCGGTACTTACGCCACAGTAGCCTGTGGTGACTTCCTGGCCGGGCCAAGTCATACATTACCTACAGGTGGAGCTGGTAAATCTTTCTCGGGGTTGCGTGCGGATCAATTCCAACGCCGCACGAGTATCGTGCGAATGTCCCCAGATTCAGCTATTCAGTCTGCGCCGTTCGTTGCTGAATTCGCTCGCATCGAAGGATTAGACGCCCACGGTTATTCGATGGAAATCCGGGCCAGGCGTGCCCGAGAACGTCAAGGTTAACGTTGTTCGCGATTGTTTTTCATTCCTTTAAGGCGTAGTTGCCACTGTATTTGGTAGCTGCGCCTTATTTCATTGCATACTGTTGGCCGTTCTTTTTAACACCAAGCTGACGACACAAGATGAGGGAAAATATTTCTTTCGTTTCCAAATTCCCATGAAAAATTCTTTGCAAAATGTTCTTATTAGTGATAAAGCGCCCGCCGCCGTGCAAAGATGAACAGAAGTCTCCAATCTCTCTTGTTCGTCCTTTTAGGCATTCGTTTCTATGAAGAAAGAAATACTGAAAGGCCATTTGGCCATGTTGGCATGCAGTATCATGTGGGGGTTGATGGCTCCTGTTTGTAAATTAGCGCTTCAATCGGGTGAACTTAGCTCGTTATCTATGGCTGCTTTCCGGGTTTCTGGTGCAGCCTTGCTTTTCTGGTTTGTCTCTCTCTTCGTCAAACATGAGCGCGTTGAAAAACGAGACATGATACCACTTTTCCTAGCTTCTTTATGTGGCATCGTTTTTAACCAAGGCACTTACACAATCGGCGTAGGTCTTACCTCTCCAGCTGATGCCTCGATCATCACCACCACAGCCCCCATCATGGTCATGTTGTTATCTGCTGTTTACCTCAAAGATCGCCTAACAATCTCTAAAATTCTCGGTGTCCTTGTCAGTGCTTCGGGGGCTCTCATGCTCGTCAGTGGCAGTCATTCGGGTAACACCTCTGGTAGCCTCCTGGGAGATTTTCTCGTCGTATTCGCACAAACAAGCGTCGCTTTTTACTTTGTCTTTTTTAAGGGTCTTATCTCAAAATATTCTCCAGTAGCCCTTATGAAGTGGATGTTCTTGTTCTCAGCAATTTGTTGGGCTCCATTCTCGATCAATTCCATGACCTCGATCAACTGGGAAGGCATGAATGCTGAAATCTATAGTAGCGTTCTCTATGTAGTTGTTTGTGGTACATTCCTTACCTATATGTTGCTTCCAGTTGGTCAACGTTATCTCAAACCTACGGTCGTTGGGATGTACAACTATATGCAACCTGTAGTTGCCACGTGGGTGACTGTTTATTGGGGTATGGACTCTTTTGGTCTCTTCAAACTGCTAGCCATGTTGCTCGTGTTTGGCGGAGTATGTCTGGTCACTCACTGCAAACCCGCCGATTCGGCCTCAACTACTGCTAGTCTCAAACGACAGCCACTCGTCTCAATGCGTAATCACTGGATCCGCTTTCTCGTAAAAACACGACGTACATATCGTTTCGCCCTACGCCTCGTTCCATCTCGCAGTCAAGCACGTTAAGCCTAGCCTGCCTCATACGACTTCCCATCTTTGACAGCAATGTAAGGCCAAACATACACATAATCAATGGTTTTTATCCTTTTATTCGTAGCCGTTATATGTTATAATTATGTGTAAAATA
>CASFPZ010000078.1 GCA_949296365.1 uncultured Akkermansia sp. | reverse complement strand
AAATATCATCGTAAGTAGTTGATTCCAACAAGTATAGCTCTTAACATATTTGTTGCCATCGTATTTTTTCACTAGATATTTGAATTTTTCGTAATCAAGCAACTTCACTAATTGGGCGAAAACGTACTCATCTTTAAACATAACGGTCTGATTTTGACCGCAAAGTTAAATTCAAGTCTCGGGAATGTGAAGGTGCTTATAACAAATTGAATTTCAATAATTTTAAAAAACTCCTACGATTTTTTAGTGGACACTAATGATTGAAAATCATTAGTAATTTTTGGGCTGGTCCCCTTGACCGTGGATTGCGCGGCGAAGTTTATCAAGAATGGAGCGTAATACCTGGCCGCCTTTGCTTTTCTGAGTCTCTTCAATAGGTTTGTCTTTGAGGGCAAATCCTTCTTCTTTCAGCCGAGGAAGCATGGTGTCGATGATATCCTTCCAGACCCATGCGGGGAGCATATAGGTTTCTGTTCGGCCTGCTCGAGAAAGTGCAATGCCAACGACTTCGCCATTGAGGTTAATGACTGGACTACCGGCATATTCGGGTTTGAGGGTCATATCGGTTTGAACAACGGATGGAAAATCATCTCGCCTGATATTCATGCGATTGCCCATGGAATTCATGACTTCAAGCCGCTGCTGCGGGAATTTTCCGAAATTGGGACGGGCTGTGGTTTTGATTGACGCCTTGTGTTGCTGGTTGTCGCGGGAGTATTCGACCTTGACGGTGTCGCCTGGTTTGACTCTGTTAAGCGCTGTACGCAGCGAGAACATGCCGGAGAGTTCGACATTGTTGAGTTTGGTGATCACGTCGCCTTTCCTAAGCCCTGCCTTATACGTCCCTTGACCAAACTCGACTGCCTCAATTTTGACGCCGTTGCCTGTCCATTCAGGGTCGATGACGAGTCCTAGGTAGGGTGAGTCTTCTTCGCGCAGGCTGCGCTGGGCGACAGAAACGATGCCGAAGTTAGAAACTTTCCCGTCTGGTAGTACGGCCGCAATCATATCTCCTTCGGTCAATTGAGCTGGTCGGCCTGCAATGGTAATGGGATTGGATTTTAACCCTGGAACCTCCATGATGAGAAGATCGTGTTCGTCGATCTTGATCAATGGATTCATCCGGTAAACATTGCCATTGATATCAACGACCGCAGGATAACCGTGCTTGGAGGCTATGGCTATGTCGCTTAATTTGCTCATCACGATGCCGGGGGCAACAACTGTCCCCATGGCAATGCAACGCCTCCCTGAAACAATGTAAACACTAGAATTCTTGAGCGGTTGGGACAGTGTGTCCCATTGTTTGAAAATTGCACTGGCTTGCTGATCCAAGATGGCTTTGTCTTGATCGGCAATCATGTCTTCTGGCGGCAGAATACTGGCTATCTCCTGAGAGAAAACCATGGTCGGCATCAAAAATGGCAACAGAGACAAAAATCGTATGTTCTTCATCATCAAATCAATCATTGTAGTTGTTGTAGGACTGGGCGACGTCTCCTCTTCTGCCAAGGGTGATGGGGGCTTTATAGGGTGTGCCTTGGCGAATGACGGTGAGGTTGACTTTCTCTCCTGGACGGTGACGGCCAAGTTCTCGAATCATGTCTTGCGGGCTGTTGATACGCCTGTCTCCCATTTGGGTGACGAGGTCGCCAATCTGGAGACCAGCTTTCTCTGCTGGTGTCCCCGGAAATATATCGTCGACGATAACGCCGTTAACTCCTCGCATCACAGCCATTGAAAACCCGACGACTGGCGTATTGGGGTCGGCCATGGGGTTCAATCCTAACACTCCCCATTGCTCGCCCTTTTGCAACCTTTCCCAATCTGCCTTGAAGGCATTGATGGGAACATGGTTATTAATTTCCAGCAGGGAACCGATCGATGAATGAATGCCTATCAATTGTCCGTTCATGTTGAAAAGCGGCCCTCCTGAATCACCCCCAATTAACGTGCATTCAGAGATCATGAATCGCTGCTTGCCGTCTGAATTCATCCGTCCTAGGCGCAATGGCGCTCGCCGAGTCGGATCAAACCCTTTCGAATGCCCTAAAGCTAAAACGAAATCGCCAACTTTGACGGAATCTGAATCTCCTATCTTAACAAATGGATAAGGTCCATCACCTTCGATTTGTGCCATGGCGGCATCGCGAGTGTAGTTTGCTCCTAATACACGAGCCTTGCCTTGTTTCCCGTCTTTGAAAATGACGTACATGATTTCGCTCCCCTGGACGACATGGCTTGCCGTAAGTATCAATCCCTTGGAGTTGACGATGACACCGCTTCCTGTCGAATCTCCGTGCTCGGATACGAGCGCAACGGTAGCTGCTGATAATGAAGGATCAAGTTGATGAATTTGTTGTTGAATGGCTTTGAGTTCGTCGAGTGTTTGAGGGGGCTTTGCCCATGCCGGGGCTGACAACAGCATACAGCACAAGGCTGTCAGGATGGATGAGATTCGTTTTATCATAGTGATGATATGTGCCTGTTTTGTTGAGTGAGACTTTCTTTCGAGCATTATTGTTCATTCAAATGGTGGGTGAATGTCATACGGAGACCGATTTTCTTAGTCCCGTGGGGGCGAATATGGTACATAACAGCTCATATGGCAGACCGTCGCATTCAGGGAGATTCAGCAGCTCGACCAAGTCGCGAAGGTGGTGGAAAACGCCCCTCCTCGTCTCCTGCGTCGAACGATTGGAACCCGGCCCCCTCTCCTAAACAGAATGCTAGACGTACCCCAGCTCGGTCATCTGCTTCTGCTGCGAAGCCGCGTGCTGGCGCTAGACGAAAAAAAAACGATGCCGCTGCCAGCGGCTCGATGCGTTCGTCTGGCCCTGATTCTGCACCACATATGAAAAAGGCTAAAGCTCCATCCCCGGCAGCGACGCCTGTGCCCCCGACTTCGTCGGATCCTTATGCTGAAGGCCCTTTGTTGCCATCGTCAATCCCACACAAAGAAGGGCGCTTTTCGTGGCTGTGGTTGATCGGTTTTTTGGTGGTAACGGTATTATTGATTCCTTTTCGTGTGATTTGCAAATTGACCAAAAATGCTAAAAGTTTCCTGATTTGGCCTCTGCGGATTATATTGAGTTTAGGGTTCGCCGGGGCCGTTGTCGGGGGAATTTTAATTTTGCTCTATGGAGCAATAGCCAACCGATATGATATTTCTGAGGTTCTGAAAATGCCAGAACGCACGATTGTGCTTGATCGTAAAAATCGCGAAATTGGCCGCCTTCATGGTGAAAACCGGGTTCGCGTACCATTGAACGAGATCCCGCCGGCCTTTATTAAAGCCTTGCTTGTGCGAGAAGATAAAAGGTTTTATTCTCACGGGGGTGTTGACTGGATTGGGGTTGGGCGAGCGGTTACGCAGCTGATCAAACACAAACGGGCAACTCAAGGGGCGTCGACCTTGACGATGCAGCTGGCCAAAACGACATTCAACCACCGAGATCGCAATCTTAATGCGAAGCTCATTGAAGTTGCCTTGGCCAAACGGATCGAGGCGACCTACAGCAAAGATCAGATCTTGGAAGCATACATTAACCGTATCTTTTGGGGACACACCTTTATGGGAATCTCGTCGGCTGCACGGGGCTATTTTAATAAACGCCCGTCTGAGTTGTCGTTGTCTGAGTGCGCCCTGTTGGCTGGTATGATCTATGGCCCCAATGAAAACTCGCCTTACAAAAACCCAGAAAAGGCAAAAGGTGCAAGGGACATTGTTCTTAAACTTTTGCTAGATGATGGACAAATTTCTCAGGATGATTACCAAAAGGCGCTGGAGGAACCTATTGTTACGTCGATGCCGCAATCTCGATCTGAGGAAAATTACGCCATGGAACTCATTCGGCGTGAACTGGACAATATCCTTGAAGAAGAAAATATTCGCTTGGGGGGGTTAGTTGTTCGTACGACGCTTGATCTCGATTTGCAAAACGCCGCAATCGACTCGATGAACAAACACCTTGCCGAACTTGAAAGCAGAAAGGGATATAAACACCCTACGAGAGCTGAATACTTGGCTCAACCAGAGCTTGTTCGCCAACAGAAACGTCCCGACTATGTACAGGCTGCTTGCGTCGCTATCGACAATGCTAATGGCGCCCTCATTGTCGTCGCTGGAGGTCGCGATTCTGAGGAATCGCATTTCAATCGAGCTGTTCAGTCGAGGCGTCAGGTGGGCTCTCTTTTTAAGCCGTTTGTGTATTCTGCATTCTTTGAAAAAGGGTATTCTCCGGCAACGAGTATTTCGGATGGTCCGTTGCGCCCGGGTGAAATCCCTGGGGCAGGGCGTTGGTCGCCTCGCAATTCTGACGGTTCATACCGTGGGATGCAACCTGCTTCGTACGGGTTGATCAAATCTCGCAACACGATGTCGGTGCGGGTCGGCAATATTGCGGGTTTGAGCAATGTTGTTAATTATGCGCGTTTAGCTGGATTCCAGGGGAAGGCGACGATGAGGCCGTCATTGTATTTAGGGACATGGGAAGCCTCCCCGTTAGATGTGGCTAGTGCGTATACTGTCTTTGCGAATGGTGGGATGAGGCCTTCTCCTTACATTATTGAATCGATAGCAGATGCAGATGGGCAGACGTTGTTTTATTCGTATCAATCGACGCGGCGGGTTTTTTCTCGAAGAACTGCCAACATGACGTCGTCGTTACTACAGAGGGTCACGAAACCTGGAGGAACCGCAGGTAAAATCCAGTCTCTTGGATTTAAGGCTCCTTGTGGCGGCAAGACAGGTACAACGAACAAGTACATGAATGCATGGTTTACGGGCTTTACTTCTAGCCTGACGGCTTGCATTTGGGTCGGTTTCGATAACCAACGTACAATCATTGAACGAGGCTATGGCGGAACCCTGGCGTTGCCTATTTGGGTTGATTTGATGATGCAGGCTCAAAAAGAAGGTTATCCTTGTGGCCCGATCCGAACCTATCCGGAAACCCATTCCCGTGCGGTGCAATTGTGCCGGGAATCCGGCCTGATTGCTCACTCTGGCTGTATTGCGGCGCGTACTGCATATTACGAGACGATGCCTGGTTTTGAGTCTCCTTCCAAAATGTGCGAGAAACACATTCCTGTTGCGATCCCTCTTGACGAAGCGGATATCCCCCAGGCTGAGGAGATTGTCGAAGAAGATGAGGATGAACCCCCCCAGGCTTTGCCTCTTGATGACGCCGACTCTGAAGAGGTGCCGACGGCTATTCCTCTTGATGAACCTGTAATTGATGAAGAGGAGATTGACGAAAATCACAATGCGGTCCCTATCCCCCAAGCTCAACCTCTTGACGGCTGAAACCATATAGCCTTGCTTCATCGAAACGTAATTGCTGAGATGATATGATAACTGTTTGAACCTATGTCTGAATTAGCTCCATTAATTTCCGATCTTGGGATCATTACTGTTGTGGCAGGAGTTGTCATGATTTTATTTAAGTGGCTGAGACAACCTGTTATTCTGGGGTATATCATCGCTGGTATTATCGCTGGCCCAACTGTCAGCTTTTTCCCAACGGTTTCCGATACGTCGAATATCCAAATTTGGGCTGACATAGGCGTGATCTTCCTGTTGTTTTCTATGGGCCTTGAGTTCTCATTCCATAAACTGCTGAATGTGGGCCTGAGCGCTATTATTGCAACCGTTACAATTGTATGCGGAATGATGACATTGGGTTACTTAGCTGGTAATTTAATGGGATTTTCTCATATTACTAGTATTTTCCTAGGAGGAATGCTTTCAATGTCTTCGACGGCTATTGTGTTCAAATCCCTCAGCGAGATGAATCTGTTGAAGGAGAAATTTGCGGGAATTGTGCTCGGTATTTTGGTCATTGAAGACCTGGTCGGCGTTGTGATGCTGGTGGTCTTGTCTACTCTGGCTGTTAGTAATCAGTTCGAAGGGATGGCGTTGGTTGGCAGTTTGGCAAAATTGATGGGATTCTTGATTTTTTGGTCGGTTATAGGAATTTTTGTCCTCCCTACGCTGGTGAATAAGGTAAAGCGCTACATCAGCGATGAAATCTTGTTGATTACATCATTGGGCCTGTGTTTATCGATGGTTCTGATAGCAGATAAAGCTGGATTTTCTTCGGCCTTGGGGGCATTTGTCATGGGGTCTCTGTTGGCAGAAACTTCCGAAAGCGAAAATATTAGCCGGGTCGTTCAGCCGGTGAAAGATTTCTTTGCTGCCATCTTTTTTGTTTCGGTGGGTATGATTATTGACTTAAATGTGATTGTTAGCGATATCGTACCTATTTTGATCGTGACGTTGTTGGTGTTAGTGGGGCAGAGCGTATTCGGATCGATTGGTGTCTTGGCAACGGGAAAACCGTTGAAAATTGCGATGAAATCTGGCTTTTCTCTGACTCAGGTCGGGGAGTTCTCTTTCATTATTGCTTCTCTTGGGGTGTCCCTGAAGGTGACGGATACGCATTTGTATCCGATCATTGTGGCTGTTTCGGTACTTACGACGTTTTGTACGCCGTACATGATCAAATTGTCGAATCCTGCTTGTAAGTTCGTTTCATCTCACCTGCCGGAAGCGATCAATAATTGGCTGATTCATTACACGTCTGGCTCAACTCACTTCGCTCAACATCCTAGCGATTGGCGCTGCTTGCTGAAAAGTATCATTGTCGGCACGATTGTTTATGTGATTGTTTGTTTGGGGATTATTACCATTTTCCTCTCTCAGGTTCACCCCCTCATTCAAGGCTACCTGGAAGGATGGAAAGGAAAATTGGTGAGCGCAACGGTGTTATTCATATTTCTGGGTCCATTGATTTGGGCGATGATTGCTAGAAAAAATCATTCGCCGGAGTTTAGGCGATTGTGGGCTAATAATATCGTGAATCGAAGCGCGTTGGTGGCATTGATTCTCGTCAAAATGATGGTGGGGGCTACCATTGTCTTGTTTGCTGTCGTGAGATTGTTCAACGTGGCTTCTGGCGTCGCTTGGGTGATTACTATTACGATTATTTTTGGCATGTGTTTCTCCAAACACGTCCGCCGTCGCTCCTATCTTATCGAAGAACAGTTCTCTGCCAACTTCCAAAACGGCGGAGAAAAAAAGCACTAGTGTCCGGTAAAACTTTTGAGTAAGTCACCCCTTAAGGTCGTTCTACTAAGAGCGAGTTGAAGAGCTCAAGACACCAATTGTTGAGAGCCTTATTGTCGACCTTCTCTGCTTTGG
>CASFPZ010000077.1 GCA_949296365.1 uncultured Akkermansia sp. | reverse complement strand
CGAAATGTTTGTCCAGTCACAAACACCAGGAGTGATTGAGTTGTTGCCCGCGCCAACGAAGGCCTGGCCGACAGGTTCGATTCGCGGGATGAAAGCACGAGGTAACATCACGGTTGATTTTTCATGGAAAGACGGCAAGGTGACAGATTTCAAGTTAACATCACCCAGTCCACGAAAAGTTAATGTCATTGTAAATGGCCAAAAACTGCTTATTGAAACTACGGCAGAAAAGTAATATTTGTCGAAATATTGTTTCTTGAGTTTTCAGAGGGTGTGTCGTGATAAACGATGTACCCTCTTTTTTATTAATTGTAACAATAGCAAAATAAAAATGAGAATATATCTTTTTGAAGTGTCATCCTGATAGATTGGAGCATGGAACTGTCATTGGTTGTGGTAGAAGAGAAACGGAAGTCGAGGGGGCTCTCGAGAGAATTGAGATTCATGTGAATTTTGAGTCTGCTTTTCTTCTCTCCCGATTTTAGATGGTACCCCACACCCTTAAAGATGTGATGTTGGAGAAGAGGGTTATTATTGTAGAATCGATGATTTACAGACGTTTAAGTCATTCAGACGCCTGATCCCTTAGGGAGTTCGCAGAAGTGTGTCTTTGTTCACTGTTATAGTCAATTTACAGCGGAAACGGAAATAACGGAGAAATCTGAATTTCAAGCGATAAAATCAACCTTAATTTAATGTCATAAAAAGTTTTATGGACGCTAATGAAAAAAAACGAGATTTGATGCGTATTATATTAAACTACTTTCGATGCGAATGAATCTATGGATTATTGAGATTGGTCTTTCGTGCCTAATTTGTGAAACGTTAATGGCCGAGGTACCTCTTCCTATACTCCCAGAGCCATCGCACGTACCAAGCGAGGCTCAGAAGAAGCAGATCGCTCGTCGGTACGGCATGTTTATTTGCTTTAGTGTCAATACATTTGTCGACAAAGAGTGGACTGATGGTTCCGTGCCGGCGAAAAGTTATGCACCGACTGCTGTGGAGGCCGACCAATGGGTACGTGTCGCTAAAGAGGCTGGGATGAAGTTTGTACTTTTTGTAACAAAACACCATGACGGGTTTTGCCTGTGGGACAGTCCGTTGACGGAATACGATGTCGGTAATTCCGGGAATCAAACCAATGTGGTTGTCGAACTGGCAAAGGCATGCCAAAAACATGGAATCGGACTCGCCCTTTATTATTCTCTTTGGGATCGCAAGAAGAATCCTAACGTGAAAGATGTCTCACTTGATGCTGCTTACAATGAGTACATGCTGAAGCAGTTGGGTGAATTGTTCGATATGACGAAATCCTATGGTCCTATCGTTGAATTTTGGTTTGACGGTGGTTGGGTGAAACCCAATTCTCGCTGGCCTCTGCAAGAAATCTACACCTTGATCAAATCTCGTGATCCGCAATGCCAAGTGGGAATCAATTGGACGATTGGCAAACCGGGAAATCCCGATTTCCACAAAATTAACCCGGATCAGCAGAAGGTAGGTTATCCAATTCGATATTTCCCGAGTGATTTCCGCTTGGGTGATCCACTGCTGCCGGTAGACAATGATCCTAAGTTGTTTTCGCACGATGGTAAGCTTTACTACATGCCCTTCGAGTCTACCGTGTGCATGAGTAAATGTTGGTTCTACAACACGAAAGACAACGTTTGGAAATCAGTGGATGAATTAGAGTCTATCTACCACAAGGCAACCCAAAACGATAACATCCTCATTTTAAATTGTCCGCCGGACCGCAATGGGAAGATGCGCCAAAAAGACATCGACCTGTTGATGGAATTAAAACAACGGATTGACGTAGAGAAACATAACAACCTAACCTATTGCAGATGATGAAATTATTCACTCTGGGAGTCTATGTAATGACAGCCAGTTCTATTTGGGCTGCCAACTTGCCAGATACCTTTGATATCGCCGTCCTAAACCATTACAAGTATTGGGCAAATGGCAAACCGGGGCGCGAAGTTCGGTTGACGAGCCGAAATCAAAAAATGCCCGAAAACTTGAGTGTCGAAATCACCTCGGCTAAAGGAAGTAAAAAAACTCCCTGTCGAATGGATCAAACAGGTACGGTTTACTTTCTCTTGCCCCCGGATGTGGGTGTCCGGCAAGACGAGACGATTGACGTCAAAATTATTTCCGGGCACGATGATCTTACCAAGACTGTGACTGTTCCGGCTATGCGACATTGGGTGGTGTACATTTATCCGCATTCGCATGTCGATATCGGCTACACAAATACCCAAGAGAATGTCGAGCTGATTCACAAACGCAATATCGATGTTGCGTTGGAACTCGTGGAACAAACGGCTAATTACCCTAAAGAAGCTCAATTCCGGTGGAATACGGAAGTAGTGTGGCCTGTGGAACGTTACTTGGCAAGCGAATCCCCGGAGCGCTGCCAAAAGTTGTTGAATGCTATCAAAAATGGCTACATCTCAGTTGATGCAGGGTATATTAACACCAATACGAGCGCTTGTAATGATGAAGAACTCTTGCGTTTCTTCTCATATGGTAAACGAGTCGAACAATTGACGGGGAAACCCGTACAAACCATGGTACAAACGGATATTCCGGGCATGTCGTGGGGGATTGTGGCCGCGGCTGCTCAATCAGGAGTGAAATATTGCATGGCCCTGTCTAATGGCTCTGATCGTATTGGATTCTCTGATGAAGTGAATTTCAAACCATTTTGGTGGGTGGCTCCGGACGGTAAAACGAAAATTCTGTTCTTGCAGCCGGGGGCCTATACGCCCGGCGCCCATGCAAAAGGAAAATTCTACTGGCCCTCGATCGTAGGACAAACGGATCCTGCAAAACTGCCTCGCGTGATCAAAACGCAACAACCTCGACAACACTTTATCGACTCGTACTTGCAGACTATGTTGCCTCGGTTGGAAAAAGACAAGGATTACCCGTATCATATCTTCCCAATGACGTGGTGCTTGGCAGATAATATGCCTATCGATGCAGATCTGCCGGAAGCAATTAAAAGCTGGAATGAAGAATATGCCTATCCCCAACTCCGTATCAGTACGGCTACAGAAATCCTGCAAACGTACGAACGAGAATACGGCGATAAAATTCCTGTAATGACTGGTGACTTCACGGAGTATTGGACGGATGGCCTGGGCTCCGCTGCTCAAAAAACAGGGAAAAGCCGAGAAGTCAAAGATCGGCTCGTACAGACAGAAATCCTGTGGAGTATGCTGTATCCGGACAAGGAAGCTCCGGAATCCGTGTTTCAGGAAGCTTGGCGACATGTGTTGTTGAGTACTGAGCACACGTGGGCCTATATGCACCCTGCTCAACCGCTCAGTGACGTGATCCTCAAAACAAAATTCGCGTATTTCGACAAGGCTGAACAACTGACCGATCAATTGCTGCAAGAAACGCTAAAGGGAATCGAATCCCCGGGCTCGGACTCTCTGGCTGTCTTCAACACGAACCCTTGGGTGCGGTCGGGCTTGGTCGTCCTCCCCAAACCAGTGGTAGATAAAGGATGGGCCCCTGTCGATGAGGCTGGGAATCAACTCCCTATCCAGACCCTGACTTCAGGTGAAACTGTTTTCATGGCTCAAAATATCCCGGCGCTCGGCAGCAAAACCTATCGCTTACAAAAGGCCCAACCCCAACCGAAACAGGTAACAACGCCAACTGACTCGACGCTGACGAATGGATTGATCACCATTAAACTGGACCCCGCTTCAGGCGATATCACAAGCATGATCTACAACAACGAAGAATTTACCAACCAGACGAACGGAACGGGGGTGAATAGTTTCCGCTACTTGTTGGGGGCCGATTCGATGGATCAGGCCTTCAAACCGGAAAACGTACAAATCAGCGCCAAAGAGAAAGGGCCTCTTGTCAATTCTTTACTGGTGGAATCATCTGCTAAAGGATGTAACAAGCTTACTCGCGAAATCAGACTTGTCCAAGGCTCCGCGGCTATCGATTGCATCAATGTGGTTGATAAACAAAAAATCGTAAATAAAGAGGGAATTCACTTCGGCTTTGATTTTCAAATCCCCGGCTCAACCATGCGCTACAACGTCCCCTGGGGGGTCGCTGAAGTGGAAAAAGACCAATTTAAGGCGGGGAATCGTAACTGGATTACAAAGCAGCGGTGGCTGAACATTTCTAATGACAAAAAGGGGGTGACATGGGTATCTCTCAATACGGGAATGTTTGAAGTGGGGGGCTTGACGGCTAACGTCATTGGGTCAGCAACCCATTCTCCTGTTTGGATTCGGAAGTTGTCTCCAGGCTCTAATATTTGGTCGTGGGCGTTGAACAATCATTGGCATACTAATTTCCCACTTACCCAAGAAGGGCTCATCTCGTTTAAGTATCGGATTTTGCCGAATACCGGTACCTACGATGTTGTTGCCTCCAACCGGTTCGGGGTAGATTCATTCCGCCCCTTGCTTGCAGTACAGGTTGCCCCCAATTTCCAACAACCTCCCTCTCTCGCTCTCGCTGGGAGTGAACAGGTACTTGTCACAAATTATAAAACAATCGGCACGCAACAATCAGAAATCCACCTCCTCTCCCTCTCTGAACAGGAGGAAACTGTCTCCTTGTCTCGTGGCGGATTATCTCCTAAAGATCTGAAGCTTGTTACCCATGACAAAACAAGCAATGTAGACCCCAAAGCCGTCAAAGTACCCGCTAAAGGTATGGTGGTGCTCAAAGCCAACTGGTAAACAGGATCAAACAAATTTTTCCCCCCGGCAAAACCTATTGTCCGGGGGGGAAAGGGAACTAGCGGCGATCGGCCAACAATTTGATCATGGCGTCGTTTTTTCGTTGAATGGCGTAATCGAGAGCAGATTTGCCATAGAGGTCGATGAAATGTACGTTGGCGTTGGCGTGGAGCAGCATTTGGGCAATGTTGACTTGGTCTTTTTGCGCGGCCAGAATTAACGGTGTCGCCCCCTGGGCAGTTTGTTCATTGATTTGTATGCCGGGTATTCTCAACAAAATTTGGACGATTTTCTCGTGCCCTTCCATCACGGCTAGCATCAACGGGGTGTAAGAGGCGTTGTTCTTCATGTTGCACAATGAAGATGATGGCATCCAGGTCAGAGTACTTACAAGGGATACGTCTCCTAGTTGAACTGCATAGTGGAGAGCTGTGTTCCCGGACATCGGATCTTGATAGTCAATCCGGGCTCCGGCGGCAATGAGGGTACCGACGAGATGCCTCGATAAAGTGTTTTGGATGGCAATCATCAACGGGGTCTGCCGCTGACGATCCGTTTCATTCACATCGGCTCCGGCGTTAATCAAACAGTGAACCACTCCGGGCGCACCTTTGGCTACGGCGAGTGTCAATGGGGTGTTCCCATACATGTCTCTGGTGTGGACGGAGGCCCCTTTATTGAGTGCGTCTCTCACCAGTATGTCGTTACCCAAAGAAATAGCTTGGAATAAGTCATTTTGTGCCTTGTTACGCTCAAAACTGTCCCCCCAGGGCATGTCGGTGGCAAATGGGGCTGACGATGCTACGCCGGGGTACAATAACACCCCGGCCAATATGCTGCAAATAAGTGAATGATGACTCCTCTTCATGGTCTCTTGAAATATGATTTGCTATAAATATAACTTATTGCGATAAGAAATCAATAAAAAATAAAACTTTTGTAGCTAAATTGTTAAATTTTCTCCGCATCTTTTCCTGAGATCTCCTCCCTGACAAAACGGGGAAAAAGAAAAATCAATGGCCTACCCAATGTCCAATGCCTACGACAAAGCTGCGGCTACATTCGGGTAGCCGGCTGACATGGCGTAGTTGGCGGCTGTGTTGCCAGAGCTATCCCGGAGTTTCGCATCTGCCCCGGAATCGAGCAACAACTGAACCATGGGCATATCTCCGTTCGAAGCGGCCAGAAACAGGGCCGTAAACCCCTGGGTGGTCTGATAATTGACGTCGGCGCCCGACTGGATGAGCAACTGAGCCGCGCGGGGATGTTGATTGGAGACGGCAACCAGGAGCGGCGTAAAATCAGCCCCGTTGCTCCCATTGACCTGGGCTCCCAGCTTGAGTAAAAGTTGAATGACTTCGCATGCGTCGCCGGCTGCCGCACAACTCAACGGGGTGATCCCGCTATGGGGGACTCCTTCAATCGGTGTACCTGCCTGAAGTAGGTAATAGACGGTGTCAAAATGATCCCGGAAACTGGCCAGTTCCAACGGGGTGCGGTTGCGATTGTCTAGGGCAACCATGTTGGCGCCTGACTGAAGGAGTTCATGAACGACGTTGAGGCGATCGAAGTAAGCCGCAACATGGAGGGCTGTTTGTTGATGGGCGTTAACGGCTTCGAGTTGTGCACCGCATAAGAGAAGGTATTGAACAGCTTCCCGGGCTCCTTTGGAAGCTGCTGCCATCAAAGGGGTATTGCCTTCTTTGTCTGGGGTTTCGATAGAGGCACCAGATTCGAGTAAAAGCTTGATTGTTAATGGGCTATTGCTTTGTGCAGCTTTAGCAAGTGGAGAAAATCCGTCGTAAGAAATCAAATTGACGTCGGCTCCGTATTGGATGAGCAATTGGACGATAGAGTAGTAGCCTTTGGCGGCTGCGTAATGCAAGGGAGATGTCCCGTCATCAGATTGACTGTTGGGGTTGGCCCCATTTTGCAAAAGAATCTGGCAAATGTCTGCTTGCCCGCTGTGTGCCGCCATGGTCAATGGCGTATTCCCCCAATTGTCTTTGGTATTGACGTCGGCCCCGGCGTGACAGAGATGATTGACAACGAGAGTTTGCCCCAAAAAAGCAGCCAAACTAAGCGCGGTTTGGCCTTTGTTATTGCGCACGGCCAAATTGGCCCCGGCATTGATGTAATCCATGGCCCTCTTTTGATCCTCGTCGCGAATTGCTGTCATCAACGAAGTCATGCCGGACTCATCCCGTCTGTCGATGTTATCGCGGTGGAAGGGATCGTTCGCTATCTTGTTGGCTTTTGTGTTATCTGAAGCCAAACGCATCAACAGCATTGACTTGAGCAACGCGTCAGTTAAATTATCTGATGACATGGTAGGGTAAATGAATTGTCTGTTCTACGCAAAATGGCTACGCAACATTGCCGCTCAACATATCTATATTAACCTCAATTTATCACATTTCAATCAAATTTATTCTATTTCTTTGTTTTATTTAGGGGAGTTCTATAAATTAATTGATTGCAAGTCAACGAAATAAACCTTAAATTCTCCACAAAAGAGGAAAGAAATGAAAAAGGCTCACCAATACCGACA
>CASFPZ010000076.1 GCA_949296365.1 uncultured Akkermansia sp. | reverse complement strand
GGCAAATGAACCGGAAGCGGCTGGATATGCGTTCTGCACGATGTGTCCCAATGACGCCTTTCAGGGGAATGCGTTGATTGTCGACTGGGGCGGCGGAACGCTGGATATGGCGTTGGTGTATCGCGAAGAGGATCATGTTCGCACGCGTCGCGAACATACGGCTGGCGACTTGACGATGGGGGGCGAAGTGTTTGATGAAAAATTGTGGAATATGGTTGCCCAACGCGTTGCTGTGGAGAAGGGAATTCATCGGATTTTGAAAACTTAATTGGCGATGATATAGACAAGGCGTCCCGCGCTGTCAGTCGGTTAGTGAATGGGATTCGGGGGCAATCTCAAAAGCCTGAGTTGCTTTTATTAGTTGGTGGGACGAGTCAAATTCCGGCAATCGAGTCTCGGATGAAACGAGTAACAGGCCTGAAGTGCCGCAAATGGCAGTGGAGCCGCGAGGCTGTCAGCCTGGGAGCTGCCTTGCTGGCGTATGAAGATGGCAACCAATGTGCTAGGGTAGAGGTGAAAGGAAAATCTGATGAATCAGGACCTCAACGCAAGCATGAAGATAGATCCCAATTGGCATGGGCGGATGTGAAGGCTCGCGACGAGAAAGGAAAAACGGCTCTGATGAAGGCGGCAGAATTGGGAGATGTCAAGGCGATCAATAAACTTGTGGAACGTGGAGCATATGTGAATGCGAGGGATGATGATTACTCGACGGCATTGATGTGGGCTGCTATTGAAGGTCAAGTTGAATCGATCGGAGCGTTGGTTCGTAATGGAGCCAATGTGAGTGTGAAGGACAATAATGGAAAAACGGCGTTGATGTGGGCTACTGGAGTAGGCCAAGTTGAATCGATCGAAGCATTGGTCCGTTATGGAGCCAATGTGAATGCGAAGGACAATAATGGATATACGGCGTTGATGTGGGCTGCTATTAAAGGTCAAGTTGAATCGATCGGAGTGTTGGTTCGTTGTGGAGGGGATGTGAATGCGAGGAAGAATAATGGATTAACGGCGTTGATGGAGGCTCAAAATCAAGGGTATTCATCCATTGTATCTTTGCTTAAGCGCTACGGAGCTGCCGACAATAATGATACAAATCATGGTTCAAACCGTGGTAGCGGAAACGGATGTTTTATCACAACGGCCGTGTGCGAGCATACCGGCAAGCCGGACGATTGCGCTGAATTGACTGAATTGCGCAGATTTCGTGATCATTGGCTGGCGCGACAGGAAGGCGGGAAGGAGTTGATCGACGAATATTACCGCATCGCTCCAATCATTGTCGAATATCTCGATCGTTTGGAGAACCCGGGTCGGGAGTTATTAGAGAGATACATTGAACCATGCGTGGCCTTGAGTAAGAAAGGACAATGCGAAGAGTGCCTCGAGTTATACAAAAGTATGGTAGAAACGTTGAGCCGCCGCTACCTTGACAAGGCTTGATGAGAACAGAAGCAAGGAGATGTTTCCTTGCAAAAGGCGGGGCAATAGGGTAACATACGACTATGCAAAAGAGGTCGTGGGTTGTGTTCCGGACGCTAGTTGTGTCCCTGTTGCTCGTTCTCTATTTATGCGGGATTGAGGCAGGGAAAGACCATGTGTTATTTGACCAGGTGCCGTGGCAATACGTTATTTCAACTCATTTCCCTGTATCGGCTATGTACGGAGAGCTCTTGGGGGGAAATATCGGCCTGATCCAGACACTGCACCAGACTAGCGTGCTGAGGGAAACGACTGTGTATTTTCCGAGTGGGTTATGGTTGGTATTGGCTGCGATTGTGGCCGTTTGCGGGCAGCAGCGGTGGAAGTGCGTGTTGCATGCGCTTGCGGGAGTCTGTCTGGTAAGTTGGATTCTAATACCAATATTCTATGGATTTGTGCCAGCGCTTGCGCATTCGGGGATGCTAGAGGACATGGGGGTGTTGTTTTTAGTGTATTTGTGCAGCGCAGCGGTGTATTACGTCGTTGTGCCGGTGTTGTGGCCCGAGTTGGCGGCGGCAACCCAGGGGGGGGTAGGGTTGGACGATATCAGCCCCGCTAAAGGACGCACTGTCAAACAGATCCGGGAAGAGGGAACGCGCGTTAAAAAGAAACGATTCTTATTTGGCAAGGCCGACGAGGAATTGGCTGCACGCTGGGGCCTGATAGGCAAAGCTATGTTGGCTTTAGCCAGGACGCGTCGGCGTCAGGCTGCTACTGTGGCCGTAGCTTTGTGCGCCTGGCCGGTTCTCGTCTATGGGGTTGCTGGTGGAAGCGAAGGGATTTTCCAGCGCGAGGTGGAGTTGATGTGGGAGACCGTCCCCCTGCCAGGACGCGAGGGGGAAGTCATTGCGCCTGAAGTGGCATTCGAAGCTGCGCAACGCGTTTTCAAGGGAGGCGAGCATTACTTGCGCGGGCTGACTCCAGAAGAAGCCAGGCAGTTGTTGCGCTTCGACTTGATGAATCCCCTGTATAAGATGAACGTGCCTCGGTACCCATGGGAGAAAGATCGGACGTTTTTGCGCATTTCAACGGGGTTTGAATCGGCTTACCTCATCATTGGCTTGAACGACGAAGGGAAGATTGCTATCTCGTGGCTAGAGATTCACCGCGACTGCTGGGAATAAGTCCTGGACGATGCCTCTGAATCCAAGAAATGTAGGCTGCGAAACGGAGAGAAATGGGGAGGCTGTTTGCATACGGTTAAACGTATGTTCATCATTGAAGGATTTGTGCTTTTCAAGAACAAGCTTTTTTCCTAGAGTCCGCGTATGGCTTTTGGAAATCAGAAAACAGTCGCAGCTCCGGCCAGCCTCGAGGGAACGTCTTTGCATACAGGGCAGGCCGTCGTCTTAACGTTGAAGCCTGCTCCGGCTGATTTTGGGATCAAATTTCGTCGAATCGACTTGCCCGACCAACCGTTTATTCCTGCTGACGTGGAGAAGGTGCAGACAGTGGAACGCGCTACGTCGCTGGCAGAAGGGTCTGTCAAAGTTCATACTGTCGAGCATGTGTTGTCTGCCTTGAGCGGTATGGGGGTAGACAATGCCGTGATTGAAATGAATGCCAACGAGCCGCCTATTGCCGACGGTTCGGCCCGGCCTTATGTCGAATTGATCAAAAAGGCGGGAACGACGGAACTGGAGTCCCCTAAGCGAGTATGGGAAGTGCGTGAACCGGTGACGGTCGAAACGCGCAGTGGCTCGATTCTGACAATCTTGCCTTCGAAAACGTTCCGTCTTTCTGTCACTTGCGTGGGCCCGGAAGGGCGCATCACCCAGTATTTTGATTCGGAAATTACGCCGGAAACTTACGAAAAAGAGTTGGCGCCAGCGCGTACGTTCACTTTTTATGAAGACATCAAGCCGTTGCTGGAAAAAGGCCTGATCAAAGGGGGAAGCTTGGAAAATGCCGTGGTGATTCGTGGCGAAGAACTGCTGAGCAAAGAACCGATGCGCTTCAATAACGAATTTGCCCGCCACAAAGCGATGGATTTGATCGGCGATTTGTCTCTGGCGGGGAAGCGTATCCTGGGGCATGTGATTGCAATCAAGCCTGGGCATGGCCCTAATACTGAGCTGGCCGCTCGCCTGAAGAAGGAATACACGAAGATGCAGCAGATGAAGCCGCAGAGTACGACGATCCCACACGGAGAGGCTGTGTTGGATACGAAAGAAGTCATGAAGCTTCTCCCGCATCGATATCCATTTCTCATGGTCGATCGCATCATTGGGTTTGAAGGAGAAACCAAATGCGTTGGATTGAAAAATCTAACGATCAACGAACCTTTCTTCCAGGGCCACTTTCCGGGGCATCCGGTCATGCCAGGTGTGTTGCAGGTAGAAGCTATGGCGCAAGTCGCCTCGATCCTGATGCTACGCATCCCCGAAAATGCCGGAAAAATCGGTTACTTCATGAGCGCGGATAAAGTAAAATTCCGCCGTCCTGTGGTGCCTGGCGATTCGCTTGTCATCGAAACGGAAATGGTCAAAATGCGTGGGAGCATTGGCCAGGCGGTTGGGCGTTGCCTGGTGAATGGCGTCGTCACGTCGGAAGCCGAACTCAAATTCAGCTTATTAGATGCCTAACCCCCGCAGGTTGGTCGCAGGGATGACGGGTAAATCCGTAAAAATCGGATGAGATGTATTGACAAATACGGTAATCGTTGTATTCTTTTGCCCCGCATTTCTTCCCTGCGTCCAGCACGATCATTCGCAGGATTTTTATTCATTCCATACAAGCCTTTTAATTATGAGCAAGAGGACATATCAACCATCCAAGCGTTGCCGCAAAAATCAATTCGGTTTCCGTGCACGCATGGCTACGAAGAACGGACGCGCTATTTTGCGTCGTCGTCGTGCTAAGGGACGCAAGCGTCTCCTTCCCAAGGGCGCTGAAATCCAGTACAAGCGCCATACGATTCAGCATGGTCGCTGAATGAGGGTTGGCTCCGCTTTGTGAGCGGAGCTACCGGATTTTTTTTGCATGAGTATTCTGCGGACGAATTCATGCGGTTGACTCGCCAGCAAAGTTTAAATCGAGCTTACCAGTTTGCTCGCGTGCGCCGTGAGGGCGTGTCTGTTGCCGGGCGGTTTATTGTGCTCAATGCGTGTCCGCAGGATGATCTCGAAGCGTATTCTGCTTTCGGGATTATTTGTACCAAGAAGGTTGGAGGGGCTGTGATGCGCAACACGCTGAAGCGTCGCATCAGGTCGTTGATTCGCGAGCGTGGAGAGGTTTTAGAGCGGGGATTGCATGTTGTGTGTATCTTGAGGCAACGGGCGGCAGGTGCTGAGTATGTAATGTTGGAAAAAGATTGGCAGAAGACTGTAAAGCGGTTGTTGCGCGAATTAAAAGGGCAGAGGAACAATCAGCAGGAGGAAAAGGTATGAAGCGGTTCCTTATCGCCGGTGTGCGTTTTTATCAGCGTTATATCAGCAAACCGTTGCATGCGATTGGTGGACCGATGAGTGGTTGTCGGTTCCGGCCTACATGTTCCCAATATTTTATTGAAGCTGTAGAGCTGCATGGCTGTTGGAAGGGGACATTATTGGGAATTTGGAGGATTTTGCGATGTAACCCCTGGGGGGGATATGGATATGATCCTGTCCCGCTACCGCGCCAAACGGTCGAAACCTCAAAGAAAGATTTGAATCGGAAGACTCGCGAAGATTGTCAGAAACGCGATTTGGAGTAGTCTGTTTTTTATTATTGTTATACTATAATTATTATGGACCGAACAACATGGATAGCTTTAGGCCTTTGTGCAGTATTGCTCGGGGCTGATTATTATTACAACAGTACGCGCCCTGCGCCGGTGCAGACGACGACTGTAACGTCCCCGCAGAGTCAGCAGACGGCGCCTCAGGCTTCGTCAGGTGGCGCAGGTCTGACTGTTTTGCCTCCGGTTGATACGACTAAAGTGGAAACCTGGGAAATGGCCACTTATCTGCCCGAGGACGACAAAGGAACAAAGAAAAAAGTCGCAACTTTTTCCATTTCAAATATTGGCGGAGCAATTCGCAACGTCGAAATGAACGGAACGGCAATCGACAGTTTCCATTTGCCGGATCATTCAGTCAAAATCAACGAAGAAGGTACCTACGGCATAGGCGCCTTGGCCTTCGGGATTTCTCCTGCAGCCGATCCTTTGATCGATACGGCTGTCTATAAGAAGATTGACTCGATGAGCAACGAGAGCAAGTTGACATTGGCGGCGACATTACCTAATGGTTTGGCGGTTCAGAAGGAATACTTTTTTGACCCGCCCAAGGATGACGATGGCGTTCCATTGACTGGCGGCAAGTACATGATCAAATTGCGGGTAACGATCGAAAACCCGCTGAAAAATCCTGTGCGTATCCCCGACATGGGGGTATTGGCTGGAGCTGGCTACCCGATTGCTAAGAGTGAAATGTCGGATGCGTTTACGCATTTCTTTTACATGGCAGACGGGGATTACACCGAAGAGACTCCGTCGTATTTCACGGGGGGATGGTTTACGTCGACGAAGGCTCGCGAGGTGAAGAGTGTAGAGGATATGACTTTTGGCGGGGTCATGAGCCAGTATTATGCCAGCATTTTGATGCCCGATGAACAATCGCGAGGAACGTCGTATTATGCGCGAGAGTATCCATTTTATTTGAGCCACGAGGGGAACAAGGAAGTGCGCGGTGTGGTCTTTGCAATGGGTATGCCAGTCATTGACTTGCAGCCGGGACAGCAGAAAACGCTTTCCTATGATATCTACACAGGTCCTAAGGAAAACCAGGTGTTGAACAAAATGCCCTATTCGGTCGACAAAATCATGGCCTATGGTTTCTTCGCCTTTTTGAGCGATCCGATGAATTGGTTGCTCAATTTCTTTTTCAAATGGGTGGGGAACTGGGGAATCGCCATTATTTGCATGACGATTGTCGTGCGATTGATCATTTGGCCTCTGTACAAAAAGTCGTACATGTCGATGAAGCAAATGTCTCTCTTGCAACCTAAGATGCAGGAACTGAAGGAAAAATATCCCGACGACCCGCAGAAGATGAACATGGAGATGATGAAACTTTACCAGGAATATGGTATCAACCCCATGGGGGGATGTTTGCCTTTGCTGATCCAGCTCCCGATCTTCTTGGCTTTCTATCGCGTGCTCCAGTATTCGGCGGAGTTGAGGGGACAACCCTTTTTCGGATGGATGCGCGACTTGTCTTTGCCGGATACGGTGTTTGAAATTCCATTGCCCTTTAACGCGTTCCCGTCTCTGCCGATCAATATTTTGCCGATTATCATGGCTATTACCATGATTATTCAAATGAAGATGACGCCACAGGCTGGGGACAAGATGCAACGTCGGATCATGGCCTTCATGCCTTGGATTTTCTTCCTGTTCTGCTACAACTTCGCTTCGGCGTTGGCTTTGTACTGGACGGCTCAAAACTTGATTAATATGGTGCAAACTTTGCTGATTCGCCGCCTCCCTCAACCGGAATTGACGAAAAACAAAAAGAAGAAGAAAAATGGCTTGATGCAGCGTCTTATGGAACAACAACGCATCCTGGCTGAGCAACAACGCCAGCAAGCTGGCATGCGCAACGTGACGCCAGGAAAGAAACGTTAATCGACTGTCTGATTTTCGAGATTTTACCCCTTGCGAGATTTTGCTCTTGCAAGGGGTTTTTAATTGACTGCAAGCTGCAACGACATCCGAACTTTGGAATAACTGCCTCTTTTTATGCTTGAAAGACAGGGAGTGTTTGTTAAACAAAACAAACCTTTCTATGAAAATCAGACTCCCTCTTGCATTGGCAGTTGCTTTGTTGGCTTGTTATGTTCCTGTATCGTCGTTGGCGGTCGATGGTATCAGTATCAACTTCAATGACGGATCAGAAACGGATCAGATGAGTGGGGACGAGACGGCTGGCATGGTGGCAGTTGCCGGGAAGAATTGGTTCAATTTCGCCCCGGCGGACGGAGCTCAGTCGGCGAATGTGACGATCGATAACAACGGCAACGCTCTGCAGGATGTCATTGTGACCTCGACTCGCAATCCATGGGGGCCGGCAGACGCTAGTACGACGACTCAGACGGACAAATTGCTGGCTTCTTACATCGATACTGGCACGGGTACTACTTATTCGGTGACGCTTACTGGATTGCCGTATTTGGAGTCGACGGTGTATTTGATCATGTCTGGAGATGGCGGGACATTCACGGCGATGAATGTGAACGGCACGAGCTGGACGTGGAAGGATGGCGCAATGGCGGAGGGAACAGAAGCTTGGGGCGACCGTGCAGCTAACCAGGGAGCGTTGACTCTTGGAAC
This sequence comes from uncultured Akkermansia sp., assembly GCA_949296365.1. Lineage (GTDB taxonomy): Bacteria > Verrucomicrobiota > Verrucomicrobiia > Verrucomicrobiales > Akkermansiaceae > Akkermansia. The sequence continues at coordinate 1,899 of CASFPZ010000076.1, read as the reverse complement.
GAACGTTCTGCAAATTGACGGAGTCGCAGGATCGACCATTGTTGTGACCAATGTGTTAAGCGGTGGACGTGGCACGCTTGCTGGTATTCAGGTTGTTGATAGTTACGATGGTACGTACATGTATCGAACCTTGGGGACGGAAGAGTCTACGTGGAGCGGGGCGTTGTGGTCGGATTCGTCTGGTGTTCAAGGATCGTTGGAATGGGGCGGAGCGTTGCACGCTGCTGTGATTTCGGCGGATGCATCTGGTTCGACCTTGACCTTGGAGGGCTCAGCCACGACAGAAGCTCTTATCGTGCAAGCGGGAGATTTGACGTTGAGTGGCAGTGGAACGCTGGATTTTCTGGATTTGTCGATTATTCAAGTCCGATCTGGTGCAACTCTCAGACTGGATAGCGATATCACGATAGCTGGCCAGGTCGCATTGGAGGGAACTGGAACCTACCAGGTTGATGATTGGTCGGTTTTTGCCGATATGGATGAATTGACTTTTAATTCTGCGACTGTTCTGATTAATGAAACCTTGCCGGTTGAAAAGAAATTGATGATGGCTGGGTCGTCCTGTTTGGAGTCGTCGACTGGAACAATCAGGATTGAAGATGGAGGGAGTTTGTCGATAGTATCTCCTTTTTCATCACTTGCAGATGGAATGTCAATTGCTGGCTCTGGCGAATTGGTTTGGACTTCCTCGGCTACGCTAACAGGAGACCAACTTGTCGACCTCCATGATAAACTAGCGAATTTTACGGGATCGTTGACCTTGAACGGCAGCGGAACCTATTATTTGAATTATGCCGGAAATGCCAAAATTATGCCGGAAATGCCAACTTCGGCTCGACGATCAGATTGGGCGGAGAAGGCATGGTGATTCATGTACTGGACGGAACGACGTTTCAGTTTAACCATATTGATGCCAGCAACTGGAATATATTTGAAAACGATTTAATTTTAGAAGCTGGTAGCACGTTGTACAATCAGGATGGGAATCCGACTGTTTACGCTGGCGATATCCAGATGAACGCTAGCGTGGACAAAGCTGTTAGAATTACGTCATTCTGGGGAACGAAATCAGCGCGGTTTACTGGTAAAATCTCTGGAACGGGGCTGGTTTCTTTGGAAACAGCTAGCGGGTTGAGCGAAAGCTATTACCTAGAAAATGCCGAGAATGATTTTAACGGGACGTGGCAGGTTGCGGTCAATGATGATTCTGTAATTGAACTGCATTTGACGGCTAATGCTGTTTCTGCGGCCTCGGTCGAGATCGGGGCAACTGGTGCCTTGAGAATTGAGACGGATTGGGTTGATCTTGTTGGCTTGAATGCATCTGCTGCTGAGGCGCAAGTGACTAGCTCTGCTGCTGGCAATACGTTGAGTGTGCAATCTGGTTCCTATGCTGGTAGCATTGGCGCCAATCTGAACCTGATCAAAACGGGCGAGGGCGCTCTTGCCTTGTCGGGCGATTTGAGCGCATTTAACGGGACGTTGGAAGTCGAGGGTGGTAGTTTGGATCTTTCTTTGTCGACCGGGTTGGCCAAGAGTGGAATGAAGGTGTCTGTCGCCGGTGGTTCAATAATTGGCTTGACGATGGTCGATGGAATGAACCTGGCCTTTGACGGTGGATCGTTAGGCGGGAATACGACGCTAGCGGGGACGGTGAGTGTGGAACTGGATGAGCGCGAAGCGGCCTATGGTTCCATGGTTGAAGGCAGCACATTGTCAGGGAACGGCTTTCAATTGGTCTTGGGAGGGGACGATTGGTTGACTGCGGGCGATCGCGTTTACACGATCATCGATAATACTGGCACGGCTGACATTCCGGTCACATTGACGGGGTATGAAGGTTATGCTGATAATGTTGATTCTAGGCTTCATATTAGCTCTGGCTTTGTCGACGGTGCA
>CASFPZ010000075.1 GCA_949296365.1 uncultured Akkermansia sp. | reverse complement strand
TTCTTGTTGATCCCAAGAAGAAGCTCGAGTCGAGCTCGTGCTGATTCAGGTACATTCTCTTTGCCTCTCAGCAGTAAATAACGTGAGTTGGCTATCACTTTCCTGTCCATCACACTAGCCTTCCTGAGTTCCTCCCGGCGTACTTGGTCGAGTGCCGCATTGAGATTGGATATCATATGAAAACGATCAAAACATTGATGAGCATGTGGTAAATGTTTCTCTACTGCTGCTTTATAGGTATTATAAAGACATGTTTGTCGGCAACTGGTAGGTCTTGAATGTAAATATTACGATATGAATGAGTTATTAGCTTTTTATGACACTTTGGGCATAAAAAACACATCTTTGATCAATGACATGTTTCTTGTCTAGTGGATTTGTTAACGATCCAACCTTTGTATTGATACAAGTAGTTGAACATAATAAGCTTGTAAAAGGTATTACAAGCCAATACAAGGGTTGGGTCACCTACAGAGAGTCATACTAACTGACCTTGATGGGACCAGCAGATTTGAAACAGGCCTCAAAAACAGGGAGCAAAACATTTTTGTCTTGCCAGAGTCATGTGATTAGTGTACAATAAATCTGTCCGTGCGATCGAGGGATCAAACGGAAGAGAGGATGTCACGGAGTGGTAGCTCAGTTTGGTTAGAGCGCCAGCCTGTCACGCTGGAGGTCGCGGGTTCGAGCCCCGTCCGCTTCGCCATTCAGTTTCTTGTGGAAAGTGTGTAAGATTGATTGGTTGTTTTCATTCGTTGGAATGAGTAGACAGTGGTGGTATCGAGTAAAAGATTGATATGGATTGAGTAGTAGAGGTGAAATGTAATTGAGGTATGTAAGGATGAGTTTATCCTTGCGGAAGGAGGGAAGTTATTGTATGATATGTGGCGAAGCCTGGGCGGCCCAAATCGAGTTGGGTTCTGCGGCAGGCTGGTGTAGTGTCCCATACATTAAATAAAACATATGGATATTATTTCTTCCCGCATTGCCAATCTATCGCCTTCATTGACGCTAAAAGTTACCAATCGGGCCAAAGCGATGAAGGCTAATGGAGAAGAGATTTATGGGTTGGCTGGCGGCGAACCAGAAATGGATACGCCGGAACTTATTAAGCAAGCCGCTATTGAAGCGTTAAATAACGGCCAAACCAAATATACGCCAACGGCAGGCATGATGCCTCTTCGGGAAGCTATTGCTGAAAAGTTGTTGAAAGAAAATGGCTTGCATTACGAACCTTCTCAAATCATCGTTAGTTGTGGTGCTAAGCATTCATGTTTTAATGCAATTAATGCGTTAGTTGACGAGGGTGATGAAGTTATTATCCCAGCTCCGTATTGGGTTAGCTATCCAGAAATGGTTCGCATGGTAGGAGGTAAACCTGTATTTGTTGAAACAAAACCGGAAAATTCGTGGAAATTAACAGTAGAACAGTTTGAAGAAGCGATGACTCCTCGTACGAAGATGCTGATTATCAATACACCTACCAACCCGACGGGCGCGGTTTATACGGAAGAGGAATTACGTGCGTTGGGCGAACTTGCCGCGAGTGAAGATATCCTCATTCTTTCCGATGAAATTTATGAACATTTGGTTTACGGTAATGCCAAGCACGTTAGCATGGGGGCTCTGAGCGATGAAATCTATAACCTTACTGTTACCATCAATGGTTTTTCAAAAGGGTATTCGATGACGGGGTGGCGTCTAGGTTACCTGGCAGCTCCGACACCTATTGCCAAAGCCGTGCAGTTAATTCAGGATCATACGACGTCTAATGTTTGCTCATTTGCTCAATATGGTGCGTTGGCTGCTCTCAAGGGCGATCAATCGTTTATTACTGATATGCGCGAAGAATATGATATGCGTCGGCAATATGTTTATGGGCGTTTGAAGAAGATTCCAAATATCAAGGTTGTAGAGCCTCAAGGGGCATTTTATTTTCTAGTTGATACGAGCGAATTAGGACTGACTTCATTGAATCTCTGTGATAAGTTGCTAGAACGTTATAAGGTTGCGGCCATTCCTGGCATTGCCTTTGGCAATGACAAGAGTTTGCGTTTGAGCTATTGTACGACCTTGGATGTGCTCAAGGAAGGCCTTGATCGGTTCGAAGATTTCTGCCGAGCGCATTAAGTAAGACAATTGTATTGGCTATTGTCAATCTCTTAAGCCGGGTTCCCAATGGATATCCGGCTTGTTTTTATTCCGAACGGGATAAAGAAAAATTTCTAGTACCCAATAGGCAATTGCTAAATTTAGCAATTAACGACATTAACCGCAAGGCCACCCTGTGCAGTTTCTTTGTATTTAGATTGCATATCTCGACCGGTATCGAGCATAGTACTGATGGCTTTGTCGAGATGGACGAAGTGTTGTCCACTGCCTCGTAGGGCGATACGGGCAGCATTGAGAGCTTTGACGGAAGCAATAGCATTGCGTTCGATACAAGGGATTTGAACGAGACCGCCGACTGGGTCACAAGTGAGGCCGAGATTATGTTCAATCCCTATTTCAGCAGCGTTTTCGATTTGTTCTGGAGTACCTCCAAGGTATTCTGTAAGAGCGGCTGCTGCCATAGAACAGGCGACGCCAACTTCTCCCTGACATCCGACGTCAGCTCCTGAAATTGAGGCATTTTTTTTATACAGGATAGCGATTCCGCCTGCTGTTAACAAGAAACGCTCTACGGGGTCGGGATAAGGAGATGTACAAAATTTGGTGGCATAAGTCAGTACTGCAGGAATAATACCGGAAGCCCCATTTGTAGGGGCGGTGACGATGCGTCCACCGGCAGCGTTTTCTTCATTAACAGCGATAGCGTACAGATTGACCCAGTCGAGTATTGAGAGAGGATCGCGGAGTTGAGCTTCTCCACGGATAAGCAAATTTTTCCTCATTGAGCGAGCACGACGAGGGATTTGGAGAGGTCCTGGCAGGAGACCTTGGGCATTTAAACCGTTACGCATGCACTGCTGCATGACATCCCAAATGTGGTTGAGTTGTTTGCGAACTTGACTTTCGGGTTGAATAACTGATTCATTAGCAAGAACAATATCGGAAATTGAAACACGATTGTCTTTAGCCATTTGAACAAGTTCATCTGCCGAGGAATAGAGATACGGGTAGGGAGTAGAAGGAGATTGCTTAGGATGGAGTAATTCTTCTTCGGTTGAGATGAACCCTCCTCCAGTCGAGTAAATGACCATTTCTTCTAATGGGTTCTCCTGGGCATTGAGAGCCATGAAGTGCATTCCGTTAGGATGCAACGGCAATGCATTGAAATGAGTGAGATCAACATCGCGACTAGGAATGAAATGAATGGATTTTTCGGGAGTGATATTGAGTATTTCGTCGCGACTAAGAGCTGCGAGGCGGTTGGGAATTTGGTGAGGGTCGACAACTTCAGGCAGTTCTCCTAGTAGTCCCATGATGATGGCTGTGTCTGTGCCGTGACCTTGTCCGGTGGCTGCCAATGAACCGTAACAAAGACAGAGAATACGGTCAATTTGATGGAGTTTAGGGGATTGGCGTAGGTGGTTGAGAAATTTGTAGGCGGCTCGCATGGGGCCGACTGTGTGCGAGGAAGAGGGGCCAATGCCGATATTGAACAATTCGAAGATGCTGTAATGGTTCATCGCGAAAGGAAATATTTGGGAGTCTGTAACCTGGAGAAAAGGCACGGTGTAATACCGTGCCTGGAAAAGTTTTTAGTGAGAGGCGAGGTAACGCTCTGCCTCGATGGCGGCCGAACATCCCATCCCGGCAGATGAAATAGCCTGGCGGTATTGGGAATCTGTAACGTCTCCCGCGGCAAAGAGACCGGGTGTTTTGGTCGACATGGTGCCGGGTATGCGTATGATATAGCCATGATCATCGCGCTCGACAAGATCTCCCAGAAAACTGCTGTTGGGGACGTGACCGATTGCCATAAAAACACATTTGAGGGCAAGTTCACTGCGTTCCTCTGTAGTGGTGCTTTTCAGATAAATTCCGGAAACCTCGCCGGATTCATCGGTGAGGTAACCATCGATGACGGCATTCCACACCGGTTTGATCTTTTCGTGAGATAACACGCGCTCGGCCATAATGCGCGAAGCTCTCAAAGTATCACGTCGGTGGATGAGGTAAACCTCAGAAGCAAAACGAGTTAAAAACATGGCTTCTTCGCAGGCACTATCACCTCCACCTACGACGGCAACAGGCACATTGCGATAAAAAGCGCCATCACAGGTAGCACAGGCAGTCAAACCGTGGCCGATGAGGCGAGATTCTCCTTCGATTCCAGGATAACGAGCACTGGCACCAGTAGCGACGATAACAGCACGGGCTTGGTATGATTGGGCTGAGGTTGTCACGGTGAACATGCCTGAATTATCGTGAGAGACAGAAATGACATTTTCGTAGGCAAAGCGAGTGCCAAAACGTTCAGCCTGGGTTTGCATGTTCATCATAAGTTCTGGCCCCTGAATACCGTCGGGAAATCCCGGGAAATTTTCTACTTCTGTAGTTGTGGTTAACTGGCCACCGAGTTGAGATCCTGTGATAACCAACGGTGAAAGGTTGGCTCGTGCGGTATAGATAGCTGCGGTATAGCCAGCACATCCTGCCCCAATGATGATGATTTGTTCACTCATGGTATATATTACAATTGGGTTTTCAGAACGACTATAAAAAAATCAACTCGATTGACTAGACAAAAGAATGACTGGCAGACATGGAATCCCTAGTAGGTGACAGATGAAATAATCCGAAAGTCAGGAGATGGATGAAAAAATTACCTTTTGAAATCATTAGTGTCCTATAAAACTTTTTGAGAAAGTTACCCTTGAAGTAGTTCTACTAGGAGAGAGGTAAGGACCTTAAAATCCCAATTTGGGGAGTCTTATTGTCGACCTACTCGCATGGTGTTGTAGCAGAGTTTCAGAAATGCGTAGAACTTTTTTAGGTCGATTCCGAAGTCAGGTTTGAGGTTCACGGACTACGAGAACTGTTATACTTCTTAGAAAACAGGAAAAGGACTAAGTAAAAAATACCTAAAGAATCCGGTAAACCCTCAGAAGAACCTCCTCAACATCTGTTTGATGGGCATTGTGAATGCCTTAATCTTGTTTTGTCCGTTTTTACAGGAGAAACATGCTTCTATTCTTTAGAATAGGGTGGGTGTGTAGAGAAAAGGAGATACCATATGCGGAGGCGGATAAATGCTTTGCTGAAAGTGTTTGTAGCGGTTGAAAATAATTCTTTAGAGGTTGTTGAAATTTTGTAAGTTAGTATGTGTTACGAATGGATAACTGTTGCACTAAGCTATAGATTGCAGGGTTCTACAAGGAAAGAAGGGAAAAATTGGAAAAATTAGATCACAGAGAAACTTTTTTATAGAGACAGTGTTTATTCGTAATGAAAGGGATCAATGAGAATATTCCTCATTGGGTAAATCCCATTATTCTCAACCGATTATTACATTTACAGTTATGAGAAAATCGACATTATGTGCCATTGTTTTGACATTGGCTGCTCCTTTAGGGGCATTTGCTCAGGAGGCTGGTACGCCTCCTCCTACGCCAAACCCTGGTGATCAGACGAATCGTCCCGCCCCACCTCGCCATATGCGTAAACTTCCTAAGGAACTCATCGCAAAGTTTGACGCTGACAAAGACGGCAAACTGAATCGTGAAGAAAGACAAGCGATGTGGGAAGATTGGGCGCAAAAGCATCCTGAAGAAGTCAAAAAGATGCAGGAGCGCCGCAAAGCCTTCCTCGATAAATACGATACCGACAAAGATGGTAAACTGAACAAAGAAGAACGACAGGCGATGAGGAAAGACTGGGCTCAGAAGAACCCGGAAATAGCCAAAAAGTTTGAAGAGCACCACAAGGCGATGCTGGATAAGTACGATGTCGACAAAGATGGCAAGCTTTCTCGCGAAGAATTCCGGGAAATGCGCCAGGATCGTCAGGCTAATCGTCCTGGTCCACATCACATGAATCACGACGGCAAACGAGGTCCTCATGGCCCACATCACATGAATTACGATGGCAAACGAGGCCCTCATGGCCTCAATGATGAATCGCGTGACAAGCCATGCCCGATGGCCCCAATGATGAATCGTGGTGGCAAACCATGCCCGATGATGGGAATGCATCATAGAGGACAGTGGAGAGCCAACCGTTGCCCGATGGGCCAGAGAGGACCTCAAGGTCCTAAGCAAGGTTGGGGACGTGCCCTCATGATTTTGGGCCCAACTCTGCTGAAAGAAAAATACGATGCCGACAAAGATGGTAAACTTTCGAAAGAAGAAAAAGCTACGATGCACGGCGACGTCAAGAAAGCCATGAAGGCTCGGCATGATAAAATGTCTCAAAAGAAGGCTGCTAAAAAGCAGGGAAAATGCCCGAACGGAGTTTGCCCGTTGAACAAGACTGCTCCGGCTACCCCCGTAGCTCCGACGGCCCCAACTCCTTCTGTTCCGGCTACTCCGGTGCAGCCGACTCCAACAGCTCCTGCTCCGCAGAACTAAGATATTCTGGCAAGAAATGGATGAGCTTGTCCATTCCTTGTCTTTCAAAAAGCTAGGCTCTTCATTAGGAAGGTGGGAATGTCACTGAATTGGGCATTCCCACTTTTGTTTTTCGGAGAAATGCTGAACATTTCCTCGGGCAGCTTTTTTGAGTCTATCATGGGAGGTCGAATAGAAGGACAGGATGAAACTTTAAACAAAATTTCAGTGTGAATTCGTTGAAAAAAGAAGGGAAACACGGCTTGAAAACGAGACGTTGGGGGCAGGAATGAGGCTAAGTGGAGATAGAGAGATAAAACATGAAATTTTCTCAAATTTTTTCTTGTGGTTACTAGATCTAGATCGTTTAATCAAGTCAATCTGTCGGTGAAAGGTTTTAGACAGATCAAGAAGCTCAATTAGGGAGTGTTCATGAAAGATTTTTTGAGAGTACAGGAATATGTTTCTCATCTTGTGGAGAGAGGAGAATCATTAATTCGCGATACTAAATTAACAGATCGGCGAGTGTTTTTGGCTGAAGCATTGGCATTGTTGACGTTAACTAGCTGTTCTGATGGCGGAGGGAAAGTAGGAGCGGCGCCGATGATATCATTTAAACCGTCTTCAGTTCCAATTATCAAACGGTCTCCGAGGCAGTTGAGAAAAGAATGTAAGATTATCGATGATATGATGATGCCATCTAGTTCGAGGTTGCGTCGTACGAAAGGACATTCGATGACGCCGCGTTTTATTACTGTGCATAATACAGAGAATTTTCATGCGGGTGCTATCCAGCATGCACGAGCTTTGAATAATGGAGCTTTGCGGAACAATTGGCATTTTACAGTCGATCCATATATGACGATACAGCACATACCGTTGGATGAGTCAGGTTATCATGCAGATTCTGGGGGACCAGGGGATAGGTATTCGATTGGGATTGAGATGTGTGAGAAACGAGGTGACAGCATTGTGAAAACTTTTGACCGGGCCGCCAAGTTGATAGCGTATCATATGTACGAATACAATATTCCGCTGAGGAATGTGGTACCGCATTATTATTGGACAGGTAAGAGGTGTCCGCATTTATTATTGGATCATGGAGTTCCGCGTGGAAAATGGTCCTGGTTTATTTCGCGTGTGGATTACTATTACCGCTGCATTAGTTAATGAAGAGTAAAGTTATAAATACAAGGAGGTTGAAACATTATGTCGATACAGGAAGAAAAAGATAATATCCGGAAGCAAGTTCGCAGAGAATTGAAATTGTTGGGAGCCGAGGAGGTTGCTCGGTTGTCTCGCATTATTCGGCGTCGTGCGGTTCCCTACATTACAGGGTTGAAAGAACGTAAAAAGGAAGGTTCGCTCAAGGTCGCTGCTTTTGCGGCGCGGCCTTTTGAAGTTGATTTGTTACCGTTAGTTGCTTTGATGCCGGAGATCGAGTGGTATTTCCCTTTGTGTACTGGGCCTGGTGTCATGAATTTCCACCGGGTATGGAAGACGTCGGAAGAGCTTTTACCAGGATATAAAGGCATTCGTGAACCGCGGGCTGAGGCACCGATAGCCCACCCTTCTGAGCTTGATTTGATCATTTCTCCTGGCGTGGCTTTTACTCGTGATGGTAAGCGCCTTGGGTTTGGCAAAGGATTTTATGATTATGCATTTACCCTGTCTCCCAACAGCGTGAAGATTGGCGTTTGTTTCCCTTGTCAAGTAAAATCAGATTTGCCACAAGAAGAACACGATTTTGTCTTAGATGCCATTGTCGTGGCAGGCGAAGGACGCAATGTGGATTATATAGATGGGTTGTCGTTTGGCGATAATGCCAAATGATTTTGTGTTTTGTTCTTATTGAGGTTATTTATCGCTGGTGTCCGGTAAAACTATTGAGTAAGTCACCCCTTAAGGTCGTTCTACTAAGAGCGAGTTGAAGAGCTCAAGACACCAATTTTAGAGAGTCTTATCATTAGTGTCCGGTAAAAACGAATAAGACAAGATTGAGGTGGCCGCAATGCCCATAAAACGGACCTTACGGATAGCCTTGTGAAAAAGTAAGCCC
>CASFPZ010000074.1 GCA_949296365.1 uncultured Akkermansia sp. | reverse complement strand
CTGGGTGAACGTACGTTCACTGAGACTTTGAAAAATCAACAAATTACTGAAACTCCCAAAAAACTCACCTTGAGGCATTGCGATCAGTTCGGGCTAAGCAAAGCTTAGCCCGAACTGATCGCGCAGGCAGATTTTTTATAGGGGGGATAGGAGCAAGATAATCGCTCCACTGTTGATTTACTTGAACGACATGGAATTAGGCCAGGTCCATAACAGCTTTGAAGTACCCAATTGATTCAGCCATCCCCAGGAAAGGATCGTTCATGTCTTTTTCATGTTCCAAAGAACAGACTCCCTGGTAATTGACTTGGCGTAAAAGGCGAATGAGGGCGGGCCAGTTAATTTTTCCGTTAGGGCGTCCGATTTCCGTTCTTTTACCGGCCTTGGTATTGGCAGTGATATCCTTAATGTGTATATCGTAAATACGCTTGTGAAATTTTTGAATATCAACGATAGGGTCCTTTCCGTTACGTTGATCGTGCCCAATATCGAGGCAAAAACCGATACGAGGATCAAGGTCTTTGATATAGCTCCACACATCATCAGCGTCGGGGTAGAGTTTAGGCATATCCGGTCCGTGGTTGTGGATCGCATAACGCATGTCGTATTCTTGAACTTTTTTTTCAACATACGGCAATAGGTCATGATTTGGGACCCCAACGATCAAATTAACACCGACTCGAGAAGCGTAATCGAAACTTTTATCGATTTCTTTTTTACTTCTCATATAAATGGGACCAACAGCATAACCAGTAACCCCGTAGGAACGACATTTTGCATGGAACGCTTTGATTTGTTCGGGAGTTGAGTCCAAGGGAAGATGAAAATCTTTGATACAGAGGTAATTGACATCAATTTTTTTCATCATCTCCAATGCCGGTTCCAACTTAAACTTGTGGAATGAGTATCCAGCGATTCCCACGTGGAAATTGCATTTTTTCCGGGGGAAGCCGGAGTCCGGGGTTAGTTGGGGCGAGGAATCGGCCAATGCTTTTGCCGAGAGGTCCAGGCCAAGAACCCCCACTGCTGTTTGAACTACAAATGAACGGCGAGTTGTCATCATTGTTTTTCTTGTTGCCAAATGGGAGAAGAGAGTCTTTCTCCTGTGAGTAGTTACGAAGGCGAAGGATTCTTTCTTTCTCAGGAGATGAGGTATTGAGAAATTAAATTTCCAGTTTTGTCTGCAAAGAACAGTCATGATCAGGAAAATTAACCTCAATGGAACCATTCACAGGGATAACGAAAGTACTGTTGTTCAAGTAAAGTATCTTGGATACAGAAACAAAAAACGGGCAGCCAACATTATTCCCACTGATCAATTGGCAACAATGACACAACAATATCTTGTTCTTATTCCAGAATTTGATCGAGGATTTACAATATAATGAAGCGGCATTTTTCTTTTTTCTTTTTTTTGAGTTTGTCATGTTTATCGCTGTTATGGGAGGTAGAGGCAAGCGACCAATCGCCCAACATTTTATTCATCATAGCAGATGATTTGACCTACGAAGCGTTAGGATGTACTGGGGACGGCAACGTTCAGACACCGAATCTCGACAAATTGCGCGACCAGGGATGTAGTTTCGAACAAACCTTCAATCCCGGGTCGTGGACTCCAGCCGTATGCCAAGCAAGCCGCACCATGATCAATACAGGCAGAAGCGTATGGAGAGCCTCTCGCTACGATAGAGCGCATGACGCAACACCGCTATGGCCGGAACTCATGCGACAGAACGGTTACACGACCTATTTTACCGGGAAGTGGCACGTCAAAAGTGTTCGAGCGGCCCAAGTTTTCGATCACGTAGGGACAGAACGAGGAGGCATGCCGAGACAGACCCAACTCTGTTACGACCGGAAGTTTATCGAGGGACAGCCGGATAGCTGGCGCCCAGACGATCGACGTCAAGGCGGGTATTGGGAAGGAGGGAAACATTGGACCGATATCGTCTCCGATGAAGCTTGTGATTTTCTGAAACAAGCAAGTCGATCAGACAAACCTTTTTTCATGTATGTTGCTTTTAATGCGCCACACGATCCCCACCAGACCTACACAGTGTATCTCGATAAGTATCCCATCGATCAGATCAAACTTCCAGAAACTTTCATGCCAGAATATCCCTATTGTCGAAGCATAGGCGCCGGGCCCCAATTACGCGACGAATGGTTATCACCCTTTCCGAGAACGTCGCTTTCCATCAAGACAAACCGACGGGAATACTACGCCATGATTACCCACATGGATGATCAGATCGGGCGTATTTTAGACACACTCCGACAAACCATCAAGACCCCCACTTACATCATCTTTACCGCAGACCAAGGCATTGCCCTAGGGGACCATGGAATGATAGGCAAGCAAAATATGTATGATCCAGCCATTCGCGTGCCCTTATTCATCGTTGGCCCCGGGATCAAGCCCAAGTCAACCATCAAAACCCCCATTTACCTTCAGAGTATTACACCAACGACTTTAGACCTAGCCAACATTCCGCCGCAAGATCACATTGTTTATCCCAGCTTGGCAGAGGCACTCCAAGGGAAACAGATTACAGAACAACCCATTTATGGAGCTTATAGGAACACCCAACGCATGATTCGAACCACTAAATGGAAAATGCTCATTTACCCGAGCATCAACCGGGTTCGCTTGTTCAATCGCCAGAACGACCCACAGGAAATGAACGATCTTGCCGAAGATCCGTCTTCCATTCCTACGATGAAAAAACTTTTTGCCGAATTCAAGAAATTACAACAAGCTCAAGGCGACACCATGAATTTAGATCCGGCATTCAACACGTTTATTCGGACCATTGTACCGTAAGATAAAAGGATCATTTTCCTGGAGGAATGAAGACAAACAGAGTTATCAAAGGAAATTGGCTTTACGATACCACCAATTCCCAATCTAGCCAACGGATCAAAGAGACAGAAGTTGACGAGCGAATTGAGTCGTCAAGTTTTCCAAGCAACAACGGCAACGACTCCATCCTTTCTTGACCGGCAAGGGGTCTATTTGGCATACTCAGATACATGGAATTGTTGTCAATCAAAGAATTAGCAGCGACAGCATCAGAAACGCCGCTTCCTGTAGAAATTCATGCACAACTCACTCAACTTCAAAAGAAAACGACACGCAATAACAAACCCTATCTCGAGGTAGAATTAACCGATAGTTTGCAATCAATCACGGTCAAAATCTGGGAAGACCGACCATGCTTTACCGATTTTCTGACTATTCAGCCACGATCATTTATTGCGTTGGAGGGCTTTTGGATAAAAAATGCTTATGGGTTAGACTCCAACGATTTGCAAATTCGTTTACTCACAGATAACGAAATTCAGGTCTTATTGCTTGGAAATCCAGAATTAAGAGAGAAACAAGATCAAGACTGGAAGGCAATTGTCGAACTAGTGGGGACCATTCATGACCCTCGACTCAAGAGCTTAAGTCAGCTTTTCTGTCAAAAATATCAAGAAAGATTTCGCCGGACAGCAGCCGCCCGACACTTTCATCACGCACGCCGCGGCGGGCTTGTTGAGCACGTCAGTTATATGATGCAGAGCGCCAATCAGATAGCAACCGTCTATACAGATCTCAACCGAGATTTGATTCTAACAGGTTGCTTATTTCACGATTGTGGGAAATTGTGGGAAAATTGTTTTCCTGAAAACGATTTTACCATGCCCTATTCCGAGACGACAGAATTACTAGGACATATTTCTTTTGGCATTGAACTAGTCAACAAGCTTTGGCAAGAAATCATGGAACAATCAGAAAGTAAGAATTGGCAAACGCTCGAACCAGCTTCAGCGCAAGTTCGCATACACTTGCTCCACTTAATCGCCTCACACCATGGAAGTCTCGAATTTGGCTCTCCAGTCTTACCCAAAACGCCAGAAGCAGTTGTCTTGCATTACCTCGATAATCTCGACGCTAAGCTAGAAATGTTCCGATATGCGTATGAGCACAATGATCAACTTGCGCCGCGGATTTACCAGCGCAAATCACCCCTTGAATCTCATATTGTCGAACCGTTATCTAAGATTAACGAACTTTGACAAAGAAGCAATTGTTCGAGACCATCGAACACATAGGCATATCGTTTCCGGCCACAATTCTATCGACATAAGAGTTGAGGATATCGTTTCCAACTCTCATTGATTAACTAGTTCAGGCTATGACAATTTTATAGAGAATCGAAAGCGTTAGCCATTTTTTCGAGGGCCTCAATGAGATGAGCACGCTGAGTGCCCAAATTGAGACGGACGCATTGAGGATTGCCAAAAGCAGCGCCATCGTTCAGAAACAACTTAGCTTGCTCTTTCAAAAATTGCTGAGGACACACCAAGCCCAGTTCCGAGCAGTCCAGCCAAGCCAAATAAGTTGCTTGCAACGGAGCCAGTTTGATTTTCGGCATACGTTGCCGAACAAATTGCTGCAATACAGAGAGATTCCCACGCAAATACTTTAACAAAGCCACCTTCCAGGGCTCACCATCAGCATAAGCCGCACGCGCAGCAAGGTAAGAGAAACAATGCATAGCCGGTTGCAAATGGTCAGCTCTTGCACGAAAGGCTTCCCTCAACTCCGGAGAGGGGATCAGCACCATCGTATAACCAATACCCGCAATATTGTAAGTCTTACTTGGGGCAGTCATCATGATAGTACGGTTGAGGTAACGTTCTGGCAAACTCATCGCCGAAACATGCACAGCATGTTCATCCAATTTCAGATCACAATGGATTTCATCCGAGCACAAAATTAGATCATGACGTTCGCAGAAATCGGCCACTTTCAAGACCTCGTCCCGGGTCCAAACTCTCCCCAAAGGATTTTGAGGATTACATAAAATAAATAAACGGGTATCAGATTGCACAGCCAGTTCCATTGCGTCCCAATCGAATTCCCATCTTCCACTACGGAATACATGAGGGACTTCAATTGAGGCACATTTTCCATGCACGTGAGCATTTCGGATAGGAGGATAAACCGGAGTACAGCACATTACCGAATTTTCTGGAGAGCACACAGCCATGACCGACGTACTCAATGCCGGTACGCAACCACCCATATGAACGATCCATTTCCGATCAATTTCGACATGGTGACAACGTTTCATATAATCCGCCAAGACATCGTTCATATCAGCAGGCGGCATCGTATATCCAAACACACCATGTTTAACGCGGGCAGCAAGGGCCTCTAACACACAATCCGGAGCCGGGAAATCCATATCAGCGACCCAAAGAGGATCAAGTTCAGGTTCAAGGTCCCATTTCAAGCTATCAGTACCATGACGATCGATTTCACGATCAAACCAAGTATCATCAATCAATGAGTTCATAATGTATGTTGCAATTCGTAAATCTGTCTCCATATTTTAGCAAAACAGACACCCACCTCATGGAGCCAATCAGGCGAGACATTCGTTCTGGCTTCACCCGACAATTCGTTGTAAAGACATGTCATCTGAACGCCTTGAATACCACAGGGGGTAATATAGCGGAACGGAGGCAAACACTCTGGCAAAATATTCAAAGCGAACCCATGCATAGACACCCACTTCTTGACGCCCACACCAATCGAGGCAATTTTGCGGTCTTCCACCCATACTCCGACCAAGCCTTCTTTCATTTCAGCTTGTATTCCCCAACATTTACACACAGCAATTACAGCTCGCTCCAATGACTCAATATAATGATGCAAATCGCGGTGAAAATGCTCCAAGTTCACAATAGGATAACCCACCAATTGTCCTGGGCCATGGTAGGTAGCCTGTCCGCCACGATGGATTTCACGCACCGGATAAGGTAAGTTACAACCGTGAGACGGCCCTAAGCTACTTTGGTCTCGAGTTCGACCAATCGTATACACCGGTTGGTGTTCTAATAACAAAAGGTCCGCATCACGGTCTGCATGAAGTTGATGTTCTACGACAAGTTTTTCCTGCAATTTCAAGGTTTCATCGTAATCAGCCCGACCAGGCAACCACATAACGTTCATCGCACAACCCTCCCTGTTTTGCAGAATGAGTTATCTGCTTACAGCAAGTTTAAAATCTCCTTGCAACCTCTCGTTTGTACACGCAAATACCAGCACATATTGCCTCAGCCAAATAATCTTGATAACTTGGGGTCTTAGCCAACATAGCTTCGCGCCTGTTCGACATAAAGCCACATTCCACCAAAATGGCTGGATGTCGGATCGTACACAACACTGAATACCGAGCTCGTTTAATACCACGGTCAAAAGGTCTCATACCTTTACTTCTCGCGGCCGATCCACGAATCAATTGGCCTTGAACGGCAGTTGCCAAGGCAATGTTAAAGCTATCTTGGGCATTACCGGCCAATGACTCACGCCGAATATTCCGCGACATGGTCGATGAGGTACCAGCAGGGGCCAAAGTAAAAGTCTCAATACCATTGGCCGAAGCAGAGCCATCATTAAAATGAAGACTAACAAATACAGCGTTGTTATACCGATTGGCCACCTGCACTCGTTCTTGCAAAGACAAGAACCGATCTGTTTCACGAGTCATCACCACACGGTACCCATGCCGTTGCAATTTGCGTTTCAGAGCCTGAGCTACTTGCAAATTCAAATTTTTTTCCAGAGAAACCCGATTACGGGCTCCGCTATCATGACCACCATGACCAGGGTCAATCACCACCGTTTCCAAACGGCGCTGGTTATTGATGTATTTTGGACGCATCACAGGATCCACCATTTTCTTCACGTCTATATAAGATATCAACAACCCCTTCGAGGGATGTTCCACGACCGGATATGAAAGAACAAATTTCACCTTGTTCATGTACATCTCTTGAGACGAAGGACGTACTTTCAACTGAATTTTTTTTGTTTCATAAATATGAGAGGAGCCTTCTTGACGTTCCACCGATAATCCATAAAACGACCGTAAACTCGACATCGTCACATAGGAACGCCCATTCCAATCCACAAAATCCCATGCCGATGCCGTTAGCCCCGCTGTCCACAAAAAAAAGGCAACAAGCATCAATACTATTGACCGCGCAACACACATACAACAAAAGAGAGAGATTGGAAAAATCCTACCGTTTTCCCCTCTATTCTCAAGCGTAAAATCTTGGGTTATGCAAATTCTAAGTCAACAACAACTTCTGATTGCATTTTCAACTCAGCCATTCCGAGGTTCATTGACCCAATGTTTTGTTAATGATTGCAATCAACCTGTGAGTCAAACAGTGTACACATGCTCATTCCACCGAACACGATACACATCATCCATTTCGAAACATAACCAACCCCAGAGATTCGGGTTATGACAAACCACTATGAAGCCATAAAAAATGGCGTCCCCTGGGGGATTCGAACCCTCGACCCACTGCTTAGAAGGCAGTTGCTCTATCCTACTGAGCTAAGGAGACGCTATGACTGGGGAAATACTAACGAATTCAGCGGCAGATTGCAAGCTTACAATGTTTTCCCGACTCCATCAACGAACAACAACACAATAACCACCCCGCCGTCTCCCGACGGGGTGGCCCTCTTCTGATCCTCATTCGAGGATATGGTTCCGTCAGAAGTTGTATCTGTAACCAATCGACCCGCTGTACGAAGTCGATCCATCGCGGAAGTCTCCGTTGCCATTGATAAACAACGTCCCCTGCTCGCCCACCGGCATGTGCAACCCGGCTCCCACCTGGATCGCTGTCTCTCCGCTCTCCGCTCCGCGTACCGTGCGTTGGAATCCGGGTACCCCCACAAAGCCGACCCCAGCTTCGCTCTGGTTGTCGCCAAAGTCCTGCGCCACGTTCACGCGAAGTTCGCCAAGCACCTCTCGACCAAACACATTCTGGCCAAACAAGCCCAGTACTCGAGCACCCAACGCAGCCGTCCCGGTCGTCAACTCCTGCTCGTCGACTCGCAACCCTGCATTGCCGCCTGTTCCGTTCTCCTCGTAACCGTCCATGCTCGTCGAGGTCACGGACAAGTTGAACAACGGTTGCAAGATCGTACTGCCATCTTCGTTCAGGTTGATGTCGCGCGTCACTTCGTACATCGCTCCCCAACCCACGCCGTTCGTGTCGCCGTTGGCCTCAAACGAGCCCGTCCCGTAGTTCACACGACGCGTCAACGACGCTTCGTTCCAGCTGCCCGTCAGTACCAACGTATGCGCCCATTTGCCACTCTGGTAGCGACCAAACAGGTTCACGTAGTAGCTGTCCAGATCCCC
>CASFPZ010000073.1 GCA_949296365.1 uncultured Akkermansia sp. | reverse complement strand
TATAACATATAACGGACAGAATCTTTTTGGGTTGTGACTTACTGATTTACAATCAATTAGGCAATATTTTCTGCCTTCCTACTGTCAAAGATGGGAAAATTATTTATTTGCTCTAGAATCGTTTTGTTGAAAGATGAAAGCATATGTTACGTATCCAATTTATACAGGAAAAATTAACATCATTTGATCATGAAACTGAACCCATATTTGAAGGTAGTTGGGCTCGCGGCGATGTTATTAAGCAGTTTGGGCCAAGCATCTCCATTAACTTTGGCAAATCGGGGTCAAAGCGATTATGTGATTGTTATTTCACGGCAAGCAGGACAGATGGAAAAATATGCGGCTCATGAGTTTAGTCGTTTATTGGCGCTCAGTTGCGGCGTAGTTTTGCCTGTAATTGTCGATGAGGGAACTCCCCACGAACATGAGATTTTGATTGGGCATACGCAACGGACGGAGGCTGACGCGAGTCAATTGGGAGAGGATGGTTTTACAATTCGAACGGAAGATTCTCGCTTATGTATTGCTGGCGGGCCAGACAAGGGAACTTTGTATGGCGTATACAGTTTTTTTGACAAATACTTGGGGTATCGATGTTTGAGTTCGAAGGTTTTTCATTATCCGAAGTTGGAGGAAGTGAGAATCCCAGACATTGAAGATACGCAAAAACCAGTTAATCAGTTTCGAGATGTGCATTATCGGGATGCTTTTGATCCCTTTTTCTCCGATTGGCATAAGATAGACCATTGTTCATTGGATGGGGTGATGGATGGTAAGTGGGGATTCATGGTGCATACGTTTGACATGTATGTGCCGCCAGGGAAATATTTTAAGAACCACCCGGAATATTACGCGCTGGTCAACGGCAAGAGGAATCCCTCTCAGTTGTGCTTGACGAATCCGGAGGTATTCGATGTCTTGGTGAAGAATCTCGAGGAAACCATGAAACGTTTCCCTAAGGCCATCTATTGGTCTGTTAGCCAAAACGACAATGTGTTGCATTGCCAGTGTGAGAAATGCACGGATTTGGACAAGCGCGAGGGCAGCCCAAGCGGATCTCTCCTTACATTTGTCAATCGCGTCGCAGAACGTTTCCCCGACAAAATAATTTCAACCTTGGCTTATCAATACAGCAGAAAACCGCCGAGGACGATTGTTCCGCGAAAAAACGTGCAGATTTTGTTATGCGACATTGAGTCGGAACGCCAAATGCCCATCGAATCTAATCCGGGCGATTCTTTTGGGGCCGATCTTCGCGCGTGGGGCAAATTAACACGCAATATCATGATTTGGGATTACGTCGTTCAGTTCCGGAACCTGGTCAGTCCGTTCCCCAATTTGCGTGTCTTGCAACCTAATATCCAGTTTTTTGTCAAAAATGGGGCAAATGCTCATTTCCAACAAGGCAACAGGGAAATTGGCGGTGAATTTTACGAATTGAGACAATACTTAATTGCTCGTTTGTTGTGGAACCCTAATCTTGATTTGAATGCCGAGATGGATGACTTCCTCAAACATTATTACGGCAATGCAGCACCGTGGATTCGCCAATACATCGATTTGATGCACAATGAGTTAGAAGTGTCCGGTGAGAAGTTGCGTATTTTTGGGAACCCGGAGGACTATTGCGACAAGGGATTCCTGCGAGATGAATTGATGGCTCGCTATGAACAACTTTTTGCACAAGCATTGGAGGCTGTGAAAGATCAACCTGATATCGCGTTGCGCGTGAAAGTAGCTCATATGCCGCTGACGTATGCCCTGTTTAACATTGCCTTAAAACGCGGTACGGCTGAAAGCCGTTGTTTTGAACGGGTAAACGGCCAATGGCGCGTTCGCCCAGAAACGATGGTCCGCCTGAACGAGTTCATTGATCTTTGTCGTAAGACGGGAGTTACTAGACTTTCTGAATGGCATACGACTCCCGACGAATATGAAGTCAAAATGCATGAATTTTTCAAAAATATAACAAAAAACCTAAACAAGAATGATTAAACAATATTTATTGACGCTCATCTTGTTGTTGAGCGGGGTCAATGGTTGGGCCCAGGCCAACAAGGTAAACGATTACACGGTTCATTGGACGACACCGGGGGGGAATGCCTCCGCCTCCATGCCGATTGGCAATGGTGAGGTCGGCGCTAATGTCTGGATGGAAGACAACGCCAATCTCCTTTTTTACTTGTCGCGTACCGACGCGTGGTCAGAAAATTCCTCGCTCTACAAATTGGGACGGATCCGGTTGTCGTTTTCCCCGGCTTTGCCGACAGACGGAACCCAATTCCAGCAATCCCTGAACTTGCGAGAAGGGAAGATCGAAATTACGCTCGTCAATGGCGATCGAAACATTCGCTTGGATTTTCTGGTAGATCGTGAAAGCTCGGTGGTTTATGTGAAAGGGCTGTCGACTTACCCGGTCAACGTGACGGTTTCCTCGGAAATTTGGCGCACGAAGGAACGCGTTTTGCCCGTGCATGAGAGGCATTTTTCTTTGCAAAAATCAACACAGGACGAATGGGCCACGGAATATCCCGATCTGGTGGCTAGCAAGGATAACCACCTCATTGTCTACCATCGCAATGAGCATTCGATTTATCCATTTACCCTGAAACTGCAAAATCTAGAGGACGAATCCAACAAGAACAAAGACCCACTCATCAATCGCACGATGGGGTATAACGCAGTAGGTGACGGCTTTGTCCAAATGGAACCTACAAAACTGACCACGTCGGAACCGAGGAAGGAATTTTGCCTGAAAATTGCCGCGCACACGAGCCAACCCCAGGAGGCTCAGCAGTGGGTTCGGCAGACGGAGATGATTTTACAACAGGCAGTGTCTTATGAAGAGGCGGCCAAACGCACAGCGGCTTGGTGGGAAAAGTTTTGGGACAAGAGTTATCTGATTGTTCATACACCGGACAAGGTGACGGGCGATAAGATTACCCAATGCTATATTTTACAGAATTGGATGAATGCTTGCGGCGGATATGGCAATTACCCGATCAAATTCAATGGGTCGATTTTTACTGTTGACCCCGTGTACACCGATAAGAACCGGAATTATAGTCCGGATTTCCGTATGTGGGGACCGGACTATTGGTGGCAAAATACGCGTTTGATGTACCATCCGATGCTAAAGAGCGGAGACTACGAAATGATGATGCCGCTCTTTCGCTTCTATTGTTCCAACTTGCCGATGTTAAAGCGCACGGCATCCGTCTTTTACAAGGCCGAAGGAGCTGTAAATCCGGAAACGTCGACGATTTTCGGGACATTCGTCAATCACGATTACGGCTGGAATCGCGGGAATCTGAAGGTTGGCGAAGTGGAGAACCCTTACGTGCGTTATTACTGGAGTTCCGGGTTGGAGATTGCGGCATTGATGTACGATTATTATCAATATACCCGGGATGCGGCATTTGCCAAACGCATGTTTGTACCCATGGCGGTGGAGGTGTTGAAGTTCTACGACAGTTTCTTCCCCAAGGATGAACAAGGGAGGCTCAGAATCACGCCGACGCATTCGCTGGAAACCTATTGGGATGGAGTCGTCAACGATATGCCCAACGTGGCGGGGTTGAAGTACGTAACGAGCGGGTTGTTAGCGTTGCCAAAAGAATGCCTTGGAACCGAGAATCTGGCATTTGTACAGAGGTTACAACAGGCGTTGCCGGAGTTGCCGACGCAACAACAAGGGGAACAATTAGTTTATTCCCCGGCAGAAAAGTTTGCTCCAAAGAGAACGAATATGGAAAATCCAGAATTGTACAACATCTTCCCGTTCCCATTATGCAATTTTACGACGCCCGACAACGAGATGGGCGTCCGAACTTTCAACAAGCGGATCATTCGGCACACGCATTGTTGGTCGCAGAGCGGACAACAGGCGGCTCGCTTGGGGCTGACAGAAGAGGCTAAGCAAAATGTCCTCGCCAAGATACAAAACAGCCACCCTAACCACCGCTTCCCGGTTTACTGGGGCCCTAACTTCGATTGGACCCCCGATCAAGACCATGGTGGCAATTTCTTGCTCGTTCTGCAAGAGATGGTGATGCAAACTTATGGGGATACGACGTACATTTTGCCGGCATTTCCCAAATATTGGGATGTGTCGTTCAAACTCTATGCCTTTGGCAAAAACCCGGTCTCGGGTGAATTCAAACAAGGTAAGTGGATCCAAAAACCAACTGCCAAACATCCTACAAAATTAATCGTAAATGGAGAATAATCCTATGATGAACCTTGTTGTTGTACGGCGATTGTTGTTGGGGGTGGCGGTTGTGGCTGGCTCATTGCCAACGTGGGGACTGTCAGGGAATATCATCCCCTTCATCAGTAGTTATTCAGGACAACAAATTGCCGAGAAGAAGCGCTTGCCCTTGCAGTCCGCAGCTAATATTCAGGCCGGGGACGATCAATGGGAATTATCTATCCACAAAAAAGAGGTCCCCGGAGAACCGGATGCTACCGACTATGAATTGACTTGGACTCTCCGGCAGGGAACTGCCCAAAATATTGTAGTTGGTGTAGACTTTGATTTCCAGGGGTGGTCGCCAGAGAACTTTGTGTTGGTGCCTGCTATCGTTTACGACGGCAACCGCTTCGAGGTAAAAAACATGGGGTACCCTCCCTATTGGTACGACAAGCGCGAATGGCGAAAAGACATGCCGACGACAACGACGGTGCAACCTTCCTTAGGTAAGAACGGCTTGGGGAAAATCGAATTGACGACAGGCAATGCCTCGACGCCGTTGATGGCCTTTTGGGCGCCCCAGGATCAACAAGGTTGGATGGTGCAAACGACCCAGGGCAACCAACTGGGTAATCATGGTATGACGATCGCAGAAAAGGGGGCGTCGAGTTCATTCACGATTACATCTCCGGCGATGCGTACGCTACGCGCAGGTGGTACTGGGTTTGCACCTTCAGGAGATGTACCTGCCAATTATAAACAGGGTGACGCAACGACGATTCGGTTCCGCGTGTATTCCTTCCCAGCTCGTGAATTAAATGATCTTTACCAACGTTTTATGCGTGCTCGAAAAGGGTATAACCCGACTCGACGCCAGGAAACGCTGCCCTTCAGCGAGGCTTGGAAGTTGGTGAACCATCTGTACCAAACCGAACGCTGGGACGAATCGATCAATATGTATTGGCTGAGCAAGGTCGGCGGCCAACCTTCCTGGAATTTTATCTGGCAATTAGGTTGGTGCGGCGGCGGTCAAAACACCCTCCCAATCATGATGAACGGTGGCAAAATCGGTCTCGAACGCGCTAAAAAAAACCTGGAGGTCATTTTTTCCAAAAGCCAAGCTAAGTCGGGATTTTTCAATTGTTGCGGGAATGGCAAGGAATTTGTCAGTTTTAGTTTTGGTTCCCCTTTCAAATTCAATGAAGCGTTGGCGCGTTCTCAGGGTGACTGGCTCTACATGGCTCAGCGGCAGTTCCGGTATTTGGAGTCGATTGGCGAAGTGGTCCCCTCGCATTGGAAGTCGGGATTAAAAAAATTGGCGGACGCCTTTGTCAGATTGTGGAATGAAGAAGGCCAATTCGGTCAATTTGTCGATGTCGAAACCGGCAAGTTATGCATTGGCGGTTCGGCTTCGGCTGCGATTGCCTGCGGCGGCCTGGCTTTGGCTTCTCAGACTTATTCGGATCCCAAGTATTTGCTGGTAGCTCAACAAGCTGGTCGCAAGTATTACCTGGACTTTGTGCGCAAGGGTTATACGACTGGTGGCCCTGGAGAGATCTTGTCGGCGCCGGATAGTGAATCGGCTTTTGGAATGTTCGAGGCTTTTATGGCTCTTTACGAAACGACTAGGGACCGGGAATGGTTGTCGTACTGTTCGGAGTTGTTGCCGATTTGCGCGAGCTGGATCGTTTCGTATGATTATGTGTTCCCGCCTCAATCTTCTCTGGGCCAAATCAAGGCTCGTTCATGCGGCGCGATGTGGGCTAGCGTTGCGAACAAGCACGCGGCCCCGGCTATTTGTACGTGGTCCGGCGATTGTTTGCTGAAATATTTTCGTGCATCGGGGGACCGCAGGGCTCTGGATTTGTTAGTCGACATTGCTCATGGAACGACGCAATACATCAGTAGGCCAGATCGCCCAATCGGCCATATGCCTGCTGGAGGTGTATGCGAACGTGTCAATCTCAGCGATTGGGAAGGGAAGGGCGGCGTCGGCGGCAACATTTTTGGCTCGTGCTCGTGGGCAGAAGCCGCCATGGCTCTTACAACAACGCAAATACCTGGCATTTATGTTCAAAAAGATACGGATGTCCTTGCGGTTTTTGATAACGTCCAGGCTGAGAAATTGCCTGATCAAGCGGGGAAGGGACGATTGAAAATTACCAATCCTACTCCATTCCCGGCCGTGGTCGACATCCTCTGCGAAACCTCTGAAGAAGCAGCTGCCAATTATGTGGATTGTTTCTTTGGAAAATCTAGCAAAACAGTGACAATCCAGCCTGGCCAATTCATCGTTATTTCTTACTAAATCATTATGCGCAAATTACTTATTCTCCTAATGGCGTTCGGGTTGCTGGACTCCGTATACGCGTCTGGCAAAGAATTATCCCCTGAGGCAATCATGAAAGGGTATCGTGTCGCCTGGTCTTCTCCAAGCGTCAATTCACACGGCTCAATGCCGGTTGGTGGCGGTAATCTCCAACTCAATGTTTGGCGGGAACAAAACGACATCCTCTTTTACCTGGGCAGCACAGATAGCTACATGGACCACAGTACCATTCTGGGTAAACTAGGACGCGTGCGCTTGAAGTGCTCGCCAAATCCTTTTGCTAACTCGTTCAAACAAGAGTTGGATCTGGAACGTTCCGAAGTCGTATTTTACGGTGACAATGGGTTCCAACTGAGGATCTGGACCGACGTTTTCCGCCCGGTCGTCCATGTCGAGATGAAGTCTGACCTGCCTGTAGAAGTCGAGGCCCATTACGAAACCTGGAAGCTGGAGCATTCCATGTCACCTCATCATCAGATCATGTTCTACCACCGCAATGCTTCAGAAAATAAAGCCCTAGAAAACATCATCCGGGAACAACGAGCCGAGCCTTTTAAGGACAAAATCGCCGACCCTCTGAAAAATTTGACATCCGGCGGGTTGATGTATGCTGACGGTTTCGTAGGCGCTGGGAAAACCAACGGTACCTACATGGGAATCCCCTTCCACGGCGAGATCCTGAAGTCGAAAGGTTCCGTCAACAACATGGATTTGCGGATTGTCGTGCGCATCGAGCAAGACGAGTCCTTGAACACCTGGAAACGAGAAGTAAAACGCTTGGCTGCCAGTACTAGCGGTTCTTCCAAGGCAGATCGCCAACGTTCGCTTGCCTGGTGGAAGCAATTTTGGGACAGGAGTTATATCCATATCAACCCTAATGCGGATGCGGCAAGCGCCGCTAGCGCGAATGTCCGAACCGATGCTGTTGCGGCCGCGTGGCAAGTCGGTCGCAATTACCAGCTTTTCCGTTATCTGATGGGGTGTACTCGCGGTGCGCGGCATCCTGTGTTGTTCAACGGCGGCATTTTCAATGTCGACAACGGACCCGGCAGCCCTGCCGAATCGCGCAATTGGCAAGGCTGTGAATTCATGGCGCAAAACCAACGGTTGGTCTATTGGCCATTGATCAAAACGGGTGACAACGACTTGATGCAACCTGTGATCAACATGTACAGTAATTTGCTGGATTTGCAAAAAGCTCGCGTTAAAACCTATTGGGGGTTCGAAGGCGCTGCTTACCCTGAGGCATTGAGCATTTACGGCATGCATGCTGTGTACGCGAACCCAGAGGTTATGTCGGACGCCTTCTACCGCACTGGAAATCGCAAGCGCGAACCTTGGGAGTACGGACACAGTGGGTTGATGCACCTGGAACATCATTACACGTCGATGCTCGACTTCGCCTACATGTTCCTCGAATCTGCTCGCTTCGGCCAGGAACCCCTGCAACGCCAAATGCCTGTTATCGAAAACGCTGTTAAATATTTCGACAACTACTACCAACAGAGCCGCAAACGCTTGAAGGGTTCCCCGCTCACCCCGGATGGCAAACTGGAACTGTTCCCGTCTAGCGCATTGGAGCTGTATTGCAATGCCCTGAACCCTGTCGACGTGGTCTGCGGCTTGCATGCTTTGGTGGACGGGGTCTTGTCCTTCCCCAAAAATCAATTGTCCCAAAAACAATTCGCCTATTTCCAGGATGTCCGGAATCGTTTGCCAGACGTCCCTACTGTCGTGAAAGACGGCCGTACGGTCTTGCCGCCTGCCGTTACTTGGGAATTAGAGGGCAATCAACCTAACATGGAGTTCCCGCAATTGTATGCTCTCTTCCCGTTTGAAACTCATTCCTGGACTAACCCCACAAAGTTGGAAATCGCCAAAAACACCTGGCTTTACAACTCCAAGGCTGCTCCTCAGAAAAACTATATCTGCTGGTTCCAAGGTGGTATCTATACGGCCCATTTGGGATTGACTGACGAAGCAAAGTCGTACGCCATCAATAAGTTCCTGCATCCTTGGGGCGATCGCGGCAACCCTAACATCGCCAGGCGTTTTCCCGTTTTTTGGGATAACCCGGGGTTCTGCCAATGCCCCGATATGGACCACGGCGGCGCTGCCATGGTGGGGTTGCAGGACATGTTGATGCAAACCCCGGGCAAACATATTTACCTGCTGCCTGCCTGGCCGACCGACTGGGATTGTAACTTCAAACTCCATGCTCCCTTCAATACAATCGTTCAAGGCAAGGTACGCCAGGGCAAACTGGTGGATTGCCGCGTGACGCCTGCTTCTAGAATGGCTGATGTGGTCGTGATGAACCAACGGGAATAGAAAAATTGCTTAGCGGACACAGTTCTGAACTGCCTAACCTTATCATTGCCAAGTGCATACCGGCTCACCGAACGAGGGGGGGCATTATTACAAGACGGCGAAAAGAAAATGAAAAAAACCACTAGTGTCCGGTAAAACTATTGAGTAAGTCTCCCCTCAAGGTAGTTCTACTAAGAGCAAGTTGAAGACCCCAAGAGACCAATTGTTGAGAGTCTTA
>CASFPZ010000072.1 GCA_949296365.1 uncultured Akkermansia sp. | reverse complement strand
ACAAGTCGAACAGACAAACTTGAGCAATATTAACCGTGCATTCGGAAGAAGATTCAATATTGTCTCTTTCCGGTGGCTCTCCCCAGAAGAAGTATGATCGTGTAGAAGACGAATCTGAACTATTTTCCCGTTTCTCATGAAGAACATCCTTACAATTATTTCACTTGCCTTGACGATCCCTGGCTTGGCACTTGCCCAGGCTCGAAACTCTACCGCTTCAGCGGCAAAACCAACACCCCAGCAGCCGGCGCGTCAACAGGCGCCGGCTCAACAGCAACGCCAACAAGCTGGCCAACCAAGGCAACAGGCTGCTGCCAACCAGCAGAAACAGGGCGATAAAAAAGGACCTGTTGTTATTCCGCCGCCTGCCAGATTGCAGGCGGGTATCCGTTTCGTATTCGGCATGCCCAACGCTAAGTTGAACAAGGCGTTGATGCCCATCAACAAGACCACATTCGTCGAAGTGCCAATGCGCTACGGATTGCCTGCCGCTCGCGTCCCCTATCCGGAAGACCGAGTACTGCGGTTCTACACGGAAATCCCAACTAAAGAAAACAAACTGCAGCCTTTTTTCAAAACCAACCTTCCGCAAGACGTTGTCGGCAAGAGCATTGGCGTATTCTGTTTCAATGGCAATCAAATGATCATCTCGTATATCGATGAAAAAGATTGCCAACCTGGAATGACTTATATCAAGAATATGACGGGTATCCCTATTCTTCTTCGCATGCCCAAAGCAATAGGCAGTGAAAAAGACATGCAACTCCTCGAACCTGGCAAAGAGTGGAAATTCGGTCAAACGCTCTCTAAGGAAAACCGCTCCATGCCTCTAGAAGTCCGCACTGAAAAAGCTCTCCCCAATGGTCAAAAGCAGTGGTTCATCGACCGTAAAATGATGCTCAAAACGGACAAATCAAACGGCAACTTGGTGCTCATTCTACCTCACGCCTCAGGCAACACTGTGCAAGTACAGACAATCACAATCTACCAAGATTGAGACGCAATCATGTCTCATTGCATGGTTTGTTTGTTACCTTTCCACCCTTCCTGCTCGCCAGGAAGGGTGGCTTTGTTTTTGAATGAAAAGAATTGCCACCCCGTCTCCTCGCTCTGAAAATCGGCCTTTCCCCTACACCTAATTCTATGAACGGGGGGCAATCCAATAATCAAACCAAACAATATATTCGGCCTCGAATCATCCTGGGCACCTCACAGCGTCGTGCCCATCCCGAACAATAACATGATACCATAAAAGCTTTCTGTTACCACGATGATGCATACCACAAGATCATTGTCACTCTTTGGATAATTTTTTAATAAATGACCCTCCGATTCATTTTATCACGATAAAAATTGAGATTAGATCAGTACAAGAACGCGAAAGACAAACAAGAAAGCCAACTCGAATTCCAAGCAGATGTTTTTTTGTCACCGTCAATGGTTTTTCTTGGCAGATTGGAATTTTGAGATTAGAGTTTGCGTGTTGCCGTTCGTGCGCGGTTAGCTCAGTGGTAGAGCACATCCTTCACACGGATGGGGTCACTGGTTCGAATCCAGTACCGCGTACCATTTTGGATTTTTTGACGCAGCGGGCTCGTCGTTCAATGGATAGGACGTCGGTTTCCGGTACCGAAGATGAAGGTTCGATTCCTTCCGGGCCTACCAAGTTCGAGTTTCTGGCGATTGATTGCTAAACTACTTCATGAAGATCGCCCCCTGTGCCATATATGAAGCTTGATTTTGCCTTGCCGCTGTGGTTGCATAGCATACATGAGGTATATAGAAAAACTTGAGGCACGAATCAAACTTACGGGATCGGCATTATGCGTCGGCCTAGACCCTCGCCCTGTCCCTGGAGAAGGCATTCGCTCCATCCCGGATTTTTTGCGCCAAGTCGTTGAAGAAACGGCCCCTTACGCAGCAGCCTACAAGCCCAATATTGCCTATTTCGAAGCTATGGGCCTGGCAGGTCTAGAAATTCTGGAGAGCCTACTTGCCGACATGGATCGTGAAATCCCCGTCATTCTAGACGCCAAGCGTGGAGACATTGGTGAAACTCAAAAGTATTACGCTCAGACTTACTTTGAGCATTTGCAGGTAGATGCTGTGACGCTAAGTCCCTTCATGGGGTACGACACGCTTGCCCCCTTTCTCCACTATGAAGGCAAAGGGATTTATCTGTTGGCCGTTACCTCGAACCCTGGCGCCAGTGACATCGAACGCCAATCGTTAGCAGATGGACGACGAGTCTACGAACTTGTCGGCGACATGGTGACACGAGCTCAACGAGAGGCCTGTACAACCGATGTTGGGATGGTTGTCGGGTTGACGAATGCAGCTCCGGACGTTTTAACAAAGTTGCCGGACGCACCATTGTTAGTACCTGGATTAGGGGCACAGGGCGGGCAGCTATCGTCGCTTTCTGGTACAGGGCGAAAAGCTCCTTTTGTTGTCAATGTTTCGCGAGGTATTCTCTATCAAAATCCTGATTTGAGTTTCGGGGAGAAAGCAGCCCGGTATGCCCAATCGATCCGCCAATCCTGTGGCGAGGATTTGTTAAATTTCTAACCTTCCAGGAACGATCCCTTGGGGCAATCCCAAAAGAATATTCTTTGATTTTTCCAACACACATAAACCATAATTGACTGATGCCACATTCATCGAAACATAGTTATTGTCGCCACACTGCGTTAATGGTGTGTGGGTTAGCTTTGAGTTTTGCCATCCAGCCATTAGCAGCAGCCAACGTATCGGCTTCATCTCCTGCGCCCGCAACGGCGGCTGTTACAGGAGCCCGGCAAATCAACCCAACAACGGTAGAAATCCTTCTAGCAGAGCAGAAGCAAATGACGGTCGATTTCTATGCCGACCACATTTTCCGGTTGTTCCGAGACGACACCGGGGGTATTATCCGCAATCCGGAATCGCAGCCGCCTGCTCAAATCCTTGTCGATTCTCCCCGCAAAGCAGTCTCCAAGCTTGAGGTCAAGCAAAATGACAACACCATTTCATTGACAACAACCCGTATTCGCATCGACATCAATCGGCAAACTGGGTTGTTCCAGGTTATACGACTCGCCGATAACTCGGTGATCATCGACCAGGCGGAGCCGGTCTCTCTCGAACCCAAAAAAGTCGAGCTTACATTCAAGACGCAACAAGACGAATATTTCTACGGTGGCGGGGTACAAAATGGGCGATTCTCTCACAAGGGCAAGGTCATCGCTATTGAAAACCAGAACAGCTGGACCGATGGCGGTGTTGCCTCTCCGGCTCCATTCTACTGGTCAACCAAAGGATATGGCCTCATGTGGCATACCTTCAAGAAAGGCGCTTACGACTTCGGTTCTCAAGACAACACACTCGTACGCCTCAGACACGAAACCAACTATTTAGATGTTTTTCTCATGGTTGGTAACGATGCGATTGGATTGTTGAACTCTTTCTACCAATTGACTGGCCACCCTGTTTTGTTGCCTAAGTTTGCCTTCTATCAGGGACACTTAAATGCCTACAACCGTGACTATTGGAAGCCTGACGAGAAAGGTATTCTCTTTGAAGACGGTAAAAGATACAAAGAATCCTCCAAACAGGAAGAAGGCGCCATTCCCGAATCGCTTAACGGCGAACTCAACAACTATCAATTTTCGGCAAGGGCTGTCATCGACCGGTACAAACAGCACGATATGCCCCTTGGCTGGCTCCTACCCAATGACGGCTATGGCGCTGGGTATGGCCAAACTAAAACCCTAGACGGCAATATCGCCAACCTCAGAAATTTGACAGAATACGCCCAACAACACGGCGTAGAAATCGGTCTATGGACGCAATCCGACCTGCATCCCAAAGAGGGTGTCGAAGTGAAATTACAGCGCGATATCGTCAAAGAAGTGCGCGACGCCGGAGTTCGCGTGTTGAAGACAGATGTCGCCTGGGTTGGCGCGGGGTACTCCTTCGGGCTCAACGGCATCACAGACGTCGCCCAAATCATGACTTATTATGGCAACAATGCCCGCCCGTTCATCATTTCGCTCGACGGTTGGGCAGGCACCCAGCGCTATGCGGGCATTTGGTCCGGTGACCAAACCGGCGGCGAATGGGAGTACATTCGTTTCCATATTCCCACCTACATCGGCTCTGGGTTGTCTGGTCAGCCCAATATTTCCTCGGACATGGATGGCATTTTCGGTGGCAAGAAGCCTATTATCAACACGCGAGACTTCCAGTGGAAAACCTTCTCCCCAATGGAATTGAACATGGATGGCTGGGGTGCTAATGAAAAATACCCCCATGCCATGGGAGAACCGTATACCTCGATCAACCGGTTCTACCTCAAGCTAAAATCCCAATTGTTGCCATATACCTACAGTATCGCTCACGAGGCTGTCTCTGGCATGCCTATCATACGAGCAATGTTCCTGGATTCTCCTAACCCGTACTCGCTAGGATCCGCTACCAGATACCAATTCCTATACGGCCCGAATTTCTTAATTGCGCCCATTTACCAAGAAACCCGCGCAGACAAACAAGGCAACGACGTCCGCCACGGTATTTATATTCCTGAGGGTCAATGGATTGATTACTTCACTGGAGAAATTTATGAGGGTGGCCGGATTTACAATGATTTTGCTGCTCCGATCTGGAAGTTACCTGTCTTCGTACGTCATGGCGCCATCATTCCAATGACAAACCCTAACAACAATGTCTCGGAAATTCGCAAAGACCTCCGCATCTATGAAATTTATCCTTGTGGGAAATCCACATTCACTGAATATGATGACGACGGGATCTCGGAAGAATATAAGCAGGGACATTACGTAACCACCAAAATCGAATCGGTCACGCAAAACGGCAACGCTCTCGTCACGATTCATCCGACACAAGGGCAATACCCCACCTTCCAAAAACTCAAAGGTACTGAATTCCGGATCAATGTTACGGACAAGCCGAAAAATCTTGCAGTTCGTTTGGGTGGTCAACCTGTTCAGTTAAAGGAATGCAAAACTCTACAAGAATTCTTATCTGGCAATAATGTCTACTTCTACAATGAACGGCCGAATTTAAATCAATTTTCGACTGCTGGCAGCGAATTTGCCAAGGTCGAAATGATCAAAAATCCTATGGTTCTCGTCAAACTAGCGCCGTCTGATATCACGAAGCACAAAACGGTTTTGCTCATTGAGGGCTTTGAATTCCAACCGCCTCAAACAAAAGCCAGTCATTCGGGCCAGTTAACTGCACCTGCTCACGCCCAGGTGAAGGAAGAGGGACGAGCTCCCTATGCCTTGACGCCATCGTGGGACGCAGTCCCAAATGCGGATTACTACGAAATCCATTTCGACAACATGCTGTACACGACAATCCAGGGCACAAGTTTTACCTTCGAAGACCTGGAAGCCGAAACTCCGTATTCATTCAGGCTTCGTGCCGTCAATAAGGACGGTGCGTCAGACTGGGTGTCATTCCAAGCTGTCACTAAAGATAACCCGCTCGAATTCGCTATCCCGGGGATTCAGGGCAAGACCTCGGTGGAGAACCAAGGCAATTCGTTAACGAAGTTGTTCGACTTCAAGGAAAAAGACACGTGGCATACGAAGTACAGCACAGAAGCAACTCCATTTGACTTAACGATGGATTTGGTAACCGTCAACAAACTCGACCGTTTCGTCTACGTACCTCGCGAAGATGCCGGAAACGGCACTATCCTGAAGGGCGAAGTCTCCGTCAGTATGGATCAAGAAAACTGGACGACTGTCGGTTCGTTTGAATGGGCTAAAGATGCTAGTGTGAAAGAATTCACGTTCAAGGATCAACCTACTGCTCGTTTCATCCGTCTCAAAGTTGCGGAAGGCGTTGGAAAATATGGTTCGGGCCGTGAACTCTATGTCTTTAAGGTACCCGGTACAGCCAGTTACCTGCCCGGCGATATCAACAACGATGGCAAGATCGACCGCAACGATCTTACGTCGTATACCAACTACACAGGTTTGAGGAAAGGAGACGCCGATTTCGAAGGTTACATCAGCAACGGCGATATCAATAAGAACAACCTCATCGATGCCTATGATATTTCCCTCGTAGCTACGCGTCTTGAAGTTCCTGAAGAAAATAAAGATCAAAAGAACGAAGAAGCCAAAAAGGACGACCAATCCCCAACCAAGTTGGGTGGTTCGTTAGAGTTGCGCCCTGACAAACAAGATTATAAAAACGGCGAAATCATCGAGATTACTGTCCGAGGCAATCATCTGGCTTTGGTCAATGCTCTGAGTTTTGCCTTGCCCTATCAACCTGCCGACTACGAATACGTTGGCATTGCCCCACTCAACATGGGTAAAATGGCCAATCTGACGAACGACAGGCTCCACTCGAATGGGAATAAGGCTCTGTATCCTACCTTCGTCAATATCGGCCTAGGCCAATCTGCTCTTCAAGGTTCGCAGGATCTCTTCATCATTCGTTTTAAAGCCAAGAAGGATCTGCACTTCAACCTAAAGGCTATCGACGGCATCCTGGTCGACCAGGATCTTCATACGAAGAAATTCTAACCTCTCTCTAAGAGGATCATCTTGTACGCCAGGGGAAATGCTCTTCCTCCTGGCGTACGACTATCCCCCTGTAGACACGCATGTCAACCGGGGGATTTTTTTGCGCCTTTAGAAAATCATTTTCCCATTTCCAGGGCTATTCCCCTATCCTCCACCCTCAATCACCTTCAGCATGACCCCGGCCTCAAAAAGAACCTTAGAAACTCATTTAATTAATCGAAAAATGATAAAACTGTTTGAACATTTCAACAGCCACGCATGTCCCATCTACTGAATGAAAAGAATAACCCCGATCGTGTTAGCCCTTTCCCTGGCTGGATGGCCTGGAATAGCTGAAGAGGTTGCAACAACGCAACCTTCCGAACCTCCCCTTTTATGGCTCACTGCCGAAAAAAGCGTCGACTCATGGGATCTCCTGTTTACCAAGCCAGTGATGCTAGGGAACCAAGACCCTTCGCCCAGAATGGAACTCATGAGCTATAAGACTCCAGACAAAGGAGAAAACGTGATCCTGCAGCGCTTGACCTTCCGAAGCCCCGACGGAATAGAAATCCGGGTGATGATCCCCTACGGCAATACGTCTAATCGTATTTTGATTGACAACGAACTAAAAACCGCCTTTGTCGGAGTACAAACTGACAATGCAACATTTGCTTGTTTCCTCATCGATCTCAACAATGGCAAGATGTACGAAGTAGGTGTCGACAAACTCTATATGTCAATGAATCAGGAAGAAGAAGACGTTTCGAAAGGAGTTTCTCGATACGGCCTTATTCATGTTTCCAAAAAAGGTCATGAAGTATCAGTTCGCGCTGTACGCCGTTATCATGAAAAGGGTTCATTGAAAAAGAAAGAGGCGTGGGTCGAAGGCTCGATCAGTTTGCAAATCCCTCAAAAGATCAAATTCAATGAAGTCGTTTATTCTCCTGTAAAAACACCCAACCCATGGAAACCATTCAACATCCGGCGTAGCGACCAATTCCAACTAGAACCAATCCGCAGCTCTGTCAATGATCTGGAGTCCAATAATTAACATGAATTAGCGCCCGATAAAAACGGATAAGACAGAATTGAGATCTCCGCAACGTCTAGTAAACGGACGTTGCGGAGGTTCTTTTGGGATTAGATATGTTTAATCATCGACGGATTGGGCTATCAACAAGAGAACTTCCTTTTTGCACGAAAGAGAGCCCCGATTGAGATTGGGATTGTCGCGATCGAGTTTTTCTGGCACAGATTTTACAAAATAAGCTTTTCCTCCATCGATAGGCTCTCCTGTAAGAATACCTCGCGGAGCATCAAGAATCCAGTCTTGTGGCGTAGGATATTCACCAATTTCTTGCCAACCGGTTTTCGTCATGGAAAAAGAAAGTTTATACTTAACAGTGATTCCGCTAGGGCCAACGTTGGCTCGACCTTGTGGTTGTAAGTTCGAGGCTTCTGTATGCATCAATGAACACATTGTTGCTAACAAGCACGATATCATAAGCGCTTTTATGGTAGAATAAATAATGGTTACTTTATATTGTTTTTGGGGATTTCTGACCCTGCTTTTCATAGTACTCCTTTTCCAGGCGTACTCGGTCGGCAGGGGAAACGCTTTCTAGGAGTTCTTTTAATTGGCGGATTTTATCTCCTTTAGGGGTTATTCCATCAAAACAATCATGCCAATCCACTCCCATGTATCTGATGAGCTGGGCCTCTTGATCATTGATGGGTAACACTCGCGGGCTCCCGGGAAAATATTCTTCTGTAAGATAAGATCCTTGGAAATAATCTTGTAATTTCAACCAACATTGAAGCATAGTATCTTCAAATTGTCGGCGTTCCTGCTGATTCCACAACCTAAGATTCCAGCGCATGGGGGCGATTAACTCCGATTGGGGGGCTGTCTTCGATCGCGTTGTTCTATAGGCATTTACAGACCAACGATTGGCCCACGCTAAACGGGTCGGATCCCAGTCGATCTGGTTAACTGCATCCCAAGTATGAGCGACTTCTTGTTCTGACCCCATCAATTGCAAATTCTCCGGAACAGGGTGCAAAAGAATATTCTGATATGCAAAAAACATACCATCATATGGTCGTTTTTTGTCATAGGGAGGAGGCGCCAACAAATTTGTGTTCGGCAATCGTGTCAGAAACACTCCATTCAGACGTGTATGGCAAGAGTAGTTTCGCGCAATCCTAATGTAGTAGACAGCAGGCCCTTGTAGCAAGAAGGATTTGTAGACCGCACAGCTCGCATTTCCGGTGACTCGACTCCTGGCTAGAACCGGTTCTTGGAGAATGCGCTCGGTTTCACGTACTGGTTCCATATCGACGCTCCCGTCCGGAAGGTTGACTCTGTGTAAAGAGAGAGTCTGTTTGCGCGACAGAGAACTTTGAAAACGACGCACTTCAAGCAAAAGATCGCGACGAGCCATTTCCGGGTACAGCGTTCCTTCTGCGTTGTAAAAATAGAGATCTAATTCGTAGGGCATGGGGTCATGAGCATCGACGACCAACCAAATATCAGGCCCGTCTATCGCCGAACGTCCTTCTCGTCCATCCGACCAAAAACCGCAAGACTTAGTTCCTCGAGATGGATTGTGGAGAGAATTAGGATCTTCTGGCTTATGGATCCACCCCAAACCCAACATGACTCCCCTGGGATGCGGTTGATGAAATCCTTCTCGGCAACCTATATCAAGCAAATAACCAAAAGTGGTGGAGAACACTTCCGAGGTAAAGCCCGGAGCAGCGCCGCATAAAATCGCTGTGTGCTTGCCATAACGGTAACACCAGGAGCCTTTAGTCGTCCAATCTTCTTTCCAGAAAATAGCTTGGGGCCCTTTCTTCTGGGCCTCTTGGCCGCGAGTTTGCGCGAACTCATCAGCCTCCTGGCGCAACTGTTTCCATTCCAAAGGCTCTGGCGCTTGGGGATGTTTTATTTCTGTATCGGCTACACGTACCTGTTTTGGCGTACTTCCGGTACGTTTGCTTGTCTTGCCGATGGGAATCAGGCCATTGCCATAGGTGAGCGCACAGATGGCTCCATTGCGGAGCGGAAGAACTCGGGTCACCCAAGGTGTCTTCACCCCTGCGGGGAAGTCTGCCTTTTTGATGATTTCCAGCGTATCGGGTTTGAGCAGGGCGGCGCCTTGATCGCGGAATCCCACCCAAAGCCCATCCGCTGTCCATGTCAACGAGGTTACGTAGTCTTCCGGTAACAAACGGC
>CASFPZ010000071.1 GCA_949296365.1 uncultured Akkermansia sp. | reverse complement strand
GATGATGCCTAGGCGGCTCAGTTCCGCTACGTCAAGATTCCAAGTTCGTCCCGAAAGAGTGGCTGCTTTGTCGACGGCTGCCATATAGTTGCGAAACTGGGTTTCATTGAACGAGAAGGGAATGTCGAGATGTTGTCTATCATATTCAATTGCGATAGATACGGAAATGCGACCGCGAGATATGGCAGATTGAATGATCGAACGAACTTCTGGTTCCCAAGCAGAACAAGTTTTGGGCGTATTGACGATGACTTCTGCTTGTTTGCGATTGATGCCGGAAATTTCTACCTGAATGGAACCACAGGGCATAGGTACCTGGGCTTTTCCAAAGCCAGTCATGCTGTT
The DNA here is from genome assembly GCA_949296365.1 of uncultured Akkermansia sp. Taxonomy (GTDB): domain Bacteria; phylum Verrucomicrobiota; class Verrucomicrobiia; order Verrucomicrobiales; family Akkermansiaceae; genus Akkermansia. Next base: position 9,421 of record CASFPZ010000071.1, on the reverse strand, counting down.
CATAGGATGTTAAATGTGCTAGGCTTGGTAGGCGCGAACGATTTCTTCGGCTAAAATCGAAAGTCCACGTTCGAGGATTTCGTCAGACTGAGTGAAACTGATGCGAATACATTCTTGTGTGTGCCTCCAGGAATGGTATTCATCCTTGTCCATGGCGAAAAAGAAATGGTGCCCAGGATTGATGAAACAACCTCGTTCTCGGCAACGTTCGTAGAGCTCTTGAGAAGAGATGGGCATGGAATCCAGCCACAACCAGAGGAACATGGCCCCTTCGTTCTTATGGAGTTTCCACGGAAGTTGGTCGGGCAAATATTCGTGTAATAGGCGAATCGCTGTTTCTGCTTTCTTCCTGTAAAATGGTGCAATGATGGTCTGACAGACTGTCTCAATAGAACGGTCTTCAATATAGGGTGCAATAAGTTTTTGACCGAGATTGTTCGGACAAAGAGCTGAAGTTGTGACTGTTCGGACAATGACATCGATGATTCTTTCACTTGCAATGACAATACCTGTTCTGGTCCCAGGTAGGCCGATTTTAGACAAACTCATGCTCATGACGATATGATCATCCCAAACGGGCGTAATAGGGGCAGAACAAATATTAGGCAAGGGGGGACCATAAGCGCTGTCGACTAGCAAAGGGATGTCGGCTTGTCTTGCAAGCTGGCGTAGTTGTTCCATTTCCTCGTCAGTTACGACATTCCCTGTAGGATTCGTTGGGCGCGACAGGCAAAAAGCCGACGTAGCATCAGATACGGCCAAATTGTCAAAGTCAATGCCGTATTTGAATTCGTGTGGGCTGAGAATGGTGATTTTAGGTCGTTTGCCTTTGAAAACGGATTGCCCAAAAAGGGATTGGGATTGGTACCCGATGTAATCAGGACAAAGAGGAAAGAGAATTTCGTGCTTTTCCCCAGATTCAGCGGGACCTCCAAGGACGTTGAACAAGAGGAAAAAAGCCATTTGCCCGCCTTGGGTGATTGCTATATTTTTTTCTGTAACTCCCCAATGGTACTTTTCATTGAGGTAGTTGATAAGGGCATCGATAAACTGAACGTCTCCGCGTGGGTGCCCATAAGTCCCTACCAAAGAATCAAAATCTCCAGATTCTAGCATCTGATTGAGACTAGCTCGCCACATTGCGTTGACTTCCGGAAAGAATGCGGGACTGCCTCCATTGAGTTGGCACATGTTAGGATTCCCTGAATGAATTGCCTTAAACAGGTCTTCCATCAGATCGTCAATACCTGTGCGTTCGATTAATTGATGACCAATTGCAGAAAAGTCCATAGGATATCTCCGACAATATAACAGTTAAGAATTATCGGGACCAGAAAATTTTCCCGTTCGGACATGCTAAGACATAGCTCCGAACGGGACAATGAGGGTTAATCAATTAATAGATCAATAGAGAGTGGTCGATTCCCTACGACAATGGTAGTTTCTTTAGGGTTGCCTTTCGTGTCCTGGTAACGAAGCGTGTATGTCTTATTTTTACCCAGATAAAACGTGAGCACATCGTTCATATCTTGTAGTGGACCGGCGGAACGGCCTCCATCTACTTGTAATTGGTCGTGGAAGACGTCAATATTGACAGGAATACGGTCTTCAGAGTTTTTGCAAGTGGATCCAGATTGGAATGTGCGGACGACGAGTGGGATATGGGTACCATTTCGATCGGCCTCTTGTCGCATCGATTGGTAGAGATCGATGTATCGTTGGGTGACGTTGATGGCGGGGACGTCGGTGGATTGGGGATTCCATACCATGGGGAAGGAATCGTCCGTGTGGCGAAAGGAAGTGGCGTAGATCGCATATTCACGGCTGTCGGGAGAAGCTTTGCCTGCGCTTGACATGAACCAGAGTTTGTCGAATTGAGGCGGCAGGTAGTATTCGGTTATATGCCATTGGCCGTCGATCCATACCTCGACCCAGCTGTGATTGCCCCGGTTGTCGAACCATGAAGCTGTACCAACGAATCTAGCTGGAATGCTCACAGAACGAAAGGCGTCTACGAGGAGGATTGCCAATCCTGTGCATGAGGCCATGTGTTGTTTCATGGATTCGGCTGGAGATTGATTGGGTTTTTTGCGTCGTGTGTTGTAATCGACTCCAGTAAGCTTGGGAATGGAGGCATTGACGATTTTAGCGGCTTCGGTCATGGTTTGGCAGTTTTCCACAAGTGGACCAAACAAAGCCAGGAAAGGTTCTCTCCAATTTTCTCGAGTTTCGTCAACAATGGCATAGGGAAGTACATCGTTGAAAAAAATCTCATCGGGAATGGTCTTGCCCCAGGGGTATTGCTTGCGAGCTTTACACGCGAGATGAATATTCTTTTCGAGCAAATCGTGAGGAAGCCCCTGAAAGTCCCGGGACGGCATGTTGGTTATAAGGAAATGAGCTGCCTTCCATTCTTGACTGCCGCGAGGAAAGCGCTGAAGCACGTCTTCCCATGGGGCCACGTCTCGATAGGTGAGGGAGACGTCGCCGGACATGGGTGAAACGGGACTAGCTCCGAATCCAATGAGCGAAGTGGAAAGTACCATACAGCAATAGAGTGAAAAATGATTCATTGGTAGAATTTAATGAAGAGGAACAATGCGTTTCTTAGTATTCCATCCTTCGATGCAAAGAGCCGGAACGATTCCGTCTTTATGTGGGTAAGAAATGGAAATACTGCGGCTCATGCCTGGGACGATAGAGATATAATTGTCTTGATAAAAAGCGGGTAGGATACGTTTGCCAGTGGCTGAGTCAATAATAGATATTCGGTTGAAGAATGAGATACCGCCATTTTGAGGAACGGAGAGTTGTACGAGGACATTTCCTTTGTTGACTAAAATTCCTGTGACATTGAGGGAAGTTTCCTTCATGGTTTGCAATCCAGAATATTCTCCTTTTTTGTTGGGATACCAATAGAAGTTATCGCTGATCAATTTTTGTTCGGCATCCATCAATTTTAGATGTAGGAAGGCGCCATGTTCGGCGCGAGCCTGTTCTAGTCGTTGCGAGATATTCATGATATTCTGGCAGTCAGAGGCATTGATGTAACAAAAGATTTGATAGTGCCTTAGTACTTTGCCGTCGATATCATACAACGTGTATGAGAGCATGATGTCCCGAGCTGGCGAGAGACTATTGTTGACAACGAAAAGGTCGCCGGTGACAGGGTTACACATGGCATGGAGACGTTCTCCCCCCTTTTTCGTGCCGTACAGACAAGCATTGGGATCTAGATAATAATCGTACATTTGACCACGCATGGCTGTCCAGGGATTCTGGGTTTTCCAGATGATAAAACCTGTGTACCAATCCCACATGTGAGAGGTGAACCCTTCGCTTAGGGCCCGGTATTGATCATAGTTAACAAGTTGGGCTTTACGAGTGAAATCGCGGATATCTTTGGGGGGACCATAGGGAATGAGACTGCTTTCATAGCCTACTCCGGTGTATTTGTGATACGTCCAGATGTCATGTGCTTTTTCTCCATTGGGATCCTGAGGATCTGGCATCGGAACTGTCATGGCATCCTGAGGTAAAAAACGTTCTAATGATTCATAATCCCCAACCCCTACGGAACCTACTTCAGAGTTGAAGGGCCAGGTACGGTTTTGCCAGAACGAAGCGATGGGCTGGAGGCGGTAGGGACCGTCTCCGTTGCCCCCAATGGAGTTGTAAGACATCTCATACGAATTAGAATAATCGATAAACCAGCGGTTGGGATCGAGCCTTGGCAATATATCGTTACGAATGGCCTTCAATATATCTTGAGGAGGTGGAATTTCATTTCCGCCGCACCATGCCGCTAATGATGGATGGCAGCGAACCATCTTGACCATATCTTCGATTGATTGGATCGCCAAAGCATGATCGTCTGGATAACGACGGCGAGTCCATTGATCGTCGGCTTTTTGGGGATCAACCCATCGCCCATTGCAGTCGGCTGAGAACCAGAAGTCCTGCATGACGAGCAAACCGTATCGATCGCACGCGTCGTAGAATTCCGGGCGTTCTGTCAAGGCCCCTCCCCAGACGCGGATGAGATTGAGGTTCATATCCCGGTGGTGACGGATTTCAGAATCGTATCGTTCCGGAGATAAACGCAACATGGCGTCGGAGACAATCCAATTCCCTCCTCGAATGAAGATTTTTTGGCCATTGACGAGAAATTGCCGACTGCGAGTGTGTTCATTCCAGGCTGTGGTTAGTTCGCGAACGCCGAAGCGCAAGAGCCGAGTATCGGAGGGGCGACCTTGATTTTTTTCGTGAAACGTCAATTGCATGGCATACAAATTTTGCTCACCATAACCTGCTGGCCACCAAAGTTTCGGGTTATTCATTTGGTAGGTTGGTAAAGTAACCTCCTGAATTGATTGCGGCTGAATGTTAACATCTTTTGAGGCAATGACGTGACCATCGACGATAGCTGAGAGTTTACCGGAAACTGTCTGTTGGGTCGGGTTTTGTAGTTCGGCTGAAATCTGAATGTAAGCTGGAGCTTGGTTGGTATTCTCGGGGAGACGGAGACCTGGGACCTGAGTGTCAATTCTTGGGTTGATGAGACGGATTTTACCCGTGCGTTCGATGAAGACTTTGTCCCAGATTCCGGTATTGCGATCTCGGATGGGTTGAATCCAGTCCCACCCGGCGACGTATTGGTGTGCGACATTACGTGCAATGTGTCCGTCACCGCCTTGACCTCCATTGGGTTCACCGACGTGGTCGGGGGGAAAGACGATGACTGCAAGTCTATTTTTACCGTCTGGGCTCATGAACGACGAGATATTGAACGAGTGGCGCAGAAACATGCCGCGACAAGGGCTAGGGTTGACTTTTTTGCCGTTGAGAAAGATGTCGCACGAGTAGTTGATTCCCCGGAAAGTCAACCACAACTGCTCGCCTGGTTGTGGTGGTTTTGCCTCGAAGTTGTTAACGAACCAATAGGTGTAATGGGCTCTGCCAACGTTGTAGATGTCTGGTATTTTCTCGTTATTCAAACCGAAAAATGGATCAGGGATCTCCTTGTTGGCGAGGAGTGTCGTTAACACCGTGCCAGGTACAACGGCGGGCTTCCAATTGTGAAGAGAGAAGGTGATTTTCGAGATTTCTTCTCCGGTGGCTGTTTGGGTCTGAGAAGGGTGGCAGAGCCAACCAGTGTTGAGTTCATAGCGTTCTGCCCATGCAGGGGCTAAAACCCCCATGATGAACAGAAATGCTAAACAACAAATTGATTTGGTCATAGTCTAGGAAAGGTGGTGTGATTACTCGACTGGAATCTGAGGGGGAGTTGAGGTCATGTAAAACTCAAGCGTTCCGCCTGCTGCCATATCTTTGAAGTGGATGTAGTTGGTGTCAACTTTTTTGCCGTTGAATTTGACTCGGTCAATGTAAGGGCGAGTGTCTCCATTGTTGTGGACGATAATATTGAGAAGTTTCCCAGCTCCTACTTGGAGCGTTGCTTTGTCAATGATTGGACTGCCAAAAACGAATTTACCTCCAGCTGGTTCAACTTGATAGAACCCCAGAGCTGAAAGAATGTACCAGGCAGACATTTGGCCCATGTCTTCATTGCCGCAAAGCCCTTCTGGCGTGATGTCGTACATTGTTGCCAGGATTTCACGGACTTTTTCTGCTGTTTTGTCGGGACGTCCGGCGTACGAAAACATGTATGCAATATGATGGCTGGGTTCGTTACCATGGGCATATTGGCCGATGAGTCCCGAAATGTCGGGGGAGGCTTCTTTCCCTAAATCTCCTTGCACGATAAATAAACGATCCAACTTGTCTAGGAATGGCTTTTTACCGCCGAATGCTTTGATCAAACCATCGATATCATGAGGTACGAGCCAAGTGTATTGCCAAGCATTTCCTTCCGTGTAATCGTTCATGCGATGGACGGCCTGGAATGGATTGAATGGTTCGCGAAATTGGCCAGTCGAGGAACGCCCCCGGATAAATTGGGTTTGGGGATCGAAGTAATGGTTCCATGCCTGGCTACGAGTGAGGAAATATTGGTAATCCTGTTCTTTGCCAAGTTTTCGGGCTGTTTGGGCAATGCTCCAGTCTGCGATGGCATATTCCATACATTTGGAGAGCCCTTCCGGTTCCAGATCGTAGGGGATATAACCATATTGCTTGAGAAATTTTAATCCCCGTTCATCGAGCATGGCCGATTGTTTCATGGCTTGAAACGCCTTTTCCTGGGGAATTCCAGGAAAATCCTTCATGATAGCATCGGCAACGACGCAAATGCCTGGGTTGCCTACCATGCAGTTGGTCTCACAACCCATGAGGTGCCAAACGGGTAACTTTCCTTGCTCGTCGAAGATATCGAGCATGGATTGGACGATAGCTGGAACTTTTTCGGGGTGAATAAGTGTCATGAGAGGATGAAGCGCTCGGTAGGTATCCCATAATGAGTACCCTGTGTACTGGGGATGCGGGCTCCGTCGGTAAATTTTTCCATCGGCGCCCCGGTAATCTCCTTGAATATCCGAGCAAACAGCTGGATAAATCATCGTGTGGTATAAAGCTGTGTAAAAGATTTTCCTGATTTTGTCGTCAGCTGTCGAGATCGAGATTCGAGAGAGCTCGGTGTTCCAAGCTTGTTGTGCTTGAGAAACTATTTTGTCGAAATCCCAGCCGGGCTGCTCTGTTTTAAGGTTGGCTTTGGCATTGTCGATGCTGACAAGAGATAGCCCAACTTTAACCATGATGGTTGATTGATCGCAGGTGTCGAATACTGCAACACCATAGGGATGGAATTGTTGATCTCGTGTGCTGGGGGATTGGCCTGCTGAGGTAAACCAATGTTTCATGGGGCGAGAGAATTCAAGGGCAAAGTAGAGTTTTTGGTTGTTGGCCCAACCTCGAGAATGACGATATCCTGTGATGGTTGTATTGTTTTCGCGATTCAACAAAACTTCTATTTGGGTCTCGTTGCTAACAGATTGCTTTAAATCGATAATGATCCTTGCATCGTCGGATTTTGGAAACGTGTAGCGGTGGAGTCCTGTGCGGGTCGTAGTCGTGAGTTCTGCGTCGATATGGAAGCGATCTAGATGAACTGCGTAAAATCCTGGTTCGACACGTTCTGTTTTTTTGTCAAATGTTGACCCTAACCCGGAGTTGAGCTGTTCTTTCGTTCCGCGCGAGAGAGGTACGTCGCCAATGGCGGGCATGAGGGCGATATCCCCTAAGTCGGAACATCCCGTCCCATTGAGGTGCGTGTGACTAAATCCAATGATGGAATGATCGGAATCGTGATATCCCGAACACCAATCCCACCCGGTTGTGACATTTGTTGGCCCTAGTTGAACTAAACCAAAAGGCACGCTGGCTCCTATGAATACGTGACCGTGTCCTCCAGAACCAATTTTGGGATCGACCCATGAACATAGTGAGGCTGAGAGTGGTTGTTTCTGGGGCAAAGAAGGTTGTGCCTGAATCGGCATATTGCCGGAGACAACAATAAATGTGGAAAATAAAAGCGCCCGAACAAACTTGCGGCAAGAGATATTCATGTTTTGCATTACGTAAACATTCTCCCGATTCTATCGGGAAATTTTTAGAAATTATTCGATAATCAAGCTCATTTATTTTGTTGGTTTGCTGATCATGTTATGATAGAAACTAATGGAAGCCTAACGACGAAAACGTTGATCTTCATTTAATCAAAGCATCATATAAGTCTATGAAAATTCGTTCATTATGCGCAATGGCACTGTTGGGAGCGGCTCTGTGGTTTTCGCCCGCATCAGAAGCGTCGGATCAAGATTATAATTTTAACCACGGCCCCTATCTCCAAGAGTTGAGCGACCATGGAGTATCATTCATGTTTACGACGACTGATAAAGGGTTTTCTTGGGTTGAATTGAAAGAAAAAGGGGCGCCGGATGATACGGCCAAAGTGTGCTATACAAGCCGCGATGGATTGAAAGAAGCCAACAATACATTTAATGCCATTCGAGTTAGTAATCTGAAACCTGGGACGTCTTACCAATATCGTATTTGCTCTAAATCAATCGAAACTTTCGAGCCTTATAAGGTTGTGTTTGGTAAAGAAATCAAATCCCCGTGGTATGATTTCAAAACGTTTTCTCCCCAGCAAAAAACGTGTTCTATTTTTGCTGTCAGTGATATTCATGACGACCCGGAGAAATTGGAAAAATTGCTCGAACTTGGGAATTACAAGGAATGTGACGCTATGTTTCTTGTCGGGGACATCACTAGTTATTGCGCTTCTCAGGACCAGCCGTATAAAAGCTACATCGATCTGTGCGTCAATATGTTTGCCCGAGAAAAACCATTTATTCTCGTGCGTGGTAATCACGAAACTCGCGGTGCTCTCGCTCGTGAATACTCAGGCTATGTTCCTCAATCGAGCGGTCATATTTACGGAACCCAGAAGATAGGAGATTCATTCTTTATCTTTCTTGATTGTGGCGAAGATAAACCAGATTCCCATCCCGTTTATGCAGGGCTGACAGACTTTGACCAATACCGTGCCGAACAAGCTCAATGGTTAGAAAAAGTGGTCCAATCTCAGGAATTCCAGAAAGCTAAGCACAGAATTGTCATGTCGCATTTCCCCATTCTGGAGCGCGATGTATACGAGAGAGATCGTGGAGAATTAGCACATGGCATGAATGATATTAGTCTCAAGATGATTGATATTCTCAATAAAGCCGGGATAGATTTGATGGTTTCCGGGCATACCCATCGTTATGCTTTTCACGAGGTGGTGCCTGGTAAACGCAATTTCCCTGTTCTTGTCAATAGTAATCATGGTGCTGCGCGTCTCGATATTTCCCCCAATGGCATCCAATTGAAAGCATTTGATCTCAATGGTAAAATGCTTCTTGAAAAGAACTTTCCTGTAAAAAAATAACAGAATCATTAGTGCCCGGTAAAAATTTTTAATGATCCGAAATTAGAGCTGATTTCCTCGTTTGGAAGTCAGCTCTTTTCGGCATCTTTGATTCTGCTATCAATGGGCTATAACGATGAGCAAAGGGGCTCATTTCTTCGGCTAGCCGAGGAGGCCGTAAAGTAGCTACATGAATCAAACGTCTCTAAATCATCGATTCCTCCACAATCACCCTTTTCTCCAACCTCATCTTTAAGCCTCAATATTCTAAAATAAAGCTTGACGCATAGCTCTCTGTAGACAATATAAAAACTGTTATGCTGTACAATTCATTTACCCCCCCCCCCCCCCCCCGTTGGGAGTGACTGTTTAGCGAGGGGGTCATTGACTCCTGTTCGTCCCATCTTTGACAGCAATGTAAGGCCAAACATACACATAATCAATGGTTTTTATCCTTTTATTCGTAGCCGTTATATGTTATAATTATGCGTAAAATACGAATAAAGCACACACATGAATATCGTTAAGCAGAAAATCAAAGGACAAACTTAC
>CASFPZ010000070.1 GCA_949296365.1 uncultured Akkermansia sp. | reverse complement strand
GGGAACCGACAAATTGGCAACTTCAGCCGGTTGCTTATACCACAATTGCAACAAATCTGAGTCGCCCGCATAGGCATAAACAGTCCCGACAAGGCACCCTAAACTCAATAAACTCCGGATTGTCCGAATTCGTTTGTTCATCTTCATAACTTCTTAGAATACGTCGGGATCTCTTTTCATATTTCACAAAAAAGCTGTTAAAAAAACGTTAAATTTAAAAACAAAATGAATTATCTCCTTGATACATTTCATAATGTCTCTATTTACAAAGATAGGTGCCCATTGTACATCACAGGTATATTTAATATCCATTAATCGCATTGATCATGATTGTATTATTACTATTCTGAATTTCATCGTAAGTGTCACTATCAATGAAAGCCCCATATGTTTTCAGCCAAATAACAATGAGAGGTTTATTAAGTTTCACAGCTAATGAAATGGGCTTTTCTCCATCATTATTTGCCTCATTAGGATCTGCTCCATGTTCTAGCATTTGCAGAATTGTAGAACTCATATCTTTGTTAATTGCCATCATGAGCGGGGTTTGTCCGCCAGAACTTCGTACTTTTAGATCTGCTCTATATTGTACAAGCATGCTAGCAATTCTATCAACCCTGCCTTCCAACGCCATCATCAACGCCGATTTTCCTTTTCTATCTTGTTGATTGGGAGAAACTCCAGCTTGCAGCAAAGTTTCTACCACATCTAGGTTCTCTTCTTTTATTGCAGGAATAAGCCATTTATCCAATTCCCTCCCCCAAGCCTTTGCTCCATAATCCAGAAGATTCCTCACAATTGAGATATTATTGATTTGAAAAGCATAGGCTAAAAGGCTAATGGATTTACCATTATCATCGAATCTTGCATTGGCATTACCTCCTTGCCACAACAAAGCTGCTACTATTTTCTCAGATCCATGTTGCAAAGCGCGGCTCATACTGTCATCATCTGGAATAAATCCTTGTCTTAGCAAAGCCAAAACAACTTCCTCGTGTTCACCTTCCACCGCCACAGTCAAAGCGGTTGAGTCTTGAGTCAAAGAATTTCTTAAGTTATTTGGTAGTTTCTCTTTGAGTTTTTTTACAACTTGTTCATCTAGCTCAGCCAATGGGACATTGATCTCGGCTCCAGCTCCCAATAATTCCAACACAATATTCAAATTTCCAGTTGCTGCCGCCAATATCAAATTCTGAGGTTCTGCTGGTACTCCAGATTTGAGCAACGCGACCACTCCGTCCACACTTCCATTGCTCACCTCCTCAAACATTTTATCGCGTCCTTCATCAATTCGCCTTTGCAACGCATTCAACAATGGTTGTCCACTTTTTCCTACTTCTTTGAGTAATCCACGCAAACAACTATCGCATTGGGCTTTCTCCAATCGATTGATGATTTCCTCATTCCCCAGCTTAACCGCAATGGCCAATGCAGATGGATTCGCCATATTGCTATCTTTCAGGACCAGGTCAATAATTCCCAAGTTACCACTTTTCACAGCAGTCGTTACATGTCTCTGAGTACAGAACACTACTTCCTGTAGATACTTAACCATATCAACATTTCCCTGACGAATAGCGAGTATCATCGCCCCATCACGATTACCACCTCTTGTTTGTTCAATGATAGATTTTACTTTTTCTATCTCATTATTCCTTACTGCCTCTAATAGTTTAAATTGTAAAGAATTTACGTGAACAATTTTTTCTCTGTAATTGTTTTGTTTCTTTTCAATTACCTCATTCTTATTTTCTATTTCTCTATTAAAATTCTTAGGAAATCCATGATATTTTGAAGTGCTCATTACTGAAGTCTCCTCATTATTCCACAAATTATCAACCTTGTCTTCTAAATTTGCATAACCATATCCCCTCGCATAGCTGTCTTCGTATCCGAGCTTTTCCTCCTTTGGTTTCGAGAGAAGATCTCTACCATTGGTTACCACAGCTCCCCCGCATAAGCCAATCAACATAACAACCACTGCACCAATCAACATGTCTCTATTCATCATCGTCCCTGCTATATTTCGATTTAAAATCCTGTTAAAACTATTGAGGAACATTCGTTGCGGCATTCGAATTTTCCTCTATGTAATTAGGAGGCAGAAACAATACTTCTTCTGCATGTCGCAACATCTTAATTATTGTTTGTCGTTTAGACTCTTCAGCCCACTTGAGAGCCGTATGACCTGATCGATCGCAAATCATCACATCAGCGCCAAATTTCAACAAAATTTGCACTACCTTTTCATGCTTACATTTTACCGCTTTCATTAAAGCCGTTTCTCCTTGAGAGTCTTGACTGTCGATCTTTACCCCAGCTTTCACCCAGAGAGCTACGATATCTGCATGCCCCGCTTCAGCTGCCGCCCACAATCCCCTCTCTGCATAACCTGACTCAGCCTTAGCTCCTGCATTTATCAATTGTTGAACCACCCGATATCGTCCTGCTCGTGATGCTGCAGCCATAGCACTCGTCTGTACAGGAGCTCCAGCCTTTAACAAGGTATCTACCAAATCCACATTTCCCTTGTCTGCTGCCGCCATAATGGCTGCCCTCAATGCCATAGGATCCTGCCTCAATGGAGTATTTAACAACAAATTAACAATAGCCACATGATCTCCTTCGACAGCATTGAGTAACGCGACATAATCAGCCTTAGCGCCTCGTGCCAAAAGTATACCTACCGTTTCAGTACTTCCTCTAGCTGCCGCAGCCGACAATGCCGTATATCCATATGCATCTTTCTCATGAACGTTAGCTCCTGCCTCTAACAACGCCTGTGTTTTTGTTGCATTTCCCTCTGCTGCAACTCGAATCAAATTAGACTTTTTTTGAGACGACACTTTGCTCAAAGTCGGTCGCTGTTCCTTTGTGTTGCGCCAATATGTCATTAACAGAGCCGATACCTCGGTTTGCCCGCTCTTAACTGCCTCCATAAGAGCTCGTTCACTCACTGGACCTCCGTATTGCAACAATAGTTGCAAAACATCCTGACGTCTATTGGAAACTGCCCATTCCACTGTCTGCTGAGATACCTGACCACCAGTTTCTAACAAAATCCGCAACAGGTCAACATGCCCTAGCCGAGATGCCCACTCCACACTGTTAGTTGGTATTTTATATCCTGCTTCAGTCAATTTTCTGAACATTCCCATTTGCCCGCCGCGAACCGCTGCACTCACCAACTCATTACTCAATTGGAATCCAGCTTCTTTTAATACTTTAATAATCTCTTCATTTCCCCTCTCAGCTGCTAACACTAATCCAAAATCGCCATCAACCATACGATACTTCACCAATAGACGCACAGCCTCCACATGTCCCCCTATCACCACCGCACGTGTCGCGTCCTTGATAGAAATACCCATCGCCACACCTCGCTCAATCCAGTCTTGAATCACCCCGACATTACCTTTGGCAATGGCAGCCAACACAGCCTGCTGATTCACACCTACTCCCATTAACTCTAACTCTCTTACCATCTGCCAAGCTCCGCTTTCTGCCGCCATTGCTAGCGTTTGTTCATCGATCAAAATCCCCATACTCGCCAACAACATCAGTAATTTCCTATCTTCGTTTTCAATAGCCAACCCAACCAACTTCTCACTCCCAAACGTCCTCTGCAATTGCCTCAAGGCAACACCTTGACCCAATCCCAAGTGATCCAATAACACCTCCAATACCTCAACATGCCCTCCCTCTATTGCAACCTCCAATGCTCGTTGAGGGACCGGTTGATGTTTCTCGAGCAATCGTTCAACCTCGTCGACTCGTCCCTCTGCCGACGCAATCGTCAAAGGAGCACGTAAATCCCTAACAGATTTCAACCACTGTGTTGTTATGTCACCTCGATTATCTTTGATCCAGTTCAACACTCTATCTCTCGTTTCTGTGTTCGAGGTTAACCAATAATTTAGGATTTCTTCTCGACGCCCATCCACTACCTCTGCAAGTAGATCTTCATCTGCTACGTCCCCCATCTCCATCAGTAACTTCAACTGTTTAACGTTATCTGTACGAACACTCATCGTAGCCAGGGTCTCGCATCCATAAATAGCTACCAATCGTCTCATAGCATACGTCTTTTCCGTCCCCATCTGATCCAAGAGCCTTGTCAAAATTTCTGGGTGGTTACCTTCAACAGCCTCTTCCAAAGCCAACTGATTCACAGGTTCTCCAGACAATAATTCGAATTCAACGTTTTCTAGATTTCCCTGCCGTACTGCCATCAACAAAGGGGAAGCCGTTGTCTGTACATGTATCCATAATTTTTTGTCTGCCTCATTCCCATAGATTTCTATCCATTTAGCCAGTTTACCTTTTATCAATTCCCCCGAACAAGCCAACACACGTAATACTTTTTCTTGTTTTCTATCAAATGCCATCTTGATTGCCTGCTGGCTCACAGGGTATCTCGCATCCAGTAAAATTTGCACAATGGGGACACGCCCTTGTCGGCATGCAATTTCCATGGCTTCTTTCCCTGGTTTCACTCCGTATTTAATCCACTTTTCTACTCGTGCGATATCTCCTGAAGAAACAGCTTTCAAAAATGCTTCCTGGCAATTGTAAGCCTCCACTAATTTTGCCATTTCTCCGTGGTCTTTCATTTTTTGTTTAACTCTGCTATTCAAGACAGCTCCAGCCTCCAATAATATTGCCACAGTTTCGGTTTGATTCGCTTCTGTTGCTAATTCAAGAGCAGACTTGCCATTCTCGTCTGTCGCATTGACATCCACCCCGGTTCCCAACAAGGTCGCCAGCCTCACATTATTTCCTGTTCGAGCCGACAGCAACAACAATAGCTTTCCTTCTTCGCCTCGAGTATCCACAATTGAACCAGCACGCAAAAGTCTTTCAATAATATCTCTCTTTTGATGTTTCAATGCTATTAACAGTGCTGTCTCTCCCAAAGCATTTTTCAAATGTAGCGTCGCCCCACCTTTTATCAAAGCATCCACAATTTCCAGATTGCCCAATTTTGCAGCATCCATCAATGCAGTAAATCCATCTGATCGTTTTACGTCTGGTTGAGCTCCCCCACCAAGCAACACATTCACCATGCCTACAGATCCCTGTTGTACCGCCTGCATCAGAGGAGTTTTACCTTCTTCCCCTCGAATGTCTACTTGGGCTGAAGCTCTGATCAACATCTCTACAGCTACCGTATTTTCCAATTTCACTGCCACCATCAGTGCCGTATTACCATCAGAATCACGCCTATTCACATCAGCTCCCGCATCAAGTAAAACTCGTGCTACACCAAGTTTGTTAGCTCTCACTGTACCTACCAACGCTGGTGCGCCTCGCCGACTGTACTCGTTAGCATCCTGTCCTCCTTGGAGAGCTCTCAGGATATCACTCTCTTGAATCTCGCTTTGTTCAACTAAATCACCTAGTGATTCCTGCTTACCTACAGATGCTACCCAATACCCTCCGGCAATGGAAACGCTTAATCCGAGAATGTACAGGATTAGTTTTTTCATAACACGACGACTCTTTCCCGAAAATGACAGGTCCATCTCGCTCTAGCAATCAAAAAAACTGACTCTGACTTGAATACACATATCATAGTCGCCTAGTCGCGATCCAGAACTATCCCGCCAATCATCCGAAAAATCTACTCATTCAGTCCCGATCTTTATCATCAACAATCTGTTTTTATCAACTTAATAATGTAAAATATCCTTGTTTTACTCCATTCTTTGTTATAATAATTTTTCAACAATCATGAAACTCTCGTTCTCCTCTCTTTGCCTGTTCATTGCCAGTACGGTTGGCTCGTTGGCTGACGAAACCGCTAACCCGATTTATACTCTTGATGTTTCTCAAGGTGAACATCGCGCCATCGATTGTTGGCTCAAAGCAGGAGGGACTAATCCTCAAGGAGAAAAACTTGGGGTTAATTCTCTTTATTGGACGCGTAATGGCCAACCCTGGACACCGGCAATGGGAGAATTTCATTTTTTCCGTTATCCAGCTAGCCTCTGGGAAAATGAATTACTCAAAATAAAAGCAGGCGGCATTTCAATCGTTGCCACCTACCTTTATTGGGAACTAACCGAACCTGAACCTGGTCAATGGAATTGGTCTGGAGACAACAATTTGCGCCGCTTTGTCGAACTTTGTGCTAAGCACGGTCTCTTCGTCTGGCTTCGCATCGGTCCCTACATCAATGCCGAACTCATGCGCGGAGGCCTCCCGGTTTGGGCAGATAAAAACGGTAAACGGACCAATGCACCCTGGTACCTTGAAGCCGCAAAAGCATTTTACCAGCAAATCGGGCAACAAGTTCAAGGCCTCTGTTATAAAGATGGCGGTCCCATCATCGGCGTCCAGATCGAAAACGAATTCGCCTATGGTTCCAAAGACCACCCAGCAGAACTCAAACGCCTGGCCATCGGAGCCGGTCTTGACGTGCCTTTCTATTCGTCTACTGGCAACACTATGTATTATTTTGAGCGAGGCGACATTATACCTTTCCTTGGCGCTTATCCTTATCGATTCTGGCAACCTCCAGCCCCAACATCTGATTTCCTGTACATGACAGACGAATGGGGAGCCATGGAAAACCTTGGCAAACTCTATTACGATCTAGAACGATTTCCCCGTGCTACTTGTGAACTAGGTGGAGGATGCCTCAACAGCGATCGCTATCGTTTCCAAGTACCAGCCTATAATATGGAAGCCAGCGCACAAAATGTACTCGGTCGCGGAGTCAACCTTGTTGGATACTACATGTACCACGGCGGATCAACTAAAAAAGGATGGGCAAACCCCGATTGTCCTATGAACTACGATTATCAAGCTCCCATCGGAGAATTCGGCCAACTTCGTCCGTCGTACCATTCTCTTAAACTTCTGCACATGTTTATGAACGATTTTGGTCGTATACTAGGTCCTACCCAACCCGTTCGTTCCGCGAATATGGTGACGAAACCTGAAGATGTTTCCCGAGTGCGTCACATCGGTCGGTTCAATGGAGATTCCGGATTTATCTTCATGAATACCTGCCAACCGTGGGTTAAAACCAAGGCAATCGATAATGTACAATTCGAACTTAAACTCCCTTCGGGGACATTAAAGGTGCCTGCTCATCCTATCACTGTGCCTGCCAATACTTCCCCCATCTTTCCCGTTAATCTCGACATGAATGGTTGTCTACTGCGCCATGCAACAGCCCGGCTCCTGGCCCTCGTCCCTGATAACGATGGTATTCCGACCTACATTTTCTGTGAAGAAATAGGAATTTCTCCCGAATTCCGGTTTGCCGATAACGTCAAAATTTCAGGCTGTTTATTCCAACAGGACGGAGACAACATTAGGTGTACCCCTCAGGCATCGCGCAAACACGCTTTACATGTTGCTAATTCTCAAGGTCAACAAGCTCGAATCATCCTGCTCTCTCGCCAAGATGCCGAACATGCCTGGCGCCTAAACTTTGCTGGCAAACCAAGGCTTATCCTTTCCGATGCCAATGTCGTTGATAATCTTGGATTCCTCGAAATGACCTCTGAGTCTCCTCAAATGACATTGATGATCTACCCCTCTCTCGAACAGCCCCTACACAATGTTACACCTGTTCAAGAAGGGGCCTTCTCTCGCTATAGCTACAATGCTCAACCTGTCAAATGGGAAATTGACACTTCCAATCTTCCAGCCAAATCTTGGTCCACTCCAGTGCCCCAAACTCTTCCCGGCCATGTCACCGATGTTATTTATAGAGTCTCGTACACTGGGAGTACTGCTGATTTATTTGCCGATGACAAAAAATATACTGACAACCGCCATATCGGCCAACCATTCGAGTGGTCGATCAAACGCTTCATCAAATTCGGTACTAGTAAAATCAGCCTCACTGCCAACCCATGGGATCCCCATGTCGAAGGCATTCCGCAAGCTGACGCACCCAGGTCATCCAATGAAAACCAAGGTATGATTCGTCAAGTAACAGCACATCCCATCTACCACCTTAGAGTACGTTCTTAAAACATCCCTCTGTTAGAACAACTTACGGTACCCGCCAATACATGCCCTGTCTTTCCTCGACATGAATGGGTGTCTACTGAGCCATGCAACAGCCCGGCTCTTGGCCCTCGTCCCTGATAACGACGGTATTCCGACCTACATTTCCAGTGAAGAAATAGGAATTTCCCCTGAATTCCTGTTCTCCAACACAGTCGAAATCCAGAATGGTAGTTCCTGGAAAGATGGCCAAGATACTGTTTGCAGTATCGATTCCACCATTTCGACTACTTCCCCCATCATTAAGTGGCAAGCGAGCCTAGCTCATTCTCCTTCTTCGTAACAAAGCTAAACATGCTTGGCGTTTCACTTAGGTAGGCAAACCACGCCTTGTCATCTCCGACTGTACCGTCGTAGAAAACATGGGTATCCTCGAACTCACCTCTACTTCTCCTTGGATGGAATTTGAAATATTTCCGGTAATCGATCAAAAGTTTTTTGGGAAATCACCGGGAAACGTTGGTTCATTCTCTCGTATCCAACATCAGGTGCCTACCGTTGACTGGAAGATTGACACAACAAAGTTGCCTGCTAAATCCTGGGAAACTACGATTGCAAAAGAGCTCCCCAACCACGTTGTTGATATTTTGTACAAAGTCACGTATACAGGAAGCACTGCCGATCTTTTTGCTGACAGTAAGAAATACACCGATAACCGTCACATTGGCGCACCCTTTGAGTGGTCAATCAAACGCTTCATTAACTTTGGTACTAACAAAATCACTGTAACTGCAAACCTCTAGGATCCTCAGGTCAAAGGTATTCCTCAAGTCGATGCTCCCAACTCCCCCCGCCGAAGAACAAGGAATGATCCGTAAAGTTTCAGCTCATCCTATTTATCAAATTCGTTTCGTTCCTGATAAAATGTAAGATGTATGCCAATTCTACTGAGATATTGACAAAAATTATAGTACGTTAGGATCGATGAGGGGTCATTAGCCGTTATTTTTATTCCATTTGTGCTCGGGAAAAACCGATAAGACAGAATTGAGGTGTCTACAATGCCCATCAAACGGACATTGCGGATGTTCTTCTGAAAAACTAAGCCTCAGCAATCAAAACAAAATAGGTACTGGAGGTTTCTTGTCAGTTTCTTTAGGCTTTGCCCTTTCCTACTTTTCGAAGAGAAGTACAACATTATCGTAGCACATGAATCTCAAACCTAACGTCAAAAAAGTTCTACGTATTTCTGAGACTTTGCCACAACACCATGCGTAGTAGATTAACGGGTAAGACTCCTAAAAACTGGTGTTATGAGTTTTTCTACACTCGCCTAGTAGAACTACCCTCAAGAGACAGCTTTCTCAAAAGGTTTTATCAGACACTAATGGATAAAAAAGGCTGCCCTCTTGTAGGACGACAACCAATGTCTATAAATAACCATTAGTGTCCGGTAAAAACGAATAAGACAAGATTGAGGTGGCCGCAATGCCCATAAAACGGACCTTACGGATAGTCTTGTGAAAAAGTAAGCCCCCCTATCAAAAAAGCGTTACTTTAGGAGATCCGACCTCGGTTTCCTGGAGTAGTTTCACCTAGTCTTTTTCTTGTCCCTTAAAAAAGTGAAACAGTTCTCACCGTGCATGTGCCTTAAACCTGACCGTCGGGACCGATCTAAAGAACTTCTACGTGTTTTTTGACTTCTGCTACAACCTCAAGGCAGAGAAGGTCGACAATAAGACTCCATTAGTGTCCGGTAAAACTTTTTTTTATGCTCCAAAATTAGGATTAGTTTTCCCGTTAGGAAGTCTACTCTTTCCGTCATCTTGAGTTCTGCTATAA
>CASFPZ010000069.1 GCA_949296365.1 uncultured Akkermansia sp. | reverse complement strand
ATGGTTAAACTGAAACGTCGTTCCGTCCAGTACATGAATCACCATGCCTTCTCCGCCCAATCTGATCGTCGAGCCGAAGTTGGCATTTCCGGCATAATTTAAATAATAGGTTCCGCTGCCGTTCAAGGTCAACGATCCCGTAAAATTCGCTAGTTTATCATGGAGGTCGACAAGTTGGTCTCCAGTCAACGTAGCAGGGGAAGACCAAACCAATTCACCTTCGCCGCTAATTGATGTTCCAGCAGCGATAGAATCATTGAGAGAGGAGACAGACAGAATGCCGCCGGTTCCCAATTGAACAGAACCATCGACTCCAGTCAAAACAGCCGAGTCAGAAAGCGCCAGCGATGAACCATCCGCGATTGTTCCAACCGTCAACGATCCGCTTGAAAAACTAAGCGCCTCCATATCCTGAAAGATCGAGAGGTTAGGAATTGTGAAAGTCCCGTTGCCAGTGAAGACGATATTGCCTGCTATGGAGATTTCGTCGCCGAAAGTTAATGAGGCGTCGGACTTGACCCTCAAGATAGAGGGACCTTCCAAAGCCAGAGTCCCGTTTCCGGACAAAGTTAAATTTCCTGAGGAGACGATTAATGCGTCAGCTTGAACCGTGCTTTCCAGAGTGACAGTTGAACCATCATTAGACGCAGTAATCATGGCGACGTGGCCGGAACCACCCCAATCTTCATTTCCGGGCTCGGCTGAAACAGTCGACCAGGTATTACTGGCCCAGTTCTCTTCTCCTGTGGACAGGATTCGATACAGATAAACTCCGTCATAAGTATCCACAATTTGGAAACCGGCCAGGTTCTGCCGGTTTGCGGTTTCATGTGTTCCTGTGGTTATTTCGAGATGTAAATTGCCCGAAAGCTCATCCACGTAAATGGTGTTTCTACCAATTTCCGGGTCGGAAGGTCCACCGTTTCCCCACGGAGTCGTACCTTCAGTGAGTTGTCCGTCTACGACAGTGTAGGTCACACCATTGATAGTAACTGGGGCAAATTGACATGTTACGTCATTCATCATGTAGACGTAGACTCCGTAAGTCAGGTAATCTATATCAGTAACATTGACTGTAGGGGCGCTATAATAGTAAGTCTGCATGAGGCCGTTGTCCGATCCAGACCCCCAACTTCCTCCAGCCGTAATCGACAAAATGCCAGCCGCAGCTTGGTTTTGGTCGAGGATTGTGATATTGCTAGAATTATTGGCTACGTTCTCATTCCAGTAAGTCGTTGAAATAAGACCAGAATCAGAAGCTGGAGTTCCGCTGCCAAAGGAAACACTGATTGAATTTTCCGCAAATGCCGTTGCTACGCTGTAACAGGCCATAATGGCCAATGACAAACGAATAGGAAGACGCAATTTCATAGAAAGAGAGAGACTGATTATTTAATTAGACAATGATAAAATGTTGAAAACCTTTGTCAATCAACAAAAAGGGATTCTAATGATACGATCCAATTTATGACGCATCAGGGCAGTCAAGATTTGCTGAATGATAATTATTTCCCCTTTGAAAAACGAGAATAGCCTAATTTAGGACATGTGGTCGAATGCGACTTAACCCAAACAAGGAAATATCTAAGATACAGAAATTATTGGAAAAACAGTAAATTCTTTTTTGACATCAGTATTGATTAGTTACATATGCCAGCCTTGGTTTCATGAAGATAGACTCAAGGCACAACATGTCAGTTTTGTCGACTTGATGAGGCGACAGGGGAGTGATAAAGGGAAAAAAGTAATATCCCGACATACCATATGGACAGAAGACAATTCATCAAGACCGCCGGAATAGCTGCCGGCACGACTCTCCTCGCCAAAGTGGAAGCAACGCCAATGAATACCCCTAGCAACAAACGAAAGAAAATTGTCGTTTTAACAGGTAGTCCACGAAGAAATGGCAATACTAATCATCTGGCAATGCGATTGATCCAGGGAGCGGAAGAAGCTGGACACGAAGTATTTCGTTTTGATTGTGCTCGGCAGAATATTTTGACGTGCCGGGCATGTAATGCTTGCGGGATGGATGGCGATTGCGTACTTAAAGACGATTTTGTTAAACTACGTCCGCATTTATTGTCAGCCGATCTCGTGGCTTTTGTTACGCCGATGTATTACTTTGGTTTTTCCGCTCAGCTCAAGCGGGTAGTCGATCGATTTTATTCGTTGAATGGTCGACTCAAAGGAGCAAGCAAGGAAGCCGTGTTACTGATGGCCTATGCGAATACAGCGCCTGAAGAGGCCGAACCGATTATTTCTCATTACAAAGCTTTGCTAAGTTATTTAGGGTGGCAAGACCGCGGCATGGTTGTTGCTCCTGGTATGTGGCCAGTCGGCGCCGTGAATGATACCACTTACAGCCAGAAGGCTTACGAACTTGGCAAAAGCTTGTGACAACTTTTGTCGGCTCCTCTCCGTCGATGATGGAATCAAGATGAAATGTCGAGAGGCGCCCAAATGTTTTCCTGGGGAGTCTCGAGCAACAAAAGAGGAGTATTAATCAACAATCGGCGTGGAAGCCCCCCGACTCCACGCCGATCCATTTTCCTTCCTGTTAGTTTGAAGGATAACCATTTTGGGATAAGGATGACTCCATCAATGAAAATCTTCCTCATGACGTCCAAGTCAGCACCTCTCAAAGCATGTTGGTAACTTCCCAAAAATGGCGTTGGCGGGAACTATCACAATAAAATTAGATGTCAAGAAATTTATTCAAAAATAATTGTTAAAATGAAAAATTGAACTTTGTGGACTTTTTCCCGGGAAAGTTTCTCCCTCTCTTTTGAAAGGCCCAGAAGAGAGGATCCAATTGATTGGCAGGATTAGAGAGAACCGAGTTTAAGACGTTCCACAAAATGATCGATACGCCTCAATTCTTTAGGGATATCAATACGCTGAGGGCAATGCGGGCTACATTGATTACAACCGATACAGTGACTGGCCTGGCGAAGTTTGGGAACACTTCGATCATAACCGATGAGGAAGGTACGTCGAGCCTTCTGGAAGTTAGGATCCTGTGAACTGTCTGGGATATTGCCTTCGTTGAGACATTTATTGTAATGCAGGAGGATGGAAGGAATATCGAGACCGTAGGGACAGGGCATGCAGTATTTGCAATCGTTGCACGGAATAGTAGGTAATTCCATCATTTCTGAAGCCATTTGCTGGAGGAAGGCCAATTCCTCTTTGGAGAGCGGTTGCAATGGGCAAAACGATTTGAGATTGTCCTGAAGGTGTTCCATGCGAGTCATGCCACTGAGAACCGTGAGAACTTTTGGGAAACTACCAGCAAAGCGGAAGGCCCACGAGGCAATACTGCGTTCAGGTTCTCGTTGTTTCATTTGAGCAACGACCGAAGGGGGGACATTGGAGAGACGACCGCCAAGCAGAGGTTCCATGATGACGACAGGGATATTTCGTTGAGCCAGTTCCTGGTAGAGGTATTCGGCGTTAGTGTTGCGCGGGTTAATTTGCTTGGCGTATTTCCAGTCCATGTAATTCATTTGGATTTGGACGAAATTCCAGTGAAATTGGTCTTGTTGAGAGAGAAGATAATCAAACACTCTGACATCGCCGTGGTAGGAGAAACCCAGGTTGCGAATACGCCCGGATTCACGTTCTTTGAGGAGAAAATCAAGCATACCGTTTTTGATGTAACGCGACTCGAATTCGGCCATGCCGTTTCCCATGCCGACGCCGTGGAGGAGCATGTAATCCAGATAATCGACTCGCAATTCTTTCAGCGAATTCAAATAGATGGCTTTAGAGGCGTCGAAGGACCAGGTAGATGGCGAAAAGTTCGACATTTTAGTGGCCAGGAAGTATTTATTTCTGGGATGGCGGCTAAGGGCGATACCAGTAGCTCGTTCGGAGGCGCCACGGCAATAAGCAGGCGAGGTATCGAAATAGTTGACCCCATGATCGATCGCATAGTCGACGAGACGGTTAACCATGTCCTGATCGATTTCTTCATTACCTTCTCGAGCGCTGCGACCGCCGACTGAGGGCCAGCGCATACAACCAAAACCCAGGAGTGATACTTTGTCTTTGGTTACAGGGTTGAGTCGGTAAGTCATACCGCCGACAGGGACAGAGCTTGTAGCGCTGGAGGAGTCCCCGCAGTTTGACAAGCCCGCAGCAGCAGCGGCAGCTCCGGCGGCTTTGATGAAATTTCTTCTCGACAGATAGTGTTGATGTTCCATGAACAGAGGGAAAAGTGGTTAAAGTGATTAGATGATGCGGTGAGTTTCATGTCCTTCGACGTAGATGGCGCTGTAGGGACGCGCAGGGCAAAGATGCTCGCAAGCGCCGCAACCAATGCAACGTTCCATGTTGATAGCCGGGATTTGAGGTGATTGGGGATTTTTAGGATCCATGGGAATCATTTGAATGGCACCCGTTGGGCAATGTCGTGCGCAGTTGCCACATGAGACTCCGTCAGTGAGGACGACACAATATTTTTTAATCCAGACAGCATGGCCAATTTGAGTAGACGATTTTTCGGCGAGGTCAATAGGCAGAATAGCGCCGGCCGGACATATTTGAGAACATTTGTTACATTCGGGACGGCAGTACCCATGTTCGTAAGACATTTCCGGCAACATGAATCGAGAGAGACTGCTAGAGCCTCGCAAAACGTGGTTGGGACACACCGAGACACACAGTTGGCAGGACGTGCAGTGAGCAGCGAGGTGAGCAAGGCTTTGGGAACCAGGCGGAGCGATAGGTGTTTCTCGAGGCGGTGGATCTTTATCGACGATAGGAGCCAGACCGCCATCGACTTTGCCTTTGTTGGTTATGGCATCAGAGGCTTTTTTCTCTTGCGCGTTTAATGCAGGGGCCGTTGCCATGGCCGCTAGGCTGGCAATGAAGGCACGGCGCGAGGAAGGGGTAACAACTAGATCTGTTTTATCAGAGGCGTCTTTCCTTTCGGTTAGCGTCTGAGAAGCGGGTGCGGCGGTTTTGTTGTGAGATCCAGGATGGCCTGCAGATGAGTCTGTTTTTTGAGGACGACCGTAACGGATGGCGCCCTTGCGGCAGTGCTCGAGGCAATTCATGCAGGAGACGCAGCGGCTGTAATCGATCTTGTGATTTTTAGCATCGATGCATGAAGCCTTACAGTTACGAGCGCAGAGCGTACAGCTGATGCACTTGCTGGTGTCGATCCAGGGTTTGAACAAGGAGAATTGAGCCAAAAATCCCAGAACGGTACCGACAGGACAAATAGTGTTGCAATAGGATCTGCCGCTTCGCCAGGCAAGGATGCCTACGATGATGAACGTGAACAAGGCGATGATGAATACCGGCAAGCTTTTGATAAAGACCTCGGTGGAGTAGAAGGCGTAGCTGTCGGTTTGTTCGGCGATGAAAGCTAAGAAGTTGTTACAAGCCTGATAGACAGGAGCAAACAGATTTGAAGCCATCCTTCCATATGAACTGTAAGGCGCCAGGAGTCCGACGATTGGACTCAGTCCGATGGCGATGGACAACACGAACAAAACCAGAATAGAGAGACGCAACCAGTTTTTAGCAGGCGAGTAGTTGTAGCGATTCTTTTTTCGTTTGAGGCCGAACCAGGCAATGAGATCCTGGAAAACACCCAAAGGACAAATGACGGAACAATAGACACGACCAAAAATGAGAGTTAGCACCATGAGGACGACAATGATGAGAGCATGCAAGGCGAAGGCTGTGCTCAGACTCATGACAGCAGGCAGAAACTGGATGTGAACCATCCAGCGGCACCAATTGGCGACTGTACCCGTGAAATCACAAAAGATTAAAGTGATTAGAATGAAAAAGAGAGAGGCTAAGATAAGGCGTATTTTGCGTAACATAAGGATGGAGAAAGTTGTATGGGAGAAAGGCGTAAGACTATCCAGCCATGCAAAAGAAGAATCGCCGCAGGGCGGAGAAGTCGCAAGCTCAACAGAATAAAGACAAGACAACAAGTTGACTCAACAAGCAGGTAGAAACATGCTTATGAAAGAGGGACAACCAAAAGTCTGGCTAGAGGACACAGTGTTAAGGGAATGGAATGTCGGGAAAATGTCGTAGATTCATGACGGGGTGAATGGTTAGGAAATAGACAGGTGCATAGTTACGTGTCGGGAATCGTATTGATAAAAACCGCGAGCTCAGACTCAACAGAGTTCCCATTATTCGATTCTCTTCACAGTATATTTCCCTGTATAAGGGTGAGTGCAACTGTAATGCAAGTCTATTTTAAGTATTTTTTCAAACTACTAATCATCAATAAATTGTCATGAATTTTTGAAATGAAGAACCATCAGGAATGACGCTTAAACAAGTTTCAACACATGAAAAGTAAAAAATCAGGGCGCGGTTTGTAACGCCGCACCCTGGGGTAAGTATTCATTTGTCCCTTTCGGGAACAATTTTTTGTCCTCCTAGCGGAGATTCATGCCGCTTCGCTTAGAAGCTTATACGGAACCCTACGCTCGCGCTCCATGGCGTTGACACGTAGTGCCCTTCTTCGCGTTCGAATTGGCCGTACACGCGCACGTCTTTCGAGATTTGGTAATCGACGCCAACGCCATAGTAGATGCGGCAGCCTTGCAAATCACCGTCAAAGTGGTGTCCGTTCACATTCGCTTCCTGGTCGCCCAAGAATTCGTAGTTCACACCGGCCATCACATACGGTTGCACATAACGGTCGTTATCTAGCACCCAACGCTTGCCAAACACCGCGCCGACACGAGCCGTCAGCGAATGTGCGTCGTCCTGCGTCACGTTCATGCCGTTACTCGTCGTGTAATCTTCACCTTTCATCCAGTAGTAAGACAACTGGGCCTGAGGTTCGACGAACATGTTGTCGCCCAAGTCGAACATCTTGCCCACTTCCTGGCTGATGCCAGCCGCATAAGAGTTGTACGATCCCGATACTGGGCGTCCGTCCGACATGGCCGTATTCAAATCCTGGTCATACCAATCCCAGGATAGCACCGTATCGGTGTACCATCCCTTCTTGTTAGACCAGGTTCCGTAGGCTGCAATTCCGTAAGCTTCGCTTTCGCCACTGGCGCGGAAACGGTTGCGTACATCTTGATCGCCTTCGGTGTACTGCCCACGCAAACCAAACAACCAACTGTCGCGCGGAGAAGACTGGTACAAGCGATCGTAGCCCAGAGCTACGCCATAGACATCCTGGTCGAGGTTGATACCGCCCAGACCAGTCAGGCTGTTTTTAGCAGCAAACGCACGCATCCAGACGCCATCGTTGGAGGCGCCATAGCGGATTTCTCCCAGGCGCTCGCGCAGGTTCGACAATTGGCCCATCCACATCGCATAGGTCGTGGCCATACCAGAAAGCCCCAATACCGCTTCAGCCGTTGGAGTCAATTCCCCGTCACCAGGATGATTAGGATCGACGGGTTTGTTTTTGCGTTCCAAGTACCATTCCGTAGCGCCCGTTGCTTCTTCAGGACGGCTGGCTAATTCGTATTGATATACGCCAGCGTCAATCGCTCCTCCTTGCAGCGTAAAGGCAGCATCACCCGATTCCTGGCGCACCAGGAAGGTTTCCATGTATTCTCGGTTGGGTTCTTCTCCCGTGCTAGCTACAGCCAAGGCATGATTCCCCGTTGCTTCTTTAAGAATATGGACTTGGTCAGCCAAGTCAGCCTGAATGTCCGCGTCCATCTTGAAGATGCCGCCGTCACCACCCAACGTTTCAGCCGACAAGGTCCGGAATCCGTTATCACCGCGTTCATAAGTCATATCGACCACCGAAGCGTTATTCATCGTCAGATCCGTCACCGGAGAGCTTCCTGTCATATTCCAGCGGGCACCGTCGGCAAAATTCAAGTTAATTGTACCAAACTCATTGGCCATGACGTTGACTCCGGTAAAATACGATTGATTGTTGAGGAGGTTTACTCGGATGTAATCAGTGCCGTTGCGGTCAATGTAAGGGTCGGAAGCATCCTCATAGGTTGCTTCGTCAAAAATAACATCGGCTGTCGTGCTTCCCGTTACAATGTTACCATCGAGACGAACAATAGCTTGGGAATCTTTCGAGCGATTGACCGTAATGGACGAATCGCCCGAGGCATTCAAGGCAACATGGCCATCGGCAGTTAAGCCTTTTTCAAAAATAATCGAACTCCAACGGCGAGCAACCGAGGAAATTTCAGAATCTTCCGATTCGGCAGTCGTTCTGTACGCGACATCTCCCCGGAAAACGATGTTGGTGCTGCTGTAGGCATACGTACCGATGGATTCGACACCTTCACCCTCGGCAGTTGTTACGATTTCGGCCGTATTAAAGCTTGCCGAGGCAATATTGCGCATAAAGATCCCGTAATTGGAAACTTTGAACGGGAAGGCTTGCAGATCAGTACGATGTTCATAATATTTGGCGCCTGAAGCGGAAATATACGTATGCCCTTCGACGTTAAACGACGGTTCGTCAAGCGAGTTATAAGTCGAATCCTTCAAATTGATGCCGATCGAATTATTGCCGCCTACAGTTGTAATGCTCAAGTTCCCATTGAAATGAAACTTCCCGTCGGTGCCAGTATAACGATGATCATATTTTTGATCGCTATACTGATTTCCGATGCCATAGGTGTAATATTCGGCATTTTTTACAACAATTGACGTATCGCCTTGCACATTGACAGCCGCGTCGTCTCCCCAAATGTAAATTCCCATCGAACGATTGCCGTCCAACATTGTAATGTCTAGGCCACCGTTGAAATTCAACACAGTCCCTTCTCCAGAAACGTCAATACCGCGTTGAGAATTCAAGCCATAGTCTTTATCCATACCCAGATAATCGTCATCGTCGTTTACGCTTTCTGATATGTAATTATCGACCAAGATCGTCGTCTTTCCGCCGACAGTTACTTGGCTGCCGGTCTGAATAAACATGCCAACTCGCCTTTCCTCAAATTTGTTGCCATACCATGGCTCAGGTACAACATTGATCGTCAAGTCGTCTTTAATCGACAATTGGCTTTTATTCCAAACTTGAGCGCCGGTTCCCCGATAGACGGGAGTTTCATATTGGCCGTTTTCTTCGTAGTTGTTTTCGTAAATGTCCCCTGTTAATTTATTCGTAATCGACAAACTGTCGTAATTCCGAATTTCTCCGCTGTTTAAGCAGATATTCCCGTGTTCGATGACAATATCGCCGAAATCTTCCGCATGCACGACAGGGTAGACCGAGCAAACACACAAAGCCGTGGCAATGAGAACCGAAACAATGCCAGAACGGCGGCAACTGACTTCATCCTGACTGATAGCGACAGGATGGATAGCATTTAATGGGCCCTTCTTGATACGATTATGCGTATTAAAGAGCTGGTGGGGTAATGAATACAACATAGTACGCAATATATTGGATATTAAAAACTAGGCGTCAAGCTCTGATTTAGAATTTTGAGAATAAATTTTCTTTTTTATATATCTTTTGACTTGTCGTAATCAACATTAACTATTGATTTTTAATGATTTATTAAATTTATTCCAAGGTACAGGTATGCCATCCGCGAGAGACGGCAACGGCATATTAGGAGAAAAATTAACTGCTGAGTATTCTGGAGCAGAAAGATTAGACACAAAAAACCATGGCTGAAAACCATGGTAAAAAAAGAAAGATGGAGCGGATGATGGGATTCGAACCCACGACATCAACCTTGGCAAGGTTGCGCTCTACCCCTGAGCTACATCCGCTTGATTAAAAGCTCACGTACCGTGCGCGAAGAAATTATATAGATTTTGACAACGAATGCAAGCATTTTTTTGAGATTTATTTTTCAGGAGGGTCTGTTTCAAATCCGCTGGTAAAAGCATTGTCGAAGTTTGAGGAAGAGATAGGGTACGTTGAAGAGTCCACAGGTCTTGGATTGGATCCGAGATAG
>CASFPZ010000068.1 GCA_949296365.1 uncultured Akkermansia sp. | reverse complement strand
AGGACAATGGCGGTTGAGCAAGTGGCTACGAATGGCCCAAGCAAGTGAAATAGGGCCCTTAAAACGATTTGCCCAAGGGCTTCTCAGGAACCTCAAGGAAGTAGTTAACTCGTTTCGCTATGGAGTCAACAATGGCAAGATCGAGTCAGCTAATGCTACTCTATCTCGGATCCAGTCCAAGACCTGTGGACTCTTCAACGTACCCTATCTCTTCCTCAAACTTCGGCAATGCTTTTACCAGCGGATTTGAAACAGACCCAAAAACTCAAGGAGAGTCTACTAGATCTCTCCTTTTTTGATAGGGCTTTACGTTTTGGAAAAGATATTCTTAACGCCCATTTTATGGGCATTGCAGATACCTCAATACTTTGTCTTATCCTGTTTTACCGGGCGCTCATATCACAAGGGATAAGATTGTTTTTTCCTAGCATGTCACCTAAGAGATCGACCTCTAGTTGAGAGGCTGAAAACTGGGATCCCCGCAACTGTTAAGGCCAATGGCATCAATTTCGACGAGCCATCCAGGACGACAGACCGGAGCTTTGACTATAACCAAAGGAACTTGATGCATAGGAGAGTCTGCAAGGATAGAGGAGACGACAGGAAGATCCGACCAGTCGCGGAGGTAGACGACTGCTTGCTTAAGGTCACTAAGAGAGCCTCTGTGATTGGTCATCAGAGCGTTGATATTTTCTAGTGTTCGTCTAGTTTGCTGGGCGACATCGCCTTCATGGAGGATATTACCATACGCATCGATGCTGGCAGTTCCTGAAATATAATAACGAGAACGATCTCCGTAGATGATACGGGTACCCCGTTCAAAAGCGACATTGTAAACGTGAGTAGGGGAGAGGTGGTCGAGTGCCTCCATGTACTCAATCTGACCAGCAACTTGGCCGATTTGTCCCCAACTGTCCATGCGAATGAGGCGATTGGGGGCGTCAGATTGCCCTTCGATTCCCGTGCTTGCGATGTAGTGAGTTTCAGGAGTGAGTCGGTAATCTTGAAATTTTTCATTGCGACCGGTGACGAGGCCTGGGTAGTTATTATCGATATCTCGACAATAGATCCAAGTGCGGTGGATGAGGTCAGGAACTGTTGTCGAAAAAGCGGCTGCTGCTGAATCAAGCCAGTCGAATTCTTCCAGCATCTGCCTGTAACTACCGGTAGCCTTGAGGCTTTGTTTACCAATGAGGAGCATGGTGTAAGTCGACCATTGGGCCGTCAATAGAGAACCTCCGTCTTCACGATGGATTTGCTTGGACGCAGCTCCATCAATATGCCAAGCTTCCAAAGCTAACCGGGCTCCGTTGGCTGGTGGTTGCCCAACATATGAAACATAAGATTGGCGGGAACCAAGCAAAGATTGTAATATCGGAACTTGCCGAGTTGCATCACTGACATGGAAGCGAAGCATTAATTCGCTTGAGTCGCCGCCGCAAAGTTCATCATATTCGGCAAGAAGGTTCCTGGCCTCTTCTTGGAAATCGAGGCCAGGCTGAGCTGTTAGACAATAAAAACGTTCTGAAGTGGACGGCGAATCCGTCCACTTGGAAAAAACGGGAAATGGATAAGACGAGCTCATAATAATCCACGACTAGAGAGAACGGACGTAATTGACTAGGTCGTCGAGTTGCTGTTCTGTCAGATTATCTGTTTTGCCTCGGATGTTTCCTTGGTTATGTGTGGTAATAACTTCTTTAATAGAAGTGGAACGTCCATCATGCATGTAAGGGGCTGTCCGCCAGACTTCGACGAGCGAAGGTACAAGTACCTTTTTCCCTTGGTCGAGGCCGGTTGGCGTACCTGTTGCAATCAATTGCTTGTTGGTGAAGGCTGGGTGCGGATGGCATTGGACACAACCTGCCGACTTGAAGATTTCCTTACCACGACGTGCCGAGTCTGTCAAAGTACCTCGCTCAACGCCTGGAGCATGGCACTGTAAACAAGATTCATTTTTCGTTTGTGGAGCGGAGAGTTTGGTTACATCAAGCCAGGGGCTGGGAACTTCCTTCATGTCCTTCAGGTAGGCACTGACGCATTCATCCATGTTGTTCTCAGGGATGATAAACTGGATGTGGACGAACCCGGCGTGAACTGCAACATCGGCCGAGGCTCGAACTCCCAAAGTCATGACTGGGTTGCCAGCTCGGTGTGAAAGAAACATGGTTCGCGTATTCTTCGGGTTACCCATGCCGTCGTTCAATAAGTCCCAGTTGAGTCCATCGACTCGGGAATCGGGATGGCAGGTTGCACAACTTTGCCATTCCTGGAAGCAGAAGGCGGCGTCGTTGAAATATTGTTCCCCTAGGCGTATTTTGGACTGGGGTTTGCCATTGCCGGGTAGTTTGATTTCCGTTGGCCGTGCCGCTGGTCCTTCCAACGGCATGGCTATGACGTTATCTGAAAAATATCCGGCTGCATAGAGATTTTTGCCATCTGTCGCAACTGAACGCGGTCCATTCAACGGGAGTTTCACTCGTGTACGGAGTCCGGTGAGGAAACCGAGAATTTCCGAAGATTCTTCGTCTTTCAAATTACTGATCTTATTGAGAAGGCCGGGAAAATCGATAATGCTGACTTCATGTGTACCGGCGTGAGTAGCTAGGAGCTTTTTGCCGTCTGGGGTGAATCGTACGGCCCAGGGATTGGCTGCTCCTTGGTTTGTGTCGTCGAGAAGGATGGCCCATGCTGCTTTATCGGGCTGTGCTGTATCGATAACTGTGATGGCATTGGTATTCATCCAACCTCGATCAAGCTGAGTTGTAGGCACCTGATAGCGGCCTATGACATGAGCGACGACGACGTATTTGCCATCTGGACTAATGCAGAGCCCTCGTACCCCTTGGGATCCATTAGTCAACGAGTAATTGACGACTTGGCCATTCTGAATACGAGAAACCTGTGCTGCCGTGAAATTGCCATTAGAAGTTCCAGAGGGCAGGTGATTAGCGACCCAAACTGTAGAACCATCTGGGGAGAGGGCGAGCGCTATGGGTTCGCGTGGCACGTTGTAGGTGTTCGTAATCTTTTTAGTAGCAAGATCGATGACCGAAATATTGCTGCTGAAGCGGTTCGGTACATAAATGGTATTACCGTGCTTAACTGGCGCCATCGGTGTATGTCCTACGGCAATTTGGTCGGTCACTGCTTTGGTTTTGAGGTCAACTATCAGGAGTTTCCCCCTGGCTCCTCCGACGGAGACATAGGCTGTATCGCCGTCGATGCAAAAGCCATTGGGCGAGGCTGGAAGGGCAACGAGGTCTTGTGTTGTGGTTCCGCCAACTGGAAGGAGTGATAAGGTATTCGTACCGCTGTTGGCTATGACGATGTTGTTGTTGTAGGTTTGCAACGCAACAGGCGCGGCATAGTCTGCTGCCAAAGCTTGAGTGGCTAATACCCCAGAGAGAAGAATAGATTGCAGTTTCATAGTGTGTGATAAGAAATGGTGGTGTTAATCTTCGATGACGACACGGAAACCTACATTGTAGACTGGACGCCACGATGGATACCCCCAGCGCCAAGAGGCTGTAGCACGTTTGGGCCGGTCGTACCAAGATCCACCTCGTACTGCTTTGGGCGAACGAACGTCATCGCTAAGATCGTTGCGTCCATCGGACTCAACCCATGGATAGGGACGATATTCGGAACGGGTCCATTCTGCTACGTTGCCGATCATATCGTAGAGGTGATAGGCATTGGGTTGATAGGAGGCAACTGGCGCCAGGTGCAGTACTTTGTCATCGAATTTTTCATCGCGAGGAACAAAATCCCAATATCGATCCGGGTTGTTAATGGGATGTGGATCGACGCCAATGACTGCTAGCTTCTTGAGGGAAATATCTCCCAAATTGGCATAGGACGAAAAATCGGCGTCTTTGGCTCCAAAATAGAACGGAGTCTGTGTCCCCCCGCGAGCTGCATATTCCCACTGGGATTCGGTTGGCAAAGTAACTTTTTTACCGGTCTTTTGGGAAAGCCACTTACAAAATTCCATGGCTTTCTGCCAAGAAACGCGGATAACCGGGAACTTGGAGTTGGTATCCATATTGTAACCTGGCCTTACCTGGTCTTTGTAGTGCATGTCGTACCACCCATTTTCATAATTGGGGTCGAATTGGCGGTACTGTTCGAGGGTGACTTCTGTTTCGCCAATCCAGAATGGTCGGGCAATTGTTACATCTGTGACTGGTGCTTCTGCCGGTGTTTCATTGTCGGCTCCCATTTTGAACGATCCTGCTGGAATCTTGCGAAAGTTCATGGTAACGGAATTGCCTAGGTCGATGGACATGGATTCTGAACCATCTGCGGGTGCTGGTGTGGCATTGGGCGCTGGAACTGGAGTCGTGGATACTGCGGTGGGGGTTGTCGCAGCGGGAACTTGAGGTACTTTGAACTCTGGCGTGACGGCGCGTTTGTACATGCTATCTACCATGGTAACGTAGTTGCGTTCTGCTCCTGAATACTTTTGATGAAGTTCGTAGCGACGATCCAGGTAACGTTTGTTGCGATCGCCTGGCCAGTCTCCTCGGTAGGGAGTATTCATGTCGATCCAGGTGATTAAGTGATCCCATTCGGATTTCGTGAGTTTGACGTTGTGGTGCCCTTTTTTCAGAATTTGGTAGAGTTCTGAGGTATCAGCGAAAAATTCAGTAGCCATGAGACCCAGGTAATTACCTTCCGGCCCATTGCGGCGTACATAGGGATGCAATGACCAGTATGAAACATTACCTGGTGCTGGTGCTCCTTTGACGGCGTCTAGCGTGGCAAAATCCGGCAGGTTGAGCTTCTTGTGCGATTCGGCGTTGTGGCACGAAATGCAATTGCGGTCCAAAATGGGTTGGATTTCGTTGAGGAAAGTAATTGTCCTGCTGGGGCCATACCAGGGCTCGATATCGACTGGCGCCTGGCGCGAAGCCATGACGAAGTTGCGAGCTGGCGCCTCGTTTTGCGTCTCGTGGCAACCAAGACAACTGAGCGTTTCGCCTGGCATAGCGGTAAACCAGCTGCGCATGAGTGCCAGGGCGCGTCCTTCCTTATCCAACACCTGTAAAGTAATTGGTTGATTGGCTGGAACTGTGAAGATGGCGGAACCGTCTGGGTTGACGGGGACTGTGCCGTAGAGTGCTTTGACATCCCAGTTACTTTCCATCCCCATGGCATAGTGGCTACCTGTGTCGCGGGGACTATATTCGGACATGAAAATGCGGAGGCTCTTAGCTTCGCCTTTTGGCACTCCTTCCATGGCCCGGCCGCGATGGACGTCTGCTATGTAAACTTTGGCTGTTTTTTGTTTGGGATCAACTCGGTCGTGGATGACTGGTGGCTTTTCCCGGGCTGCCAAAGGCATGGGGTCGGCGTAGATAAAGTAGTCAGAGGCTGTCAATGGGATGATGTTGTCATAGGTATCGCACCAAACGACGTTCATGACGCGGTCACCATGGCCATTGGCGCAGACCGCAAGGAAGGAGTTGCGCCCTAGTGGGTAAGGTTCTGCAAAGAATGGCGTCTTGATGTCGTTGACAAGTTGATCTTTTGTGACGTTTTCGACTTTCTTGCCAAATCCTGGCAGTTTTTGAATTGCTCCTTCTGTCGCTTTGCGGCCGCGGTTGACGTCAAACAAAACTAATTCTCCAACGCGTTTTACACCGTGATGGCCGCTGACAACGCCGATGAACATACCGGGATAATCAGGAAGTGGTCGTGCATTGAACAAGCTATTGGGCCAGTATGAGTTCGAGCCGTAATATTCTTTCTGGTCACTACCGTCGGGATTCATGTGCATGAGGATGCGGCTGAAGTAGTGAGCACTTTCCGTGTACTCCCAGCGGAGGAACAAAACGCGTCCATCCGGAAGAACATTGGGGAACCAGTTGTTGTCTTGGTCGAAGGTAAGACGCCGGACGGAGTTGGTCTTGCGATCCAACAAATGCATGTTGCCGACGTAGTCGCTGCCGGCTACGCAGGGCACCCCTTGCATACCAGAGGTGTTGATGAAGAGAACTCGTCCGTCGGGCAGGTAACAAGAGTTGTAACTGTCCGTGTCGTTGGGCATGACGGAGGCCGTTAGGGAAGACGATTGTCCGCTGGCCAGATCCAATTCGTAAATGTCCCACGGGCGTTGATTCTCCTGCTTGCCGTAACGGTTCCCGGTGTACATTAACTTCTTACCAGAGTAGTCGACTTCGAGGTGTCCCATCCAGCGGTCGTCTTTCTTGAGAATTGAGCTCGGAACAATTTGGTCTGTCCCTTGAAACCCGACGATTTCGCTCATATAGGTTTTGCCTGAGTATGGCATGCTTGTATCGCCTTGCCAGTTAGCTGGGCGGTCATCATCGCGATTGCTGCGTCCTCCATGGGGGCTGAACCGACGGGCGGCAACCCATTGATTGATCTTCTGCTTGTCGGGATTGTCGTCGATGAGTGCTTTGCGGCGCAAGTCAATCAATTGCTGAAGCGTTTCTACCTGTTCGGGTTTGACTTCAGATATCCATTTGGGAATATCTCCCAGAGTTTTCTTGAAGTTCTCTAGTTGGGCTAGGTATTGCCCTGCATTTTTGTAGGTGTCCGGATATTGAGCCGCAAGGCTGCGGATGCCTCGTTCGATGGCGACGGGATCATAGTAAAGCGCCAACTTTTTCAACCGATTGAAGCGGACTTTCTGGTAGATTGCTTCTTCGTGTTTGCGGAGATCCTGCCAATTGTTGACTGCTCCGATCTGATCAACTGGCTGTTGCAGGATATTGGCGAGGGCCTGGCCGGCTTTTTGCCCGTCGGGCCAATTGTTCCATACTGGCGCTAGCAAAACCATGGCGTTACCCCAGTCGTCGGTGGCATTGTTATCGTTGGAGGCTGCAATGATTTGAGCGGTCTTTTTCCAGACTTGCTGGGTCCAATTATTGTTCTTCTGTGGTTCCGTGGGCGGTGTCAGTTGAGACAATTCTTCCATCCACGGCGAAAGCGTATTGGCTTGCAAACAGGCTGTTGAAACAATGGCACAACAACTGAGCCCGAGAAGGGTTGGGTAGTGAGAAAAATTCATGGCAGGAGAATTAATTTGTAAATATATACATGTATTTTTCATATTATCTTTCAGACGGGAAGAAAATTTTCTCCGAATACTGACAGAATTGTGTGGTAAAACATGTGTAACCGAGCCGATGGAATGTGTTAGTCCGCGGGGAAAATGAGTTCAACGTTGCCAAATGAGTCATTGCCGCCAGCAGTGCGTACGCTGGCTTTGATGATACATGAATTATTGCCTTGTAAATGTTGCGGAAGTTTGAGGGCGTATGTGTTGTTGATGTCGTTGTCTCCGGTGCTGCCGTTTTGTTGGATGTCTGCAACGATAATTCCGTCCATTTCTATGCTGACTTGGCTGATGTCGAGCCGATGGTGGCCGCGTATGAAATCAAAGCGGATGGCTTGCGCTCGTTTGAGGTCTGCTACGGGGACATTCCATGAAAGAACTTGCCAGTTGGTGCTAACCTGAGATGGATCCCATGTGCCAATGGTGAGGCGTTGGGGTGCTTTGTAACTATGTGATGTTATTTTTTTCGCATGTGCTATGAGTTGCCGGGCTGCTTGGATGGGATCGGGATAGGGGATCATCGGTGAGATGCCATGGGATTGTTCGACCCAGTTTTGTTCCCATTGGGCGAGGTTAACTGGCACATTGGGACTGAATTTGGCTTTGAGGTATTGCTGGCGGCGTGGCAAATAGTAATCGCGAATCAAACCTGACCAAATTTTTGCTGCATAGTCGTCTACGGGTGGCCCCCAGACGGTGACGAGGCGCCGGGCGTTGGATTCGTAATAATCTTTCTGCTGGGGGGTAGAACCATGGAGCCGGGCGTATCCGAGCCAGACTGATAGTCGATGGATTGGGTGCGATTCTAACAAACGATCCATGCCGAGCATGAGGGTCTCGATTTCTAACTCGAGTTGGCGTGCTTGGGTTAGGTCTCCGTGTTGCATGGCTGTTTCGCTGTTTTGGATGAGGAGTTCGATTTTTCCTCCGAGGTAAGCTGCTGTTAGTTCGACGAGATCAGAGAGGTAGAGAGGACTGTCTTTCAGGTGATCGGCGCATGCGGCAAATGCTTCGATTGCCTGGTAAAACTCTGGATTGGTGTTGATGGTACCGCGGGTCGTCTGTCCTGGCCGAAATTGCCAATTGTAGCGTGGATGGTCGGTGAAGGATCCGTAAACGGATCGGCGAATCGTTTTCCAATAATGGTCTAATGCGGGGAGGTGTTTGCCATAGCGGCAGTGGTCGTAATTCTGGAGCCACTCGTCGAGATTGATGGGGGAACTTGACCAGGCTGCATCACTCAGGAGTTCGTAGATGACTTCGTTGTTTTCGATGCCCTCTGGCGCCATGCCGATCCCGACAAGATGACCTCTCTTGGGGGATTGGAGCGCCTCGAGATGGCCGTTAGCATAAAAATCGAGAACCCCGGTCATGCCGGTTTTCCCTCCCATGTTAGGGATGACACTGTAGACCCAGTTTTTACGGAAAAAACCATCGTAGCGTCCCCAATTGGGGGTGGAGTGCCACCAATGGCGGTTATAATCGACAGCAAGATCGAGGATGAGGAGCTTGTCGTCAGGAACTTTACTGAAAAGGGCTCTCGTTGAGGCTGGATCCCAAATATTGGGGTGGTACCCGAACATCCAACCTTGAATGACCCAGACGGCGTTGGGCGAACTGGCTGTGATCGAGCGGTAGACCTTGTCGCCATAGGCTGCCAACATCGAGTAACGTTCGGGTTTGTCATGGCTGGGAAAGGGGATGTTCATTTCGTTGAAACTGTCCACGAGGTAGTGGCTGCACCGTCCAAATTCCTTCTCCCATTCTTCGATGAACATTTTGCCGATGGTTAGAAAGAGTTGTTGGTCTGGCAGGACCATCCAGTTGTGGAATCGGCCTCCCCAAGTTGTTTCGACTAGTTTGACGCTGGGGTAGAGTCGTTTGATTTCCGGCGGTACAAACCCAGAAAATCCTGGGCAAATCGGGGTCATCCCCAGGGAACGCATGCGCCTTAAAATTCGGTGTTGGAGTTGGATTTGTTCTTGGTGCCATTCTTGGGGTAACGGCCCGTCGTGCCGACTGAGATTTCCCATGCGCATCCAAGGTAGGTGCGCGGGCCCTGAGAAGTAATTGTCGATTTCCTGTTGAGTTAATCCTAGGCGTTTGAACACGCGAGAGGTAATGGCTTCTTGTGCAACGAGTGCTAGTGGCATGTTGATGCCGTGCAAGGCCATCCAGTCAATTTCTTTCTCCCAACGATTCCAATCCCAATAGGGCATCGTATAGCCATAGGTAACAACGTTGAAGTAATAGTGATAGGGAACTGGCGAAACAACTTCGTGCCGTGGCTGGTTTTTCAATGGCAGAGGAAGATCAAACCGTTTTCCTGTCCAACTGAAAATTCCGGCCCCCTGCGATTGAATGTAATCATAAAACCCTTTGCATAGAGCAATTCCGTCGCTGCCCGAAATGGTGAGTTTCCCATTGCTTACCTCGGTCGCATAGGCGGGACATCCGTCTCGCGGTTCAAGTGAACGAAATTCCCAAAAACTCTGCCGAGAGTCTGTAAATCGCTGGATGACTCCGTTGGCTGCTTGAATTTCTTCGGGTGTCGCCGCATAGATGGTTGGCTGAAATAAGAGCGCGGCGCTAGTTAACAGAGAAAAAAGGCGTAGTTGATTCACTCCTGTTCTTACGTTGGGTACCTGGGGAAAAATAGGAGCTCGTTGAAAAATCCTCAGTCCTTTGCCTGGATCCCCGAGATAAAACCGCATGAATCTGAACTCGGCCTTGTCCTGTTGTCTCTCCATAGCGAAACATTAGTGTCCGGTAAAACTTTTTTGTGTTCCCCAATTAGGGTTAGTTTTCTCGTTTGGAAGTCTACTCTTTTCGTCATCTTGGGTTCTGCTATAAAAGGACGATAACGATGAACAAAGGAGCTCAATTTCTTCGGACAACCGAGGCCGTAAGGTAGCGGCATGGATCAAACAACTCCAAATCATCGATTCCACCTCAATCTCCCTCTTCTCAAACCTCATCTTTAAGGGAGTGGGACGATACCCTAAATCGGGAAAGAAGAAAGGTGGATTCAAAGTTCACATGAACCTCCATGCCAATTACGTTGATGGTAACATCATTACAATGGACAGGGCTTACATTAATTACTCGAAGTTCGAGGAGTTGAGCAATCGTGGGGTCATGTACGTCACGAAAATGAAGAAGAACCTTGTCTATGAGA
>CASFPZ010000067.1 GCA_949296365.1 uncultured Akkermansia sp. | reverse complement strand
TATAACATATAACGGACAGAATCTTTTTGGGTTGTGACTTACTGATTTACAATCAATTAGGCAATATTTTCTGCCTTCCTACTGTCAAAGATGGGAAAACACGACGTACATATCGTTTCGCCCTACGCCTCGTTCCATCTCGCAGTCAAGCACGTTAAGCCTAGCCTGCCTCATACGACTTCTTCCAAGGTTATGCTTCCTCACCTATTCCGCGTCTAGTCGTCAACCATCGGCTACTTGTGCTGGATTGATATTTCTTTCTGCTAAATCGATAATAACGAGCAGCCCGGTGCATCACATGGCTTTCCCACTCATCCAAGGGCTCAATGTAAGAAGCTTGTTTCACTTTCTTATGGAAATTTCGAATATCAAGTTGCTCTCCGAGAATTGTCTCGTGCAAGCGCCGCAACTCTTGTATTGTAAATTTGCGAGGCAACAGCTTGAAAATTGAATCGGGCTCTAGCGATAATTTCTTGCGAAGACTCAAGAGCGCCTTTTGCACTATTCGTGTATTGTCAAAAGCCAATTCTGGCAAATGGTCTACTGCGTGCCACTGGGGGCGAAAAACCGATGAAAGTTGTCTCAACTTCGTCGATATGCGAATGGCCGCCATGTAAGCCACGCTAATAACCATGTCGATAGGTAAACCGCTCTCATTCCGAATCCACTCCAAATCTTCCTGATTTGCCATACGAGAAGGAGATCCAAAAGTATGGAATTGTTCCAGTCTCTGGCGAGATATCCCAGTATAGGTTTCAAGAACGTCCCTGGCTGCTTCATCAGGGTCTTCCCCTGTCAAAATCAAACGACCTGGCAATTTATGCTTACGTGCAACGCTAACTCCTTCTGGGATATTGGTCTTTTCCACTAAAACAACGTGGAGTTTGCCCCCATCGAAGCCAAACACAACACAATCAACCGATACATGGGGATTCTGTTGAATTGTTATTTGTTTCATTTGTTCGCTCTTATTTCTATCTGACTTGTTTCCTGGCCAATCCACATGAAAATTTAAGTCACCACAACCCTCTACCACATCTTCATTGATCTAGTCAAGAATCAGGAACGTTACATAAATGAATAAACATCAATGTCTAATACAGCAGTCACCTCTCTTCCTAAAGATAACTGAGACAAAATCTTCCGAACATGCCGGGAAATCGTTCGCGCCTGAGGTGCCTTAAAGGTGATCTGGTAACGGTATTGTCCGTAGGCTTTAGGTATAGGCGCTGGTAATGGCTCGGTCATCGTCACATTCTCAGGAAGTTCTGTCAACAAGCGGCGGTAAATGCTCTGCGCCGCAAACGAAGCCAATTCGTCATGCACTGCCCGTATGGTCAAAAGCGCCATATGCGAGTACGGCGGCAAATCGAACGCTTGACGTAATTCAAGTTCCTGTTCAGCAAAACCGTCGCTATCGTGGTGCCTCGCGTACTGGATGGCTGGGGCCTGGGGGGTAAATGTCTGGATGATAACTTCACCGTCGATATCACCGCGCCCGGCACGGCCCGCAACCTGGGTCATCAGTTGAAAAGTTCGTTCGCTCGCCCGTAAATCAGGAATGTGCAAGCTGATGTCAGCATTCAGTACACCAACAAGAGTCACATTAGGAAAATCAAGTCCTTTAGCAATCATCTGCGTCCCCAACAAAATGTCAATCTTATGCGCCCGAAACTGCCGTAAAATATCGCGCACTGCATTCTTCCTCCGAGCTATATCCGCATCAATCCGTGCCAAACAAGCTTGTGTAAACACTTTCTTCATCAGTTCTTCCACCTTCTCAGTGCCATACCCTTGAAACAAAATGTTGTGAGAATGACACTCCGGACATACCCGAGGAGTTACGGCCTGGTACGCACACAAATGGCAAATCAGGCGTTCCTCGGTTTTGTGATACGTCAACGGCCGTGCACAATGAGGACACGTCACCACCGCTCCGCAATCCGGACACTGCAGGGAACAGGCAAATCCCCGGCGATTCAACAAGAATATCACTTGTTCATCTCTCTCAAGTCGTTCATTAACAGCCATGCGAAGCCGTTCCGATAAAAACGGTACTCCTCCTCCCTGACGTGCGCGGCGACTTCCCTCCAATCGCATGTCCAGTACGCGGATAAGGGGCAACCTTTTACCGTCGGCTCGCTCATCGAGGCGTAAACGTTCGTATTTTCCAACCAACACATTCCGCACACTTTCCATTGAGGGAGTCGCACTTCCTAGAATGACTGAGGCATGCTCGAATTTCGCCCGCAACACGGCCAGATCTCTCCCGTGATACCTAGGCGAATTCTCCTGTTTATACGAACCATCGTGTTCTTCATCGACAATAATGAGCCCGAGATTTCGCACAGGCGCAAATACTGCCGAACGCGGTCCCACAACGATGCGTGCTTTCCCCTGGCGTATTGCATGCCACTCATCGAATCGTTCCCCGTCGGACAACATGCTGTGCAATACGGCTACTGAACCAGGCAATGACGCAAAGCGTGACTTGAAACGCTGCAGTGTTTGCGGGGTTAAGGATATCTCCGGAACGAGGATCAAAACTGATTTTCCTTGCTTGACAACACGTTCGGTCGCTTGCAAATAAACCTCTGTCTTCCCTGACCCCGTAACGCCCTGTAACAGAATCGGTTTGCGTTCTGGTGACTCGATGTTAACAAGAATGCCCTCCAAAGCCTTCTGTTGGCATTCATTCAACCTCATGGGCTTGCTCTCGACAAATTCTTCATCGACCATAGGTTGGCGATGGACAGTTTCTTCCTCGATGCGCACCCACCCTTTGCGAACCAACGAACGTGCTGGTTCTAACGCTAGACTACCGCCTAGATCCTGCAAAGGCAAGGATCCAGACGGTGTGGTAAGCAGACTCTGCAAAATCGATGCCTGACGCGGCGCACGAGCAAACAAGACTTCTATGTCTTCCTGATTGGGCTTTTTCTCTAAATACAGCATTTTGCGAGTTTTAGGTGTCCCCTGGTCTTGTCGTACGGTCTCTGGCAATAGGCAACGAATCATCTGCTCCAAAGGCACAGCATAATAATCTGCTGCCCAACGCGCCAATTCCATCATGGGCTCGGAAATCAACGGTTCGGGATCGATCAGACGATGTATCGGCTTCATCTGGTAATCGCCCCCTCCCTCATCGTCGAACACGGTCAACACTGTCGCGGTCGACTGCATATTCCTCAAAGGTATCTGTACTCTCGCCCCTGGACGAACCTCTTGCATGTCCTCTGGAACTACATAATCCAGAACAAGATCTGATACTCCATCGACCAACACTCTTGCTATCCGCCCCATGACGTGACTCTCGTAAGTCAATGGTTCAACGGCTTCCTACCCAAGGGGAACCGAGGGATCCCATTCAAATCTCTCAACACCACAATGTCTCGATAGCCTAGGTCTTCCATACATTGACGCACAACTTCACCTTGGTCATAACCAATTTCCAACGCCACCAAGGCATTCTCGCTCAGGTACTCCGGGGCTTCTCGTAAAAAACGCTCAATGAGTTCCCAACCTTTTTCCCCTCCGTAGAGAGCTAGCGGAGGATCGCAAGATACTTCCTTTTGCACTTTCTCGCCATTGGCAATGTAAGGCAAATTGGCCACTATCCAATCATATCCAGGAAATGTCTTAACCGTCTGTCCCTGATCACTGTCCGATTGATTTGCATCTGACTGACCCTGCTGGATTCCTGGCTGTTCGCCGACCTTCGTCAGCGACGAAAATAAATCGGATTGCACCACCCGTACTTGCGCTCCAAGCCTCAAAGCATTCTCTAACGCTAAATCCAAAGCAGGCTGAGAAATATCCGCCAACGTTACTTGCGTCCGTGCGCCTAACTCCAGTGCCAGGGTAATGCCAATCACTCCAGCACCTGTACCCATGTCTAATATATTCAAATGGTCGCCTCGCATATACTTCAACACGTATTCCACGAGTTCTTCGGTTTCGGGTCGAGGAATGAGGGCCCGACGATCTGTGAGGAATTCTCGGCGAAAAAACTCAGTCGTCCCCAACAAATGCTGGAGGGGCGTCCCCTGGGCCTTCTTCTTCAACAACATGCGTAAAGGCCGTAACTCATCCTCACTCAAGGGGCGGTCGTAATGCGCATAGAGGTACGTCCTGTTGCAATGCAAAACGTGCGCCATCAAATGTTGCATTGTCGATCGCGCTTCGCTACACCCCTGTCGTTGGAGATATTCTGTTCCACTGTTGAGGATTTCTAAAAGTGTCTTCATGCAGGTTCTAATCCGGCTTCTGCCAAGCGTTCTTGCATCTCGGCATGTTGCAGGCGTTCTACCAATTCCTCTAGTTCCCCCATCATCACGCCCTCCAAATTATATGAGGTAAATCCTATGCGGTGATCGGTCATTCTGTTCTGTGGAAAATTGTACGTTCGAATTTTTTCCTCACGACCACCAGACCCTATCAAGCTGCGTCTCTTGGCGGAATATTGCTCGTGTTCGGCCCGTTGCTTCATCTCAAACAATTTTGCCCGTAAAATTTTCATCCCTTTTTCACGGTTTTTCATCTGACTACGCTCTTCCTCGCAACGCACCATAATACCGCTCGGTAAGTGGAAAATCTGCACGGCAGACTCAGTCCGATTCACGTGCTGACCACCAGCTCCCCCCGATCGACATGTCTCAATGCGCAGATCTTCCGGACGTATCTCGATGTCGACCTCCTCTGCTTCGGGTAATACTGCCACTGTCGCAGTCGATGTGTGAATGCGCCCCTGCGCCTCGGTCTCTGGTACGCGCTGTACGCGATGTACCCCGCTCTCGTACTTCATAAATCGAAATACTTCACTGCCGCTAATCCGACATACGACTTCCTTGAATCCGCCTACTTCCGAAGGACTACTCTCCATCGGCTCAAACTTCCACCCTTTGCGCTCGGCATAGCGTTCGTACATGCGTAGCAAATCACCCGCAAACAAAGAAGCCTCGTCACCTCCTGTTCCCGCACGTATTTCCACAATTGCGTCACGGTCCTCCATCTCGTCCCTCGGTAACAAGCTGTATTGGATGTCCAAACGCAATTTTTCCACGCGCTCCTCAAGTCGGGGTATCTCCAGTTCTGCCAATTCTGCCATCTCAGGATCCTCCCCCTTGGCGAGCTCGCGACTGTCCTCTAATTCCTTTCGGGAACTTTTATAGGCCTCCCAAGTATCCATCAATTTCTTTAAATGCCCATGCTCTCGCATCGTCTCCGAAGCCTTCTTCTGGTCGCTGAAGAAATCAGCACGGGACATGGAATCCTCCAATTCCCTTAAG
This sequence comes from uncultured Akkermansia sp., assembly GCA_949296365.1. Classification (GTDB taxonomy): domain Bacteria; phylum Verrucomicrobiota; class Verrucomicrobiia; order Verrucomicrobiales; family Akkermansiaceae; genus Akkermansia. The sequence goes on along the minus strand of CASFPZ010000067.1, from coordinate 7,487 downwards.
CGTTCAAGCCGTTTCTCTATTAATGATGAATAGTCCATATGGAGCAAAAATCCTCAATGTCGCCCGTGTATGTTACGGCGATTCACCTCAAACGTGAAGAAAAAAATATTTTCCTTAAAAAACTTCTTGACTCTCCTTTGAATCTCATGTTTAATCACCCCGCCTTCCTGAGATTTTTCTCGGAATTATGTGAGAAGCTTAAAAGCCCCATAGTGTAATTGGCAACACAACTGATTTTGGTTCAGTACTTCTAGGTTCGAGTCCTGGTGGGGCTGCCACTCTCTAGGTGAGGTATTTTTTGTTTTAGTGTTTTGTTTGTTATTTCATCGATTCTACAAGATACTGAATTGTCAAACGTCGATTTTTGTTCTATATTCCGACGTGGTGAATCGAGCATTATCGTCATCAGTGTTTAGAGCTGTCGGTGTTGTAGGTCTAGTTCTTCTGTCTTCGTGTTCTCAGAAACCGGAAGAAGTTGCTCCTAAGCCTCGCCGTGCTCCAGTCTACATCGGCATCGTTGATCGAGTCTACCCGCGTTACCATTACGCGCTCATTCGGTTGTCGAGTGCCACGCCTACTGCTGGGACAACGCTTATTTCTCAATCACCCGATGGTGAGACGACATCGCGCATCGCTAATCTCATCGTCACGGAAGAACGGCTTGGACGTTTGCGGGTACCTGCCGACATCAGAAGCGGTTCAGTCATGCCAGGAGACATTGTCTTTCGGTACCAGAACCTAGCTGAACCATCCCCTCATGATGCTCCTGCCAATCCCGATGAATCCACAAATGCTCCGTTCAAAGAAATCCCAAGCTCCCCAAATTCTGGTTCAGACGGAGAGAACAGCCCTGATTCCATACCAGATAATGCTTCTACTCTCCCCAATATGCCGCGCGACGCTACAGAAATCCCCGACGATACAGGATTCTCTCAACCTGTCCAGCCAGAGTTTCTCTAACTTCACTGATTTCACATTACACTCTCTAGTTTGATTTCCCTAGTTTTTATTTAACGGTAAGTGAGAATCTGCTCGTTCAAATGGGAGGCCTTTATGTCTTCTTCAATTCAGACTCCAGGTGCCTCCTGAGGCCATTGGTGCTTCGGGTATCGGCCAGCAAGATCTTTTCGCATTTGAGGGTAACCTGTCTTCCAAAAGCTTTCTAGAGACGAAGTAATTTGCCATGGACGACGGTTAGGTGCTAAAATTTCAACTTTAACTGCCACTCTATTGTCAGCGATACGCGGTGTATTGAGTACGCCAAACAATTTCTGCACGGGCTGGGATATAAAAGGAACATTATCTTCGGCATACCGGATTTTGGTTCGTTGCCCGTTCTCCAGCCTCATTTCCACAGGCGCCCAGCGATCGAGGAGTTCGCGCTGCCAGGGCGACAGCCATTCGCACAATACCGGCAGGACGGGGCGAGTCTTAATATCGCGATAAGCAACAGCTCCCTCGCAGAGCACACTTAAAGCAACGAGGCGGTCTTCATCAGTAAAGGAAGGTAACTCCAATTCTGGCATCCATTCGCGTAGTCCATTCAATCGCCTGATCCATTGCTCCACAGAATCATCCCAATGATCGAGCTTAAGTTCTCCTTCTGCGGCTAGGTCGGCTAGGATAGCAGCAGCTTCCTCCGGATCGGGATCGCCTTGTTCTTTGTCGAGGATCAGCAAATCGCCTGCCAATGTCTGAACGTGGTTAACAACTCGTTTTTTCTCTCGATCGTATACAGCTTTCCGCTCACGATGGATCTGGTCCGGAAACCACTCAGCCAATTGTTCTAGCTCTACTAGAGTGCAACGACTTACACGCGTCTCTACACCTTTGCCTACTACCTCGCACACCTCTGCTGCCGCAAAATGCATCCCACGTAAAGCTACAGAATGAGAGGCGAGGCGACCACTCCGTCCACCCGTCAAACGACAAGTATTCGTCGCGATACCATGTCGCATGCCAAGGGAATCCAAGAAACTTGCCGCTAGGCATTGCGTCGCCTCCTGACGGCACCTCTCAAAATGAATGTCACGCCACTCGCATTTCTGCCTCGACTCCGGGACAATGGCCGTCAGTTGGGCAAAAGTTTTCACAACTTCGCGGCATGCCCGAGCCATTACACCAATCCTGGAACACGTATCGGGATCAAATCGGGCAGCCTCAGCCTGCAGGGTTGCCCGCCATTCTCCCTGGAAATCGGTATAATCCCCCTTTTCTCGAAAATAATCGTCCAAGCCTCCATTTAACGCAATGGGTTCACTCTGCAACAGGGCCGCAACAGCTGCCATTTCAGCAAAACACCCTCGTTGACGACCAATTGCAAGTAATTTGGCAAGGCGAGGTGGCAACGGATATTGGAGCATTGCTCGACCAGTCGGAGTCAACTGTCCATCTCCCGTCACTGCCCCCAACATCTGTAACAGGCTCTCTGCTCGTTGCAAGGTTTCGGGAGGCGGTGGTGTTAACCATCGGAAAATCCGAGGATCGCGAATTCCCCAGGATTTGAGAATCAATAACGATGAACTCAAATCCACTCGTAAAACTTCCGGGCTGGTATAGGCCGGGCGTCTTGCTTGGTCGGCCTGACTCCATAACCGGATGCAACGGCCAGGTGCCACGCGCCCAGCCCGACCGGCTCTCTGTTCGGCTGAAGCCTGGGAGATCTTCTTCACCGATAAAGTATTCATCCCACGCCGAGCGTCCCAACCAGCCTCTCTCGCCAATCCGCTGTCAACGACGGTCCGAACTCCCTCTATGGTCAACGAGGTTTCGGCTACGTTCGTCGCAACAATCACGCGCGGACGATCCCCGGATACTACGGCTTCGTTTTGTTTCTCTGGACTTAGGGAACCATGCAAAGGCATGATGTCCCAGCCTTTGAGCCCAGTCTGTACAGCCAACAATTCTACGGTCTTGCGAATCTCATACGCGCCGGGCATGAACACTAGGATGGATCCGCAATCGGTGCGTCTCGCCTCACGTACCACGGCAACTGCTGCCTGCTCCCATAGGCTGGGCTGTGTCATCCGTCCGCAAGCATCTCTTTTCAGAGCGGCAGGGCAATACTCAATCTCGACGGGATACGTTCGCCCCTGGGTTTGAAGGATCCTGCAAGTGTCGCCCAATAGGGTCTGTAAACCGGTTGTTTCAAGGGTTGCAGACATAATGATTAAAGCTAAATCAGGGCGTTCCCTCTCCTGCAAATCGAACAAGCGCCCTAACGCCAAATCCATTGATAGACGCCTCTCGTGGAATTCGTCAAACACTACCGCTTCCACTCCCGATAAGGTTGGATTCTCTGTCATCCAACGTTCCAACACCCCATCGGTCATATAAATCACTCGGCTTGTCTTTGACACACGGCGTTCAAAGCGCACGATATAACCGACCTCATTCCCTAGCTCGATACCACGCTGCTGGGCAGTATACCGAGCTAACAAACGAGCAGCCATCCGCCGTGGCTGTACAACAATAATTGTTCCTCGCTTGCCCAGACCTGCCTCGCGCATCATAAAAGGAACAGTTGTTGACTTACCGCTGCCGGGAGGCGCTGTCAGCAGAATACGAGGCGAAGACCGCCGCAGTGCCGTCTCCAAATCTCTGCGTATTGCTTCTATTGGTAGATCCGCCATACCCCCTTAGCCGTTCGCTCAGCCCTCACGCCCCTATGATAATCAACGCCACGCTCACGACAGACATCGTAAATGCTAGACTGTCAATCAAATCAAAAAATCCTCCGATACCGGGCAATAATGACCCAGAATCCTTGATCGACAAACTGCGCTTGACCAGCGATCCGCTCAAATCCCCTGTCACAGCCAATAAAAAAAACAGGGTTCCGTACGGTAACATCAGCCAACTAAATTCTCCCCATTGCATAATGCCCCACCAAATTATGGCTGCCATCGTAAGGATGTACGATCCTGTCAAACCCTCCCAGGTTTTTTTGGGACTAATGTGCGGAATAAGCTTCTTCTCAACAAATCGACCCCCTAACAACAAACCGCTCACATACGCAAATATGTCCGATAACTTCGTTAACAAAATCAACCCTAGCAGAAGAACGCAGGACGGCTCAGTCCCGGTAAACAAAAACGCAAAACTAAACATCCACACCGGGTACAAAAACGACAACACGGTGCAAGCAACGGTATGCAAAGGGCGATTGCCTACCACTGGTCGACGCATTTCCCAAATAAACGACATGATCAACAACAGAACAGGAGCACCAATAATTAGGCTTTGAATTTCCTTTAACATGTCCGCCGTTGTCACAAGCTCTGCACTTCCCCATTCCATCCATGCAAAACTACCTACAATAACCAAAGGATAGACTATCCCGTACACAGTCGATAGCCATGGCTGGCTCGCTCTCCCCGAAGAGCGCAACATAGAACCCCATTCCCAGGAGGTCAACATACACATAGCACTCAACATCAGTCGATATCCCCACACGTTCCCCCAAAAACACACTCCCGCCAAAATACTCAACAAAATAACTGTACTTAAAAAACGCGCTCCAAAGGTCCTTAACTTCCCAGAACCAGAGTGCTGCGATGCTTCATTCATACAACAAATCTCCTACTATATTCTTCCCCTCTCCTCAATGCTTTTCTACAATTCACTCCGTTCTTTTCACATTTCATCCTCCCCCCTTGTTACAATCCCACTTCGTTGCTCAGGTTCCGAGGGCTCTCTCCCTTCCCCTGAGAAACCTGAGCAGCTATCCTTCCTTCGACTCCAAGGTTTCTTTCCTATTCATGACAACGCGTATGGCTGACGCGTAACTTCATGCTGCAAGACTTTTTGGAAAGTTAGCAGAGGCATGTACCTGTCCGGAGGATGGCACCCTCCTAATTCGGCTGAAATCAAAACTGTCTCTCCCTCGTAATCCACGTAAAAAGTAAACAATGAAGTCCGATACTCGCTCAGACTCTTCCCCCTGTCTTTGTCTAACCGATCGAGTATCCAATCGAGAAGGTGTTCTTCCTTCAAATCATCCAGCGCTTCCTCTAGAAGACAGTCTTCCAGGTTCTCCTTCACTGGAGCTTGGTCGTCGTAATTACGGTGGGACATTGCCCCTCCTTCATTTTCTTTTTTATTAAATTTATTCAAACGTTCAATATGTATTTTTCATTTTTTTGTCATCCCTCCGACTTTTCTGGATACCTGGAAATTTCTTTGCACCCTTGTCGTATGTTAGGATATGAGGTGTCCACGGTATTCATTCATTCCCCTGAGCATAGGTGCAGCGCTATACGCATGCGTTGCTCTAGCATTTTCAGAAGATCGTTCATTAGATTTCCCCAATCTCCTTGATATCCAATACACACCGCCTGCTGATACATCCCACTACAAGCCGCAAGGAAACACCGGTACCCGCGGATGGTTCAGCGATTATGGATCATGGATGGGGTTTACGTTACCTAGTGATTCCAAAGATTTGAATGGGTTTTGTGGTCCATACGATATCGACAATAAGGTTTGGCTCAGTCAATCGCTTGTTCTGACAGGATACCTAGGTGAAGGGAAATGGAAACCTCTCAATAAGGTATATTACCCCGGTAAACTCGTCATGGAAAATTACGATGGCAAAGTTCTGTTACGCCAGACTTTGTTTTACGCGGACAAAAACCACGCTCTTGTGATGTGTTCGTCTTCTCTTCCTATTTCGTGGGTCTTTTCCAGTAAAGCTGTTTACCCAGGGACTCAATCAGAACGTAGAGGAACCCAGCTTTTATTCCAATTGCCACATGGCGAATGCGCCTCATTGACATTTGGCTCGCAAGATATCCCCTCTCTACAAAGCGATGGCTCATACACCACCGCCTACCACGGAAAAGCCTCTTCCAGCAACTGTGTCGTCTTGTCATTCTACAACACCCGGAAAGAAATGGAACAGGGACTAGCTCGTGCCCGACAACTGCAACAAAACCCATCATCGTTTTGTGAAAAGGAGCAACAACGCTGGAACGGCTATATTACCAGTATCCTGCGTAATGACATGCCAAAACTCTACGATCGCATCGCAGTTAAAAGCATGCTAACGCTTATCTCCAACTGGAAATCGGCTAAAGGCGAAATCAAGCATGACGGAATGTGCCCTTCGCATGCCACAGGTAACTTCGCTGGAGGATTGTGGGCCTGGGATACCTGGCAACAAGCCGTCGCAACTGCACGATTCGATCCGGAACTGGCAAAATCACAAATCCGGTCGATGTTCGATTATCAGGATGCCGACGGCATGATTGCTGACTGTATTTTCTCTGACTCGCGCAGAAACATTACCGAGACACCAAACCGCCTCTCTCCGCCTGGGCTGTCTACGAAATCTGGTTATGCGACCACAATCTTGAATTTCTCAAAGAAATCTATCCTAAATTACTGAAATACCATCGCTGGTGGTATCAATTCCGTGACTACGATCATGATGGTCTTTGTGAATTCGGAGCTACTGACGGTACGACAACTGCCGCCCGTTGGGAAAGCGGCATGGACAACGCTGTACGATTCGATGGTATCTCTATGCTGAAATCCTCCGAAAAATCATCAAGCATGGACCAAGAATCGGTCGACCTTAACGCTTACCTTGCCAAAGAATACCGTATTCTCAAAAAAATCGCCAAAATCCTCAACATCCCGTTCCAAGAACCTAGGCGAACTGCATCAGTTCATGCATTCTTCTTTGACTCTTCTCAAGAATATTTCTTCGATCGCAAACTCAAAACAAACGACTTCGTGCGCATTGAAGGCTGTGAAGGTTGGACTCCACTCTGGACAGAAATTACCACTCAGGAACAAGCTGACAAGGTTTTCCAACTCGTCCGTCAACCTAACAAATTCTCATCCTACATTCCATTCCCTACATTGGCTATCGACCACCCAAAATACAAATTTGATGACTATTGGCGTGGCTCTATTTGGCTCAATCAAGCCTATTTTGGTATATCTGGATTGAGAAAGTACGGATATGTTCGCGAAGCGGATCACTTCACCGACCAAGTATTCACTCGCCTCCAAGGATTGACGGAATCTGCCCCCATCTACGAAAATTATGATCCAAAAACTGGCCTGGGGCTGCGTGCACCGCATTACAGCTGGTCCTCCGCCAGTCTGCTCTTCCTCTATTGGGAATACGGGAAACAACCTAACGAAGTTAAAGAACAATAAATCTCTCCTTGCCCCCTCCTCCCCGGCTCAATTCCTGAGAGAGGAGTAGGGCTTCTCTGTTATTATTATTGACAAGATCTTCCTTTGTAATAAGTTTCTTAAAGAGGCCACGGCTTACCATAGAGCGCACAAGTTCGGGAGACAGACCCGGTGCGCCGTCTATGTGATATGCTGTGGTCTCATTTATTTTTTTCTTATTATAGACTAATGATTATTTTTCATTAGTGTCCGGTAAAACTTTTTTTTATGCTCCAAAATTAGGATTAGTTTTCCCGTTAGGAAGTCTACTCTTTCCGTCATCTTGAGTTCTGCTATAA
>CASFPZ010000066.1 GCA_949296365.1 uncultured Akkermansia sp. | reverse complement strand
TATAACATATAACGGACAGAATCATTTTGGGTTGTGACTTACTGATTTACAATCAATTAGGTAATATTTTCTGCCTTCTTACTGTCAAAGATGGGAAAAACAGATAAGGACAATATTAAACGAGCGCTGCGAATATCTTTACAAAAAAAGTAAACTTCCCCTCAAAAAAACTTTACTTGATACTAATTAATAAAAATATCTCTCCATCTCGGCAAGGAGATGAAGAGATAGATATATACCAAGAGGCCTTAGATCATGACCTTGGCTGCTTCCTTAATTTGGGAACTCATGGTATGCAGAGCATTTGCTCTCATTGGAACTAAATGCTCTCTCAGTCCGGATTGTTCGAGAGGGGTCAAGTCTGCGTCGATAACTTCCTGAATTGGAAGATGAGAAAAGAGCCTGACAAAAATAGCAATTAATCCCTTGGTGATGAGGGAATCGCTATCTGCCTGCAAAACGAGACAACCATCCTGGTAAGAGGTAGCGAGCCATACTTTTGACTGACATCCTTTAATAAGGCGGTCTTCAGTCTTAAATTCTTCAGGAAATGTAGGTAGTTTCTTACCTAAGTTGATGATGTATTCATAGCGTTCCATCCAATCCTGGAAAAGATAGAGCTCATCTAAAAATTCTTGTAATCGATCTTTGTAATTCATAGAGAATTGGAATCAAAAATGATTCTTATCAACGAGCGATAGCACATAAAACAGACTTTTGAGCATGCAGTCTGTTTTCTGCTTCCTGAAAAATAACAGGAGCGAATTGTTCCAAAACTTCTTCTGTTATTTCCATGCCGCGGTAAGCTGGCAGGCAGTGGAGAACAATGGCGTCGGAGGCTGCTGCCTTCAAAAGTTGATTGTTGACTTGATAGGGCAGGAAATGTGGTTCCTTCGTACCGTGTTCGGCTTCCTGTCCCATGGAAATCCAGGTGTCCGTATTGATGACTGTTGCCTCACGAACAGCTTCTTCGGGGTCTGTCGTGTAAATAATGTGATCACAATCAATCTTAGAACGGTATTCAGCAGATGGCTGATATGCTTTCGGGCCACCGAGAGCCAAGGTGAAACCAAGTCGTTTTGCTGCCCACATCCATGAATGTGCCATATTGTTGTCGACATCTCCTAGGAATGCAATTTTCATGCTTTTCCAAGAATTAACTCCAAAGATTTCTTCGATGGTCATCAAATCAGCTAAGATTTGGCAGGGATGCTCTTCATCAGTTAGGGCATTAATTGTAGGGATTCCTGAGTATTGCGCAAAATCTTCTACATCACTTTGGGCAAAGGTACGAATGGTTACCCCATGAATCATGCGGCCTAAAACACGAGCCGTATCTTTAATGGGTTCGCCTCGCCCCAACTGAATGTCGTGAGTCGAGAGGAACATCGGGCTTCCTCCTAGTTCACGGATGCCTACCTCAAAAGAAACTCGCGTGCGCGTGGAAGATTTCGAAAAAATGAGTCCCCAGCTTTGGCCAATCAAGGGAAGTTGGCTGTGGTGACCTCGTTCGGCCTTGAGTCGATGCCCATCAGCTAAGAGAGCAACAATTTCTTCTTCTTTGAGTTGTTGGATTGAAAGAAGGTTATTCATATTAATTACTGATATTGATTATAGATAACGATATGGAAAAACTATGCTTATACAATGGTTTAAGTTTATCCTGGGGGAAAAGAGCTATGTGTTTCCCCAAAGGTGCTAAGTGGAGGGATTGGATAATTTGATCATGTAGAGGTAGTTCCTTGACTCCTGTTTGCTTAAATGGTGTACCGATATGCCTTCTGTTGCTTCTAAGAGCTCTCGTTGGGTTGCTTCGAAGGGCTCGCCTCGCCGGAATCTTGAACCCACGAATGATCGGATTGGAACATAAGCAAAAAATCGATCAATCAAAGTCAAAATTTCCCAGAGTCTTTGAACGTTGCTCTTGAGAGGCTAATTGAATAGCTCGCTCGACAACGCTTTCTTCATTTGTCAAAAATCGATAGGCATGGCAGGTCGGGCAGATCGAGAATTCTTGACGCACAACTCTACCGCAACCTTCACATACTTTGAAATCAGAAGGTTTGTTGATAACATGAGTCGCCATTTCTTTCCTGGATACCAGCTGCATACTATATCAATACAAAAAAAGCCGTTCCATGTAAACAGAACGGCCTGTCATATAAAAGAGTTAATAAAAATCGAACGAAAATTTAAGCGATCTTGGCAATAGCCTTGGCTGCTTTGCTTTTGTAATTAGCAGCACGATTGGCTGGCACTTTGCCTGTCTTAGTAGCTTTGTCTACAGCAGAAGAAAATTCATTATAGGCAATTACAGCGGTAGCTTTGTCCGCATTGTCAACAGCCGCTGTGATTTTCTTACGGAGAGTTTTCAGACGAGATAAAGCAGCGCGATTTCTCGCTGTGCGAGTTTTGGTCTGACGTATACGTTTCAGTGCTGATTTAATATTAGCCATGTGAAAAAAAGAATACCTATGTTCGTTCCGAGGTGCAGACAATTCTAATGATTCGGGTTGCAATGTCAAGCATTGGATTGTCAAATTATGTCGAGAAAAGAATAGAGTTGTTGAATTTTAGAAATTTCTCCTACTGTAATTAGGCCTCGCTTTCGGTCTCAAAGTGATGTCTCTTAAAATGACCTTGGGTTAAGGTGTCTTTCTTTCGATGCCAAAAGAAACAAATGAGTTAACAGAATTCTTTCAAGGCATGTGTTGAGAAAATCAGCGCATGCCTTGAAAGGGATTTATTAATGGCAGAGGTTATTTGTCTGAGGTGGCGGTTTTGTAATCCACATCAGAAACAGGTTCAAGCCAGGTGTTTTTGTTGGTCTTAGGGTTACACTCGATAGCTAGGTGAGAGAACCAACTGTCTGGTGCGGCTCCGTGCCAGTGCTCAACATTGACTGGAATTTCGACAATATCACCTGGCAGAAGGCGTCGCGCAGCTTTACCTCGTTCCTGGTAATAGCCAACACCGCCAACGGCGATGAGGATTTGCCCCCCTGTGTGGCTATGCCAATTGTTGCGGCAACCTGGTTCGAAGGTGACGTTGGCTACGGGTACTCCGAGTTCGTTGTTTTGTGTCATGCGTGCTAGCCAGGACCTGCCGGAAAAATATTGGGTGTATCCTGTATTGGGTTGGCCGGTTGGAAAGTCGCTGATGGTTGGTACTCCGTTGTCGGTGCCTCGGGCAATGGCGACGATGGCTTCTGCTTGTTGATCTGTCAACCCGTTGTGTTTGCCGATGGCGATGTGACCTTGTAGTTGAGGGTCGACCCCTTTCATCGCGGCAAGCATGGCTATGGTGGCAACTTCTCGAGTTTGCCAGTCGACATTATCTCGGGCAAAAATGTCTCCGAAAAGGTGAGCTTTTAGGTATTCGTCAATAGCTGGGGCAAATTCATAGATTTCACCTTTTACTGGGGCTCCTATCAATTTGGTCTGGTTATCAGTACCGAAATCGAGGCTTGAACCTTGTGGGCGCGGTCCTGGCTGTTTGCCTTCCGGATCTTTGTTGCCGCGTTCTTTGAGGAGGGATTTAAAAGTGCCCAAGGCATTGAGACTGCGAGGAAATCCACAATAGGCATAGACTTGGACGAGAATTTCCTTGAATTCGTTGATAGTGATTCCAGAATCCAAACCATCGGCCAAAGCTGATTTGAGCTTATCCTGGTTGCCTTGAGCTGCATAAGCTGCAACAGCGGCGATTTTTTGTTGCTTAGTTGTCAAAGTGTCCATGTTGGTATCCTTTCCGTAAAGTGTTGTTGAAAAAAAGGTGCAGATGGCAACAAGTGCCATCGATCGAAAATAACGCCTGGAGTGGCGGATAGAGAAAGAGTGGCGTGTTGGTTTCTCATTAGCATGTCCCTTGGAGGAATCAGGGAATTTGATCGTTGGTGTTTGCATGATGATGCTTTTGTTGGTATTTGGATAAAGAAGTTATTCGCGAGTTGCATTATTATTCTAACAAAATCTATCTGAGGCGCAAATACTTCTTTACTATAAGAGTTAATGCCTAAAAGGCATGAATGACAAATGTAACATTTGGAGAGGTATGGAGGAGGAGTCGTCGTGCCTTTTTCTGTTTGACGTTTGTGACTCATAAAAGGCTGGAGCAATTGGCTGTGTTATCAATGAGGGTTATTATATTGACTGAAAACACAAGCTGGACCTGTAAAGTGGGGAAGTATTGCTCTGCTTGTTGAGTAACTAAGAGAACCTCGTGGCAAGGTGTTCAAAACACGCATTTAAAACAAAATAAACTCAAATGAGCAAACTACCTAATTGACTAATGAATAGAAGGTAGAAGTAAAAAGCATTCTTACCGTAGAAAATAAATGGTCGGGTTGACAGGATTCGAACCTGCGACCCCCTGCACCCCATGCAGGTGCGCTACCAGACTGCGCTACAACCCGACATTTGCCGCTTTAAGAGACTCTTGCGCTCTCCAAGAATGCGGGGAAGTACTTACTGTAAAATTTTTAGATTGGCAAGAGACTTTTTTCGTGGCAGAAGATTTCTCTGTCATGAGAAAGATCCGAGTAGCAGTAGTTGGAGCGAGTGGTTACACAGGGCAGGAACTTTTGCGTATTTTATTGAACCACCCGGGGGTGGAGTTGGTATGTGCGACATCGCGCCAATATGCGGGAATGGCGTTGTGGGATGTTTTCCCGAGGTTTCGGAAAGTACCCGGTGCAGATTTGCAGTTTACGGATTCTGATGTAGCGGCCATAACGGCGGCTGGTGTTGAAATGGCATTTTTGGCATTGCCGCACGGGGTATCAGTGAATTATGCTAGGGGATTAGTTGACAACGGGATACGTGTTGTCGACCTGAGCGCGGATTTCCGCTTGAATGATCCGGATACTTACGAGGAGTACTACGGGGCCAAGCATCCGGATGTGGCCCTGATGCAAGAGGCGGTTTTTGGTTTGCCGGAATGGTATCGCGACCAGATCAAGGAGGCTCGATTGGTGGCTTCGGCTGGTTGTTATCCGACTAGTATTATGTTGCCATTGATCCCTTTGCTGAAGGCGGGATTGTTGGAGCTTGAGGGTATTGTCGTGAATTCAGCGAGTGGTGTAAGCGGGGCAGGGCGCAAAGCAAAAGTGGAGTATTTGTTTTGCGAATGCAATGAGAGCATGCATGCCTATGGGGTGCCGAAGCATAGGCACTTGAGTGAAATCGAACAGGAACTTTCGGCAGCCGCTGGGGAAAAGGTCGTGATTTCCTTCACTCCACATTTGATTCCGGTCAATACGGGGATTTGTACCACGATCAGTGCTAAGCTTAAGGCTGGTAAGACGATCGACGAGGTGGAATCTGCGTTGGCTACTGCATATGATCAAGCTCCATTTGTTCGACTTCTTGGGAGAAATCACCCGGCGGACACCAAGAATGTGACCCGCACGAATTTTGTCGATTTGGGGTGGGCCTGGGATGAACGTACGGGGCGTATTTTGCTGATGAGCGCTGAAGATAATGTCGTCAAGGGGGCCGGCGGCCAAGGGGTTCAGTCGTTCAACATCATGTTTGGATTTGCAGAAACGGAAGGCTTAATGCTTCTGTGAGCCCGGCTTGGGGGGAGTCATGTTAAAATTGTGCCAGCCGGAGTATTGATGCTTTTCAAATCTGGCTGGCTATCGCATAATTCCCGCGGACATTGATTCTAATCATGGATATTGCTTCCTGCAAACGCATCGATGGGGGTGTTTGTGCCCCACAAGGTTTTTCTAGCAACGCTGTCTGTTGTGGTATTAAAAATCCTAAAGCGACCCGCCTTGATTTGGGGTTGATTTATTCAGAGGCGCCTTGTGTTTCTGCTGGCATGTTTACGACTAACCGTGTAAAGGCTGCCTGTGTCAAAGTAACTAGTGGACATTTGCAGCTGGGTAATATTCGCGCGATTGTGGCGAATAGTGGTAATGCCAATGCCTGCACTGGTAAGGCGGGTATCGAAGTGGCTCGGAAAGAATGCCAAATTGTTGCGGATCAACTGGGCTTGAAGCCGGAAGAAGTCGGGGTCTGTTCTACGGGGGTGATTGGGTTGCCTATGCCGATGATGCGGGTGGAACCATCGTTATCCACGATATCCCAAGGCCTGGGACACAGTGTGGAAAAAGGGTTAGATTTTGCTAATGCCATTATTACGAGTGATACGCGAAACAAAATTGTGGCAATCGAAACGACCATTGGTGGGCGTGCTGTGCGTATCGGTGCCTGTTGTAAAGGTGCGGGCATGATTTCTCCATGCATGGCGACGATGTTGTGTTTTGTGACGACGGATGCCGGGATGGATCGCGAAACTTTGGAAGCCTGTACGAAGTCGGCTGTTGGCGAAACCTTCAATTGCATTACGATTGATGGCGATATGAGCACGAACGATACGGTGCTGGTGTTGGCAAATGGCGCTTCTGGTGTCCGGGTGACGACTGAAGAGGAAAAAGCTGAATTTCAGGAAGCCTTGACGGCTGTTTTGCTCGAATTGGCGAAGATGGTGGTGCGAGACGGCGAACGTGTCACAAAATTCGTGACTGTCCGTGTCAAGGGCGCTCGTAGTAACGAAGAAGCCCGCAAGGTGGCAGATGCTGTATGTAAATCGTTTTTGGTGAAATCGTCTTGGAATGGCAACGATCCCAACTGGGGCCGCATTGTGCATGCTATTGGGTATTCCCAAGCGCGTGTGGAAGAAGAATTGATCGATGTTGATATTGCCGGTCTGCCAGCTTGCCGTGGCGGCATGCAGACGGATACGCCTTCAGATGATTTGCGTACGGCGGTGTCGGTGCCTGAATTCGCTATCGACATTAACCTCAATCTGGGGACGGGTACGAGTACGGTCTACACGTCTGATATCTCTCCTGAATATGTCGATTTCAACCGTTCTGAATATGCGTATTGGAACCAGGCAAAGGCCGACGCGCTAACGAAGTAAAGGAACATTCATTTTTCAGACCCTGTCGGTCGCTGAGTTGTCTCATGTGTCGGACAGGGCCTTTTTTAATCTATTGATGCCTAACGATGAAACGGCAACAACGGGGGCGACTCTCCCGAAAGGGGGAACCTGCGGCTGAGGATTTGGCCAGAGTCCGGGCTCTTTTACGTGAGTGTTCGAAACGCGTGGAACAATATTCGCGTTCCTGCGTGGGTGTCTGCGACGGGAAAACAAATTGTTGTCACTTTCGGCTTACTGGTGAGATCCCTTATGTGACGATGGGGGAAGCTTGGGTCGCCTGGAAAGGCTGGAAGGCGACGGGACGGGTCAAAGTAGAGCTCCCTGAAGATGGTTCCTGTCCGTTTTTGAATCCATCGACGAATTTGTGCCTCATTTACGAAAGTCGTCCGGTGGCATGTCGTACTCATTTTTGTTCCTTGGCGGGTGGTGTCATCCCTCGTAATGCCATGATAGATATTATCCGCGAATTGGAAGATATTGACCGACGTTGTGGTGGTGACGGTGGCGTCCGGTTGCCTGATATCGAAAAACGCCTTGCCAGGAAACGATAAAGCCGGGACTTCTGAGCTTAGTTGATAGAGCTTCGAGGGCTTTCCCTAAGTACTCTTACTCTCTAGCTCGGAATGTTGTGCATGACTTTTAGTCACATGACCATTCATCACACCCTAAGTTTAATAGAGTAGCTGTTCTTCAATGTAAGCAACGACGTCTTTTAGTGTCTGGAACTTTTCGACATCTTCATCAGACGTCAAACTCCCAAATACCTCTTCGTGTTCCATCGCCAGTTCGATGGTATCAAGCGCATCAGCGCTCCCATCTTCAATAAACCTGGTGTTGGGGGTAATGTGGTCTTCCCATTCTCATTGTTGTCCGTCGCATTTAGGTTCGAGATAACGGCGGCTCAATGTTTCTACCATGTTTTTGTATAACTCGAGGCACTCTTCGCATCGTCCTTTCTTGCTCAAGGCTACGCATGGTTCAATGTATCTCTCCAATAACTCCCGATACGCCTCGCCCGGATTCGCCAAACGATCGAGACATTCGACAATGACTGGGGCAATACGGTAATATTCGTCGATCAACTCCTTCCCACCTTCCTGTCGCGCCAGCCAATGATCCCGAAATCTACGTAACTCGGTCAATTCTGCACAATCGTCCGGCTTGCCGGTATGCTCACACAACGGCCGTCGTGATGAAACAACCGATCCCGCTGCTTGCCCCGTAGCGCTTAAGCAAAGATACAATGGATGAATGTCCTTCATCTTGAGCAATCGTCAACGCCGTTTTCCCCTCCTCGTTCTTCGCATTTACATCGGCGCCACAACGTACCAACGCTTCTATCGACTTAGCTTGGCCTACTGCAGCAGCCACCATCAATGCCATAATTCCATTATTAGCCTTCGCATTTACATCGGCACCACAACGTACCAACACCTCGATCGCCTCAACTTGGCCTTCAAAAGCGGCATACGTTAACGCTGTAAATCCATAATTGTCCCTCGCATTCACATCAGCCCCGCGTTTCACGAGTTTATTGATTGACTCGACTTCTCCCAATTCTGCCGCCTTCATCAGCGCCGTCCTTCCCTCATTGTCCCTCGCATTTACATCGATCCTGTGTTCCACAAGCTTACTGAACACTTTGACTCTTCTCCACCAAGTTGCATTTCTCAACCAAGTTACATTCATCAGCACCGTTTGCTCTCCCTCCTCGCGTGCATTCACATCCTCCTTCGCTGAGGTGTGAGAGGTATGTAAACCCTGCCGTCCTTCCTCACCGAGAACCATCACATCCGCCTTCGCCCATTGGCTGCCATTTCCATATGACAGTAAGGTTACTCCCAGTAGAGTGGCTACCTTGCGACGCCACTGCAATCTGTGGTATGCTAAGCCGCTTGCTTGTTTCATTCGAGCCTCAATTATCGGTATTTGACTCGTCCCGCCAAGCAACAAAACCGATTCTGGCATATCATCTTCTCCAAAAAACTGATGCTTGTCTTTTGAAATATAGACTGGTGTTGGCAAGCTGTCTGTTTCTCTCTCCAGGCGAACAGTCTTCGGTTTACCTGTCTCTTCATTAAAATACGATACAAGGGTTTTGGTTGTACCGGAATCGATTCCAATGGCAAATTCTTTCATGTGATTTTATATGGTTTAAGCTTGTTTTTGATTGTTCAGATTATTTGTTACGGCAGAAATGCGTTTCTAAATACCCTTTTACATTGCCCGGGATACCAACATACCCGGAGACTGCCGATACCGAAGTTGTCGCTATCGCTTTGCCCCTGTTGGCATAGTCTCTTGCCATCTCTTCTGCAGAAGTGAAGAGATCCGCTAAACAAACACCCACCGTTGCAACGACTAACCTGGTCGCCATGGTCAAACGATGGCTCTCGCCCCCATATACCTCCTGGCCCCAACCAGGCTGAACGGAAGTCAATGAAACTCTCTTAATATCATCATTTCCTGCGGGGGGGGGGGGGGGGCAACAATAGAATATAACATAACGATTTTTATATTGGCCATCAGAGCTTATGTGTCAAGCCGGATAAATAGGCTTTTGAGGAAATTTCGTCATGTATAGATCATCAATCGGACAATGCTTGAGGGATAGCCGCATTGCCTTGCGATTCTCAGATGAATTTTAGGAGGATATACAGACTTCGATCAGTTTCGATCGAAGTTAAAGTAAAAAGCCATCAACTAGAGAAACGACCAGCCCCACAAGAAATACCACGAGGACACAGATACCCATTGGACGAAAAAAGGCAGAGAGAAGAGTTTTACATAATTTCAGGTTACGTAGGCACGGTGTCTGCCTTTGGGAGCAAGTAGACGAAAGCGAAAAATGTAAACGTGTCCCTGAGAATATTCAATATAGCCAAGTAGCACACCTAACGGCCTCAGTCTAGATAGGCTTTAGGCTATCAACCACCGTTGATGGATTTGTAGAACCACCTACAATTCAAAAAAATGGCGACCTGTACGGGAATCGAACCCGTGTTGCTCACGTGAAAGGCGAGAGTCCTGGACCGCTAGACGAACAGGTCACAACACAAAGTGCGAAACGACTAAACCATAATTTTTCGCAACGTCAAGATTTTTCAGAGGAATTTTCCATAAATTTGTAATTTTTTATTTCCGGACGTTCTTCTCGGCATTCAGCTCCCCGATGTCATACTTAAATGTGAAGTATCACGTCTCTAACCTTGACAAGGTTTTCATTTTCGTGTTTGTTGTTTTGTGCCATCGGGTACCCTCGAAGGCGTGACTGACAAACCCCGCCAGGACTGAGAAGTAGCAACGGTAGTCTGTTCATGTCTGTCGAGTGTGTTCTCGATGGTTTTTTGTTTCCTTCTCTAATTGTCTCTTGCCGACATATGAAGTTGATATTCTGCAACAGTCGATTTATGGCGAGAGAGTATTCCTATTCCTAAAAAAGGCCGTTCCGATTGATTCGAAACGGCCTTGTCGTGTTTCTGCTGTAGGAGCTTACGCCTTAGAAGTTGTAACGATAACCGATGCTGCCGCCTGCGGACGCCATCCGATCACGAATGTCGGCATTGCCTTCGATGAAGATCGTCCCCTGGTCGCCGCTCGGTATGCTCAACCCTGCCCCAATCTGAACCCCGGTCTCGCCTGGCTCGCTGCCTTTCACCGTCCGGCGCCAGTTGCTGCCGCGGAACCCGACGCTTGCCTCGCTCTGCGTATCGCCAAAGTCTTGCGACACCTGCAAGCGAAGTTCGCCCAGCGCTTCCCGACCAAACAGGTTGCTGCCAAGCAAGCCCATCCATCGAACACCCAGCGAGACGGTCCCGCTCGTGCCGTCAAGTCCGCTCACGTCCAGC
>CASFPZ010000065.1 GCA_949296365.1 uncultured Akkermansia sp. | reverse complement strand
TGTCGGTATTGGTGAGCCTTTTTCATTTCTTTCCTCTTTTGTGGAGAATTTAAGGTTTATTTCGTTGACTTGCAATCAATTAATTTATAGAACTCCCCTTTATTATATCTATTGGAGGCAAGGATAAAGAGTGATAGGGGGGATTGCTCTTACTGTTCTCATGAGTCTCATGCCATCTCCTGTTACCATCTTGTCCATTAAGTTTCGTGGTAAATGGTCAGAAAACAAGGAAGGGAAAGCTGCTAGAGTGGGGTTATTCAGGAGATTGTTCCCAGGAGGTAACTTTGTCATTAGTGAAGAGAACCCAAGACGTATTGGGTGGAATGGATCCCAGAGGAACGCCTATACCTAGGCCTGAGCCATTGAGCCAGCGGGAAGAATCGTGGAAATGACTAACTCCGGCTCCTACGCCAAAACTCCAACCGCCGTTTTTACGGTAGATCCATCGTTCGACGGAGAGATGATTGACTACACCAGTAGTGATGTGGTCGGGATCGCCCCAAGCGAGGCGGACAGCCTCTGGGGACATGCCTGTGGTGATTTGGCCTTGTAAAACGAGGGTTTGCTGAGAACTAGGAAGTTGTTGGAAGGCTGGGCGGTTAGCTTCGATGCGTTCTAGCGGGGAGGAAGAACACGAAGTAAAACAGCAAGTTAACACAGCGGTAGATACCACGATGAAATTTTTCATTTCTCATGAAATAACGAGGGTGAAACAGGGGCGCAAGGATGAATTTAGTTGTCAGAAAGCTTTTTTTGTCAGTTGAGACTGTACGTATTCTTGATCTTTGGCGCTTAGAGACTTGAATGATGTGCTAAATTGGGTGCCGTCGAATTCTTTGAGCCAAACGATTTGCTTTTTAAGGTCGTATCGGAGGAATTGGGCGAAGAGTACTGTGCCATTTTTGCCGATCCAATCGCGGTAATGAGCATCGCGGAGACGTTCTTTGAATTCGGAGAATTGTTTGTTAGCGATATCAACATCCTTTTGAATGCGAGCCATAACGTGGTTAGCATTGCCGCCGGAATATCCATTCCAAGAGCTAACTTGTTTGCCGCTGGCAGTGAGAATGACAAGGTGCGGTGTACCACGGACGTTATAATGTTCGAAAGCTTTTTGAACGTATTCCCTTTTTCTAGAAGCGAGGTCACCGTAAATGCCTCGAGCTTGGTTGTCCTGGGGAGTTTTGTATTCGGCTGATTTGTCGTAACGGATGCGGATGATGTTGTCACGAGCCCAGTCTTCAAATTTGTCCGTTTGCAGGAGTTCGGAAGCGAGTCTGGTGCTGGCGGGGCTAAACCGGCTATCGTGGAACCAGATGAGGACAGGTTTACCGGCACGACGGGCATCCCTCATAGCGGTCCAAAAACTTTGTTGCCATTGTTTGGCTCGCTCGTTTTTCATTTCAAAAGCTTTGTCGAGTTCTTCGATTTCCGCGTAGGGGTTATCTGGGTCGGTAAAGATAATGTTTTCATCCGCCTTCATTGAGAGGAGGTCTTGAGCGGCTTTCTCTTCAATTTCTTTAGAATTAGTAGATCCGCTAAACGAGTTATTAACGAGGCCGGGCGGAACATATCCATCGTAAGACGAACTGAAACCATCGGTATAGGTATCAGCGACTAGTTGACTGAGTGAACCACTTGTCCTTTTCCGGGAATCATCGGATTCATCAGTTAAAACAGTTGTCGTGCAGGATGCCAACAGAGCAACTGTACTTCCTGCGAATAAGAACAACCAAAATTTCATTACGGTCCGTATACTAACATATGGAAACCAGGGAATCAATCTCCCGATTTGAGGACACGGATAAATGCTTCCTGTGGGATATTGACCCGGCCAATGGCTTTCATGCGTTTTTTACCTTCTTTTTGTTTTTCGAGGAGTTTACGTTTACGGGTGACGTCGCCCCCGTAACATTTGGCGGTGACGTTTTTGCGCATCGGCGAAATACTTTCGCGTGCGATGATTTTGCCGCCGATGCAGGCCTGGATGGCAACAGTAAACAATTGGCGTGGGATTACTTCCTTAAGGCGCAAAGCCAATTCTCGGCCTCGGGATTCTGCTTTATCGCGGTGAACGATCATGGAAAAGGCATCGACAGGTTCACCTGCAATCATCATATCCATTTTGATTAGGCTGGCCGCAGCATAACCTGCGTGTTCGTAATCCATCGATCCATAGCCACGAGTCATGGATTTGAGACGATCATTGAAATCGACGAGGATTTCTGCGAGGGGAATAATGGCAGTGAGCATGACGCGAACATCGTCGATAGTCTCGGTATTGACGACGTTACCTCGTTTTTCCATAACTAGCTGCATGATATCGCCGATGTATTCTCCGGGCAGCATAATGAAGACTTTGACGATAGGTTCGCGAATTTCCTTGATTTCTTGAGGTTCAGGCAAAAGGCTGGGGTTGTCAACTAGGATTTCTTCTCCGTTGGTTTTGGTGACTTCGTAGATAACAGACGGATAAGTTGAGATGACATCCATGTTGAATTCTCGGCGGAGACGTTCCTGGACGATTTCCATGTGGAGGAGGCCAAGAAACCCACAGCGGAACCCAAAGCCCAGTGCGATTGAAGACTCTGCTTGGTAAGTAAAAGCGGCGTCGTTGATCTGAAGCTTAGCCATGGCGGCTTTCAAGGCTTCGAAATCAGATGAATCGACTGGGTAAATACCGGAGAACACCATGGGACGGATTTCCTTGAAACCGGGCAGAGGATCTGGACAAGGGTTGAGGGCATTAGTGTAGGTATCTCCGATTTTGACGTCGGCTGCTGATTTCATGTTAGCGATGATGTAACCGACATCGCCGACGGAAAGCTCATTCGTTTTCGTCATTTTTGGGGTGAAGATACCGACTTCCTTAACCTCGTAAATTTCATTAGTGGCGAAAAGTTTCACTCGAACTCCTTTACTGACAGAGCCAGACATGATACGGACATACGAGACAACTCCGCGGTAAGAGTCGTAGACAGAGTCGAAGACGAGAGCACGGAGTAGACCGTCTGGTTGATCTTGCGGGGCTGGGATGCGTTCAACGATGGCTTCCAGGATTTCTTCGATGCCGATGCCGACTTTGGCCGAAGCGAGAATGGCTTCTTCGCGCGGAATACAAACGATGTCTTCGAGCTGTTTGTAGACTTTCGGGAGATTGGCGCTGGGGAGGTCGATTTTGTTGATGACTGGGACAATCGCAAGGTTTTGTTCAACAGCAAGGTGCATATTGGCCAAGGTCTGGGCTTCAACGCCTTGAGCAGCGTCGACGATGAGGATGGCTCCCTCACAAGCAGCTAGAGAACGCGAAACCTCATACGAAAAATCAACGTGCCCTGGTGTGTCGAGCAGGTTGAGTTCATATATATTGCCGTTGTGGGCTTTGTAACGAATCGTAACCGGATGGGATTTAATGGTAATCCCTTTTTCACGCTCTAAATCCATAGCGTCAAGCAGTTGATCCTGCTTTTCGCGTTCGGATATCGTATGTGTATATTCTAACAACCGGTCGGAAAGCGTCGTCTTCCCGTGGTCAATGTGGGCGATGATGGAAAAGTTGCGTTTCTGATCAATGCTCATGGTAAATCCAGACCTCCCTCAAATGGAAAAGCCGGGGGAGATTATCTCAAGCCTTTCTCATCGTCAAGACGAGACGCCCCATCAATGGGGATTATGACCGGGGAATGGAGGTGGTACTCGGAAGTTTATGTCGTGAGTTTATTTTATTGATCTTTTGTTTTTCCTTTTTACACAGGAAAAGAAGGATCATTACTACCGGGGGAATTGGTCTGCAAATTGCTTCTGACGCCTAAATTATTTATTGGGGGAAATGATGAGAAAAAACATAAAACTGAAGTTCTCAATCGGCCTACAGTGTTGAAAAAAACAAGATATTGACAAGACCATCTATAGTCGAGGACAAGACGAAAGAAACTCAATGGTTCAGCGCTGGCAACTTTTTGCCGAACAGGGCCATCATTCTTCCTGTCTCGCCTTTTTCTGCCCGGTAAGAATAAAATCTTTGCGTATTAGTAGCAGTATTGAGTCCAGAATCGTAGATATTTTCAGCAAGAACACCGCAAGCCAGCAATTGGGATTTGATGGTTGCGGGGATATCTACTTCATAGTGCGGAGGGCGGATGCAGGGAGAAATGACTGCGATGGTCTCAGAGGCTTGACCACCACAGAATTTCCGGAGATGTTCCATGCCGCATGCGATGATATTTTGTTCCGTTCCGCGTTTACCAGAGTGGAGCAAGGCGCATCCATGAGAATGCTTATCGTACAACCACACTGCCGCACAGTCAGCCACGTAAATCCCAAGGATACAATCGGCCTTGCCAGAGCACACTAATCCATCAACTCCCTCGATGGGACAATGAGAACCAATATCTCCCACCAAGGCTACTTTGTTACCGTGGACTTGTTCGGCGCGGCGCAGATATTTCCAACTGGAACCAAGACGTTCGATTTCAGCACGATGGATGGGGGTAAGGTTTTCAATGGCTGTATCTCGATCTAAGCTGACTGGCACTCCGGGTACTCGTTCAATGAATTGTGCGATGACTTCGGGGTATTGAAGAAGAGGTTGCAGAAAATCTGGCGTGTCCATGATTTGATCGATCTTGGTTGCAAGGTATTGTTTAAGAATGGAATGAGGTGTCCAGCTAAAAAAGCGTTCTGGCGTGTCACAACATGGTAATGAATCGTTGCTAAGTGGTATCAGAATCCTTGACCTGGCAGATTGAACGGGGAGTATTTCAAGAGGGTTTGGCGTACCTGAGCCAATTGTTGAGCAGACGAAGAATTACGATCAAGACGTTGGAGGATTGCAACGAGTTCTTGAACAATATTTTGGCGCATGCTAGAAACGAGTTCTTTGCCCTCTTTGGTAATGCAAACCATGATTTTGCGCCGATCGGATGGAGAAGGCGATCGGGTAATATATCCCATCTCCTCGAGTTTGTTAACCATGCCAGTAGAAGCGGCAGTCGAATGTCCCATTTTCTTAGCGATGCCAGACATAGTTAGAGCTTCTTCATGCTCTAAACAGGCGAGCAGGAAAAATTGAGGATACGACACTCGTTTGTTATTGAGCTGAGGAGAAAGATTCAAAATGCATGAACTTTGCGTAAACAGAACAAAATCGGCAAGCTTTTTAGCGTCCTCTTCAACAACGGGCTGGTATCTGGTGGATGTTGTCTGGCGTGCGTTCATTTTGTTGTCTCGTGAAAACAAGTGGTTCACATAAGGTAACGGCTTCTGGGCGTTGTCGCAAGCTGGAAACTCGAATTTTGGGAAATTTTATGATTTATTGTGAAAATTACCAGAAATGACACAGTGAGATGCGATAGAAGGATTGGTTGAAATTGTTAAATAAACCATAATGCTCAAATAAAGTTGACATGAGAAAAATGACGGCCATAATTCGGCGTATAGTTACCTTATTCTATGATTACTTTCCTACGCAATCGATCTCTCTCTTGCCTTGGAGTGGCTGGGCTTGCTTTAGTTGCTCTTTCAGGATGTGGCGGCAGTGGTTCAGACGAGGGCGGGTATGCACCCGACAGTCTTAACGGATACGTTTTGCAGCTCAATATGATTAATCCGACCTCGGGGACAGCCCCTGGTTTGGTCAACGTGTATTCCAAAAATGGCACAATGGCGGCTAGTGACGGGCAGACTTATACGGCGCAAGTTACGTATACGAGAACTGGGGCTAATACTGCAATTGTGTCTGTTGGTTTCTATACCCCTGAGGATCCGGGTACTGCAACGACAGAAACCTCTGAATTGACGGCTTCTATGGAGTTCTATGAAATTCAAGGTTCAACCATCATGGGGAATATGACTGAATGGACTTACCAGCTTCGTACGGCTGGAGTGGAAGATCCAACATCAGAAGGTCAAGGCTCTTCGGGTGAAGTAAAATTGATCCCATTAAATTAATATTTTGCCGTAATTTTTGTATGATATCACCCTGGCGTGGTTTTACACGCCAGGGTTTTTTTGTTGATTAAATTGTCAAATATGTAACTGTGCTAAAAACAACAAATTAGGGCATGCCCAGAACACTAGGCACGCCCTTTAAAAATCCAAGAAAGCGTTTTTAATGAAACGTTCTCTTTATTGTTGAATATAATTAATAGTTCCTTTAGTTCCGTAGAAGGTATAAGTACCTGCGCCGTCATTGCATTCCCAGCTATCGAAGGAACCATTGATCTGACCTGGTGGAAGATCGATACCTTTGATGTTAATATAACGCCGCAAACCAAGACTAGTATGCCAGTTAAGGGAGAAATCAAAAGAACCTTCCTGAATATTGCCGTGAACCATGTAAACTGCTGTCGTTGAAATTTCGCCATCGATTGAGACATTTCCCGTCATACCTGCATCGGCGATAAAGGTGACCGAACGAGCGGCAGAGCCCAATAAGAGTTCGCGATCTTCAGGGTTATCAGCGTCTGGTGTCATACTGTCAGCAGCACCGAGAGTGATGGCTAAGCCTGTGCCTGCTGGCAAGGCATTATCGGTAGCTTCGCCGCTGCTGCTACCGCCGCATCCGCTTACTAGAAAAAGGGAAGAACACGCGATTGAGGTTAGAGAGAGAATTTTTTTCATGAAAGGAATCAACAGTGGATTTGTCCATGCGTTTTATCATAAATTTGCAAAGCGTCAATGATTTTTGCTTGGGCTGTCCTTGTTTTCTTGGTTATTACACGAGATAGGACATACCAAACTAAAAAAGCTCTGTCGGGTCTCCCCCGACAGAGCTGAACCGAATTTGCGGCAGGGCTGGAATCGGAATTTACTTTTTATCTGGGATGATGTCCAGTTCTGCGATAGAGGCGTAATCTCTGCCTCCTTGCTCGCTCAAAGCAATGAGACGGAAGTAACGAGCCTGAACTGATTTGTCAAACGGGATAAGTTGGATTTCGTCAGTATTGGCGAACTTACCTTTAGTTACTTCAGACCAGGTTTTGCCATCGTTACTAATTTCGATGCTGTACTCGGCAATGCGACCGTTAGTATTGCCATCTTGACGAGGCAAGCAACTGACTCCCTTAAAGGAACGTTGTTTACCAAGATCGATTTCGATCGTGTGCGGGTACTTCGTAAGTGTCTTATTGTATTCGGAGTGCCAGAATGTACCGGGATCTCCATCGATAGCTAACTCGGCGTCAGCTTCGCCTTGTTCCTGGCTTGAAACACTCTTAATGGAATATTTTTCTGTGCGAGTAAGCATAGTCATATCCAGGTGTACTTCTGGAACATGGATGGTGTCAGGTTCCGTCGCTTTGGAGATTGGGCGGATGGAGAAATCGAGTTTGTATGGCTTGTTGGCTTTGATGATGTCACGTTCCATGGGGCCAGGGCCACAGGAGGCGCCACCGAGCCCTCGAGTTGCAGAAGAAAGGACAAGAACAGTTTTATCCGTTTCTTCTGGTAACTGAGCTGTGTGATTGGCGTTGATGAGGTCTGTGGTCGTGTAAGGAATCGCCGAGAAGGCAAATGGCGTTCCCAGAGCTCCGAAGATGAGACCGTCGCCTGCCTCGTTGGTGATAGTGACCCAACGAGTTTCTTCATGGTTACCTGTGTCTTGAGGACGACCGTATGGGAAGACTGATTGCTTAGCGGTAGTCGAATAGATTCCCAACGGCATACCTGTTTTCCGATCGGCATAGTTTTCTTGCGGGCCACGGCCGTAGTAGGCAACATTGGCAAAGCTGCCGGGCAGTTGGAGTTCGTACCCGAGGCGGAGGAGGTCAATTGTGGCGCCACGAGGCAATAGAACGGATTGGCAGGTCACAGTGCCGTCTGCATAAATCGTCCATTCCAAATTGTTGATGAAATGGGTATTAAAGTCAGACAGAGGTTTCTTAACGGGTTCGATTTTGGTTACGTTATTGCCGTAATCGATGAGTTTTTCTGATCTTTTGCCCGAAACCTTGATTGATTGTTTGACCTTGACGGTAGATCCTTGTTTGACGACAGTGCTGGAGAGCAATTCATGTTTGAGATCTCGGAGCCCGTGTTCCATGCTTTTGACGAGGACCCAGGGTTCGTTACTCGAGGCGCAACGAACAGCATTGACGATCATTGGCGTTTTCAGCATAGGTTGGCCTTTCATCGTATACTGGTTCAAAGCTCCTGTTTTGGTATCGAATCTTACCGAGAAGTCTTTGCCTTTGACGATGATGTCTCTCTTGTTGCCATATTGCAAATCCAGCGGACCTTCCGGGGCTTGGAACATGGATTTTTCTCCCGTAGTTGGCAGGATCAATTGATCAAAGGCTAGTTCATAACCTTTCTTGGCCCATGGCATGTCTTTCTTGAGATGGAACCCAATACGAAGGGCGTATTCCGAACCAGCAACGTTGCGTGACGGCAAGAAATCCATAGGGATTTCGACTGTTTGGCGTGGGGCAACTTTAGGAAGCGGCAACAAGCCTTTAGCAATTTCACGACCGTCTTGAGTTAATGTCCAGACGACATCATAGTCAGACAAATCCTGGAAAAAGTTTTTATTGAAAATAGCAATTTTCCCGTCCTTGAGGCTGGCTTTGATGTTTTGGTAAACGTGTTTGACTTCAAAATAGCCGGGTTCTGGTGTGAGATCGGCCAAAATAGTACCATTGAAGACAAATTGCCCGCTGTTGGGGTAGTCGTTAAAATCGCCTCCATAACAAAGCATTTTTTTGCCATTAGGCAGAGTCTTGTAGAGCCCTTGGTCGATCCAGTCCCAAATAGCTCCGCCCATGATGCGATCAGAGGATTCGATAGCTTCCCAATAGTCGGCTAAGTTACCCAACGCATTCATCATATTGTGAGCATATTCGGAAATGTAGTAAGGTTTAGGAAAATCTTTGTTGGCAGCCATGCCTTGAGTCCAACCTACGGAAGGGTATTGATTGGAACCGAGGTCGACGATTTCATTATTGCGTTCATAATGAGTTGGGCGCGACAGGTCTCGAGCTTTGATCAATTTTTCGGCTACTTGGAAATTGCGGCCAGGACCTGCTTCGTTGCCTAGGGACCACATGACTACACAGGGGTTGTTTTTGTTACGTTCAACCATGGACATGATGCGGTCGACGTGGGCAGGCATCCATTCAACAGGATGAGAGAGGGATTCTTTCCCGTAATAGTACCCGTGAGATTCGATGTTGGCTTCGTCTTGCACGTAAATGCCGTATTTATTGCAAAGGTAATAGAAATAGGGGTCAGCTGGATAGTGTGAACAGCGTACGTGGTTGATGTTGGCTCGTTTCATCATGGCTACTTCTTCTTCCATTTGCTCACGTGTTACGAAGTGGCCTGTAGAGGGATTACTTTCGTGTCTGTTGACACCTTTAACCTTCACTTTTTGGCCGTTCACCATGAAGTAAGAATCTTTGATAGTGACATTGCGGAACCCAACTTGCGATGAAACCATTTCCACCGTCTTGCCTTCTTTGTCCTTCAATTCGATGACGAGGGTGTAGAGATTGGGTTTCTCTGCGGACCAAAGCTTGGGATTGGCATAGATAGCCATCAACGAAGTCTTGAAATCTTTGAGCCCAGTCAAGCGGAGTTCTTTTTGGGTGATGCCATCGTAAGGAGCATCTTTAGGGGGAATAGGAGCAACAACCTTGCCGACTTCGTCGTAAAGATTCATGGAAACCGAATAACCTTCCAAATTCCTTGAACGAGGGAACAAATTCTGAACATCGATGTCGACGAGGAGGCGCCATGGCCCGTCGATTTTACCTGGGTTGACCGGATCGACGGGAAGCAATGCCCAATTACCGGGTTCTGCCGGATTGGTGTGGATGAAAAAGTCACGGATGTGGACTTTGGGCAAAGCCATAATGGACACTGTTCGGAAAATGCCTGAGAGTCGGAACATATCTTGGCATTCTAGGTAGGCGCCATCAGAATGGCGGTATACTTCGACAGCTACCGTATTTTCGCCCTTTTGAAGGTAAGGGCTGATGTTAAAACGGGCTGGGTTACGAGAATCTTTGGAAAAACCGACATATTTGCCATTAATCCAAAGATAGAAGAACGAATCGACACCATCGAACTGCATATAAATTTCACGACCGTCCCAATCAGCTGGGACCTCAAATGAACGTCGATAAGAACCGACGGGATTACGTTCTTTGTAAGAAGTGTAGCGTTTGTCGCTCGGTTCCTTCATGACGTACGGCCACGAACGTTCGAAGGGGTAAGGCTGGTTGGAGTAGATAGGAGTTCCAAATCCCTGAGTTTGCCAGGATGAAGGAACTTTAATCTCTTTCCAATTACTCACATCATAATCAGGTAGAAAGAAACCTATGGGACGGCTTTGCGGGTCTTTAGACCAATTGAATTTCCAGGAGCCATTGAGGGATCTCCACCACTTGCTATTTTCAGGAAGGATTTTTAGAGCAGAATTTAAGTCGCTGAAACTTGCAAAGGTTGCAGCTGCTTTCTCCTTGTTCAAATGCAGATTTTGTTCTTGTTCCCATTCCAAACCGGTTGGCGCGTTCTCTTCGGCAGAAATCGAACTAATTGCCCAGGTGGGCGCTAGCGAACACGCAGCAAAAACCGTGCAACACAAAAGCCAGTTTTTTGTCGTAGTCATAATTAATGATTAGATTTGAAGCTAACTATCTATACGGGAATCGAGCTTAAAACTGTCAATTCTCCGAATCGCTCATGTATTTCTAACAAAAATAGCTCGAATCCGCAAGGTGTCTGTTTGTCTCCGCGATGGAGTGACACAAATTACGTATAGGAAATAAAAGTTGCAATGTGGCAAAATTGTCACATTGAGATTATTGAATTTTAGCTTTAAGTTTCTCTATATTTTCAAAATAGAATATTGCAATTCACTATTGAATGCAACAGTGAAGGAATTCTAACCCATACCATTCAAAAGAGATGAAACTATCATTTTTTGTGTCGGCATTATGTCTTTTACTGGCTCTGTTACCTTGCCATGCCAATTGTGTTGAGTCCATGATAAGCCAGGATGAGGGTATTTCTCTAATAAGTAAATTGTGTCAGAATACTCTGAATGAAGAATACATATGCCTGGATGACGACGAT
>CASFPZ010000064.1 GCA_949296365.1 uncultured Akkermansia sp. | reverse complement strand
GCGCGGAGCGGAGAGCGGAGAGACAGCGATCCAGGTAGGCGCCGGGTTGCACATGCCGGTGGGCGATCAAGGGACGTTGTTTATCAACGGCAATGGTGACTTCCGCGATGGATCGACCTCGTACAGCGGATCGATCGGTTATAGATACAATTTTTAATGAGAGCTGAATCTCATTAATGTTGAAAAGAGAAGACGTAATTAGGATTGCCTCGTCGGGAGACGAGGCAATCTGTTATGTATAAGTGTTAAACTTTGTGAAAATAAATCAATTTTTTTGAAATATCGGGGGAAAAAGGAACGTTTCTTTTATAGAAATGAAAACACCTCGTATTCTATTGAAATTGGTTTATGTAACTGTTGTATCCGCTTTTCTTTTCAAACCGGGGATAAGCATGGCGGCAGACCAGCAAATAGGCATCCAACTGTATTCTGTGTTAGACGCTATGAGAAAAGATCCTCAGGCATCAGTTAAGCGTCTGACAGATATGGGCTACAATGCATTTGAATTGGTGCAGTGGGGAGGAGACCCCAAAGTATTTGGCATGTCGGCGCAGGATTTCAAGGCTCTTTGCAGTCAATGCGGAGCAGACATTATTTCAACTCATTCCAGTATCCAGGAAGACCCAGCAAAAGAAAAAGAAATTGAACAACGTTGGCGCCAATTGTTCGAAATCCAAAAAGCATGTGGAGGAAAATATTTTGTCATCCCCAGTTACCGAGTCGATTACACGACGGAGGATCTGCAACGCATGTGTAATTACCTCAACAAGATTGGAAAAATAGCAGCAGAATACGGATTGAAACTGGGATATCACAACCATGCAGCAGAATACCGCAAATTGAAAGACAGTGATGCGGTGATGTGGGAATATCTGGTCGAACATACCGATCCCCAGTATGTCTGCTTCGAATTGGATGTGTATTGGTGTTCCAAGGGCGGCAAATCTCCTGTTATGTATTTGAAAAAGTACCCTGACCGTATTCAGCTCTTGCACATCAAAGATGAATTTGTGCTTGGAAAAAGCGGAACTATCGATTTCGAAGGTATTTTTAAGCAGTTTTACGCGAATGGTATGAAGGATTACGTCGTTGAAATCGAAGTTCCAGGTGAACTTAGGAACAAGAAAAATCCTGACGGAAGCCGATACTCAGCTGAACAAATTACAGAAGAAATGTTTAAAGCTGCTCGAGAAAGCGCTGAATATTTGAAAAAATCAGATTTCGTGAAATAACGAAACGACAAAGTAAGAACATTTTGTAACGTAAGATCCGGTTCTCTGCAAATGGAGACTTTGTCCGCAGGATTTGCTTAGAACTGGATCTTTGTTTTGCCAAATGGGTGAAATTAGCGTATAATCGCGGCGGTTTCTGTGGACTTCTTCCGGGAAGTCATGCAGCGCCAGTTTGTTCACCCAGCAAAAAAACAATGCAATATACTCACGAAATCGAACAAATGTGTTGCGTCAAAAAAGGATGCAACCATGGTCCAGCTCCTATTCCTCAGGAAGGACTTTGGACCAAAGCTAAAGAAATCTCTGATATTTCCGGATTGACTCACGGTGTGGGTTGGTGTGCCCCTCAGCAAGGCATGTGCAAATTGACGTTGAATGTCAAGAATGGTGTGATTGAGGAAGCTCTTGTTGAGACTTGCGGATGTTCCGGTATGACCCATTCGGCTGCAATGGCTTCTGAAATCCTCCCAGGCAAAACGATTCTTGAAGCATTGAATACAGACTTGGTCTGCGATGCTATTAATACGGCCATGCGCGAATTGTTCCTGCAGATTGTGTATGGTCGTACCCAGAGCGCTTTTTCTGAAGGTGGTCTTCCCATCGGAGCCGGGTTAGAAGACCTGGGCAAGGGCCTCCGTTCACAAATTGGCACGCTTTATGGAACTCGCGCTAAAGGCGCTCGTTATCTTGAAATGGCAGAAGGTTACATTACCAAACTGGCTATTGATGAAGACGGTGAAATTGTAGGCTATCAATTCGTGAAAATTGGACCTATGATGGAAATGATTAAGAAGGGAGAGGACGCCAACGAAGCCGTCAAAAAATGCACGGGACAATACGGCCGTTTTGATGAAGAAGGCGTGAAACATATTGATCCGCGTCATGAATAACCCCAATCGGGAAAACCTGTATTGAGAAAGGATAACTACTATGGCTCTTTTTGAATCTTACGACCGTCGAATCAAACAGATCAATGAAGCTCTTGCTAAATATGGCATCGGTTCCATCGAAGAAGCAGAAAAAATTTGCCTCGACAAGGGTATTGACGCCCGCAAAATCGTTACTGGCATTCAACCAATTGCTTTTGAAAACGCCGGTTGGGCATATGTTGTAGGCGCTGCTATCGCTATTAAAAAGAATTGCTCGAAAGCTGCCGATGCGGCTGAAGCAATCGGTGAAGGCTTGCAGGCGTTCTGCATTCCGGGCTCAGTGGCTGACGACCGCAAAGTTGGCTTGGGACATGGCAATTTGGCTGCAATGTTGTTGCGCGATGAAACGAAGTGCTTTTGCTTCCTGGCTGGTCACGAATCATTTGCCGCTGCAGAAGGCGCTATTGGCATCGCTCGTAACGCTGACAAAGTGCGCAAAGAACCGCTTCGCGTTTGCCTGAACGGTCTTGGCAAGGACGCTGCTTACATTATTTCTCGTATCAACGGCTTTACTTATGTGCAAACCGAATTCGACTATGCAACGGGCGAATTGCGCGTCGTCCGTGAAAAAGCATTTTCGAATGGGCCTAAGGCTGCTGTTCGTTGCTATGGTTGCGACGACGTCCGAGAAGGCGTTGCTGTGATGTGGCACGAAGGGGTTGACGTCTCGATTACGGGCAACTCGACGAACCCAACTCGTTTCCAGCATCCTGTCGCTGGTACCTATAAGAAAGAATGTGTCGCTAAGGGTAAAAAGTATTTTTCCGTGGCGTCCGGCGGCGGTACGGGGCGCACCTTGCACCCTGACAACATGGCTGCTGGTCCTGCTTCCTACGGTATGACTGATACTATGGGCCGTATGCACTCTGATGCTCAGTTCGCAGGCTCTTCTTCCGTTCCTGCTCACGTGGAAATGATGGGCTTGATCGGCATGGGGAACAACCCGATGGTTGGCGCGACTGTAGCCGTGGCTGTGGCTGTTCAAGAAGCCATGACCCGTTAACGAGATTTCACTGGCCAAATCTCTTTCATAGTTCCATGAGGACAGCCTCTCGCCGAGAGGTTGTCCTCTGTTGTTAATGGACGCCGCTATGCTTGTTGCAAATGATGTTAGATAACAAACAGCCTGTGTCCATCGATTGGGACGCTAGGTGTTTGTCTGTGTGGCATAGGAAAAGCGCCCCTGCAATTGAAACCGGGTGCTACGGGGCGGCGGATGGGGCGTTGCGATAGAATTGATTCTTGAATGGAACAGAATTATTGAACGTCACAAAAACGAATGGATACTTTGCTTAAGTTAGAACAACGTGACTGCAAAAATGGCTCATGATGCAGAGGTCCATCATGAGCCATGGCAGAAAAGAGAAGAAGATAAAGGGAGAATGGGTTATTCCTTAACTAAAGTGATGTCGGTTGCTGGTTTCTTGAATTTTTGGGCTGCGATCCAAGCTTTGGTTTCATCAACCATTTGCTGAGTGATGTTAAAATCGTAATGGCCGTAGTCGCCCACAGATAATTGGCCTGTCCAGAAGAATCCCCATTTCTCAAAGAAATCCGTCAAATCCGTCTTGGTTACAGCACAGCAGGCCTTGATGAATTCGAACTGGTATTTGATGGTATCGTTCCCATGGTATTGGCCGGCGTGGTTGCGAAGGTATTCCATCACGTCGGGATAGAAGTCCGGATAACCATGCTGGGTGAAGTAAAGGTGGAGTTGCCAGAATGGAACAAGGCGAACAAAAACGTCTCCTGATTGGAGGTAAGACTTGTTCTTGCCGATGAGCTCTTCCCGGGCTTTGTCGTAGCTGTTTTGGTCTTTTAAGCGGCTCCCTAACCCGAGAACTGCCTGTGCTTGAAGCGAAAAGATGTTATTGCTGACTTCGGTCATGCCTCCCCAGGTGATCGGACGCATTTGCATGACGTGGCCGACTTCGTGCGAAAATCCCCAACAAGGATCTCCTTGGAGCACGGTTTGGGGATTAGTGACCATGCGCATGGTCCCGTCGTTGGCCAAATAAGCAACGCCGTCCCCATCTCGGAACATGTAATAATTGTAATTGGCTCGTGCCAAGACTCTGTTTTTGGGGATCTTATTGTACTTAGTCAAACCCATGAGATCGTATTGGATCTTGATGAGTTTGTCATAAGCTTGAATGAGTTCGACTCCTTTACTCGAAGCAAATTTTTTGAGGAATTCGACAGGATAAGCAACTTGAATGTATTTGCCGCGAGCATCCATAAATGGACCAACTGCATTACTGAGAAGTTTGTCCCAATCCTGGTTCGTGTCTCCGCGTGTCAGATCGAAAAATCCGTTGACTTTGCCGGTGACGAAGGTGACGGGGATTTTAGGCGCAGTGGCGTAGTCGTCCGCAAAATAGCTGATATAGGCGTTTGTTGGGATCTCAACGTTGACGATGTTGACACCTTCCTTCAGAGGAATGGTCTTTTTGTGGAGTCCCCAGCCATTGGGATCTTTGGTGGGTTCAATACCTTTGGCTGGTTTGCGTGTCAAGTTCGGAAGCAACAGGCTAATGGTACGACCTTCTGTTTTGCCGACAATGACGACGTGTTGCCCCTTTTCGAGGTAAACGCCTGTCATATTTTCATATTTGCTGAATCCGTCGTTGAGGCGAAGGGTTTTGCCGATGACTTGCGGGGTCGGATAGGCTTCGTATTCTGCGCTCAGATAGGCAGGATTGTACTTCTTATCCAGAATTTTTTGAGCTAAATTTTTAAGAGAATCAGATTGGAATCCATTGGTATTGGCAACACCGGGCGCAAGGGCTGTGCAGGATGCGTCTTTGAAGAATTTCATGTCTGCGGAGAGCGTTTCCTGAGTGTCTGCCGCCCAGGCGGTTGCCAGGGCCAGAAATGGAATGCCGAGCAAAAGGAATTTATTCATAATGTTTTCAATGATTTGTTGTACGGAGGTACCCTGAGGAAAATCCATGAAAGCCCCCTGGGATCGTTTGTTATATAATACGATGTAAATTGTTATTTCTTTCAGGTTGGATACGATAGTGAATCATGCTGAACATGAATCATGTCGGCATATTGCGCTTTAACGATCTGCTGATGATGCTACCATGGGGCCATGAAACGATGCGATACGATTGTAATAGGCGATAGCCTGATTGGTGGCAATGGTAAAATTTGGTCGAACGGAGCGGGCGTGGCGGTCTGCGGTGGGATAATTGTCGATGTGGGTGAGGCCCGAGAGATAATAGCTCAGTGGCAGGCTGAACAGACCTATCACCTCGGGTGTGTGTTATTGATGCCTGGCTTGATTAATGCTCATACTCATGTGCCTATGACGATGATGCGTGGATTTGCCGACGACCTCCCGTTGTTGGAATGGCTCAATAAGCACATCTTCCCGGTGGAAGCTAAGTTGACTCGCGATTTGGTAGCATTGGGCGCCCGGCTGGGTATGTACGAAATGATGCGTACTGGCACGACTAGTTTCGTCGATTCTTATTTGCTGGAAGAAGCTGTGCTGGAAACTGCTGAGACGATGGGAATGCGTTGTACGGGCGGAGAAGTCGTATTTGCTTTCCCTTCTCCGGCGTATGCTGATTGGTCTGAAGCGGAGGCTTTATACCGCCGTCATTCGGAGAGGTTTCCTGTTGGCGGGCGGGTTCAGGTCGCGATGATGCCTCACAGCGTGTATACGACGAACGACGCCCTGCTGAAGGCATGCCGAAATTTGGCTGACGACTTGGGGCTGATGCTGCATATCCACCTGGCTGAGTCGATCGCTGAGTCGAACCAATCTCGAGAATTGCACGGTGGAATGAGACCGGTGCCGTATGCTCATGCCATGGGCTTGCTCTCTCCGTCCTCGGTTCTGGCGCATGCTGTGGACTTGGATGGCTCTGATATCGAACTCATTGCCCAGACTGGTGCGCAAGTCGTGCATAATCCTGTCAGTAATTTAAAATTAGCCTCTGGCGTGGCTCGTGTCAAAGAGATGGCCTCGGCTGGGATATCGATCTCCTTGGGTACGGATGGCGCTTGTAGCAACAACACGTTGGATATGTTTGAAACAATGAAACTTGCTGCCATCCTTGCAAAAGGGGCTAGCGGAGTCGCAACTTGCGTCTCTGCCGGTGAAGCTCTCGCAATGGCTACGTGCGAAGGCGCTCGTATTTTCAGAACGCCCGGGCTGGGCGAACTCAACGTGGGCGCCCCAGCGGATTTGATCGCGCTGGATTTGTCGGAACCTAACATGATTCCTATGTTCAACCCGGTTTCTCATGCTGTTTATGCTGCCTCTGGTAAGGATTGCGTGATGACGATGGTGGATGGAAAGGTATTGTTCAACGCCCAACAAGGCGGATTCCAAGATGGACAGTATGACGATACTCGTCTGGCTATGGCGGATATGGTCGATTGGGTCCGTCAAAAGGCTCGTGAAGCATAAAAAAGCAGTGGTGGTTCTCTTACCAACATGCGACGCGTCTTTTCCTTTACCTCTCAGAACAAATGGAGTAGGAATTGAGGTATGCAATACGATTTGATCGTGATTGGCGGCGGCCCAGCCGGATATGTTGGCGCCATTCGGGCTGCCCAATTGAATAAAAAAGTCATTTGCGTAGAACGTGAACGCGTTGGCGGAACGTGCTTGAATTGGGGGTGCATACCGACCAAAGCGTTGTTAAAAAATGCCGAGGTCTATCAGACGATGACCCAAAAAGCTGCGGAATTTGGCATTAGTGCCGAAGGGGTTAGCGTCGATTGGCAGGCTGTAATCGAACGTTCTCGTAAAATCAGCGACCGTCTCTCGCAGGGCATTGGGTTCCTTTTCAAAAAAAACAAAATCGAATCGATGGTCGGTGAGGCAAAAGTATTGGGCGACGGCAAGGTCGAGGTGACGACTAGCGATGGTTCAACGTCCATTCTGGAAGGAACCAATATCCTCGTCTGCACGGGTGCTGCAACTCGCACGGTACCTTCCGTGCCGTTGAACGGGAAAACGATCATTGGTTCTCGCGAGGCGATGGTGTTGCCTCAACGCCCTGAGAGCATGCTGGTGATCGGTTCGGGCGCTATTGGTATTGAATTTTCCTATATCTACAGCGCATTCGGAACGCAAGTGACTGTCGTGGAAGCTTTGCCCCGCTTGTTGCCGAATGAGGACGATGAATCGAGCCAAATTTTAGAACGTTGCTTTAAGAAACAGGGAATTAAATGCCTGACTGGAGCCTCTGTCGAGGAACTTCGAGACACTCCGGAAGGTAAGGTTACCGCTCGTATCAAAACAAGCCGTGGCAAAGAAGAAGAAATAACAGCTGACGTATGCCTTGTGGCTATCGGCGTGAAACCTGTTGTGCCTGGAGGCGTGGATTTTGAATTGACGCCTAAGGGCTTTATCAAAGTAAACGATCGTTACCAAACGTCCGTGCCGGGCGTGTATGCGGCGGGTGATGTCATTGGCGGCGTGTTGCTGGCGCATACGGCTTCATTTGAGGCTGTGCAGGCGGTAGAGGGCATGTTTATTGAAGGATACCAGCCGAAACAAGTCGACTTCTTCCCTAGTTGTACGTATTGTCATCCGCAAGTTGCCTCTGTGGGCAAAACTGAACGTGCCCTGAAAGAAGAAGGCGTTGAATACAAAGTGGGCAAATTCCCAATGATAGCTTTAGGCAAGGCCGTGGCTGCGGGGGAAACCGATGGTTTTGTTAAATTGTTGTTTGGCAAAACATATGGCGAACTCCTGGGAGCTCATATTGTGGGTGAAAATGCAACCGAATTGATCGCTTCATTGGGAATCGGCTTGCAGTCTGAGCTGACGAATGGCGATTATCACGCGACGATTTTTGCGCATCCGACTCTGTCTGAAGCTATCCACGAAGCGACGCTGGCTGCTGACGGCGCCCAAATCCATGCCTAATTTAGGGTCAGGACCTTTGTTAGGGTTGCTGTCTTTTTGAAAACAATAACTCCTCCAGGCCTAATTTGTTCGAATCGCCTGGAGGAGTTTTTCCCCTGGGGTGAATGGTTTCTTGAATGTTTACTTGTTGTGATACCGTTTGGAAACCTCGTCGTTCTGTTGATCTTCTGGGCTACCCTGGGGATCAACAAATATTGAGTCGAGTTGTCGGGTACTGAGAGAAACTTCTGGGGCGAATTGACTGCTACCGACGTAATTCTTGATCGAGTGCAGGAGTTGGCGCGAGGCGGGACGTTTGTCCATGTCTTTGTCAATGTCGAGACAGAGGACGAACAAGTTCCCCTTGCCGACTCGAGCTTCGAAGGCAATGCCTAGTTTCCTGTTGAATTCGTAGGTGTCGATACTTTGGATAACCGGAGTGAGCGATTTCATTTCGGTTAGATCGACGGCGCGGGCGTTGTTGAGGATGTCCCACCATTGCCAATCTGCATAATGAGCGGTAGGAAAATCGCGGAAGGCGGGATTGGTATGGTGGATGAGGGTGCCGATGATGAAGGGATCCCAGCGAAACATGATCGGATTCCAAAAGAAACTGGAAAACTTAGCCTTGCGCGAAGGGATCTCCCGGGGAATGAGCAACACGTTCTTCCCTGCGGCTAAATCGTGTTTGATGGAATCGTTCCACTCGCGAGCTATGGTAAAGGCCGACTCGGACGATGGTGGCTGCTCGGCTGGATAAACCCAGATGTCCCATTCATTGCGCAAACCATCCGGACGGCTGACTTGGAAGGTATATTGGGCTGGCGCTTTGAGCCCGGCGAGTGGTGTGGAAATTGTACCAATCGGCAACACGCTGGAAATCGGCGTTTCCTTCATATCGAGTTGGCCTTGGCGCACAACGGTTTTGTTGGAATCGACGAGTTGCCAGGAAAGCGGAGCTGCTGGCAAGGGGGTCGTATTGAAATGGTAAATTTCCAAGTTGGCCGAGAACGTGTCTTTGTCGCTGTAAATGCGTTGTGGAATACGGCAGAGCAAGACGCTGGGTGCGCAGAATTCGCGGAATCGCTCCGGCGAGATGAGCCCCTTGCTTTCCCAAAAAGAATCGAGGATGCCGACGAAAGCGGTACCTTGCCCGGGGTAGTCGTTTAACCCGAGCATTTGGAATCCGCCTGATTTCGACGAGCGTAACAATGATTCGACGACTTCTTTGTATTGCAAGACGGTGTGGGCGCCCGTGGCCTTGAAGAATTCATCGGCCTGTCCCAGCATCCCGTTGTTCGCTAGGCGTTCCCGGAAGAGCTCCATATTGCGCGGTACGAGAACTCCAGTATATTTTTTCATCTCCCCAAAATTGGGGTACATGCAACGCTGTCCTGCTTCGTGCGCGATGACGGGAACGTCGATGTCGGATTCGTTGTTGCGGTCCCACATGGTGGAAGGTTGCCCTTCATAGACGGTGATCAAACCTTTCTCGGTGCGGTGGGAGGTGTAGAATTGGTCTGAAGCTGTATGCTTTCGGGCGGTCGCTACTGAGTAGAGGTGGCGCGAGTCGTGTGCCTGGCCTTTCTTGATCAAGTCTTCCAACACGTTGTAATCGCCCATCAATTCATTCCCATTGCACATGAGGAGAAACGAGGGGTGATTGCCGTACTCGTTGAGAATAGCGTACATCTCGTCCTCGAAGAATTGTCGTCGGTCGGGGTGCTGCCCGATGTCACGTACCCATAGGGGTAACTCAACTTGTAAGTAAATGCCTACTTTGTCGGCGGCAATAAAGGCGGCTTCTGGCGGACACCACGAGTGATAGCGAGCGTGGTTGAGTCCGTAGTCCTTGAGCGTGCGGAAAATGCGTTCCCATTCTGCTGGATCTGCGGAAGCGTACCCAGTCAACGGGAAGGTGGCGTTGTCGACTGTGCCGCGCAGGTGGATCTTGTTGCCATTGAGGGTGATGTGGTTTTTGTCGTGCCCTACTTGGCGCATTCCAAACGTGACTGTCCGCGAATCGCTGGCCCCAGAAGAGGTCGTCCAACTGGTATGGAGGGTGTACAGGTTGGGGGTGATGTCGTTCCAAAGCTGGATGTTGTCTCCTAGGCGAATGGTTGTTGTTGCAACGGCTTCTCCGTCGTGAAAATTGAGGATAGGCGTCGTCGATGACGTGGCTATAAGGTTCCCTTGCGGGTCTTTGACGGCAAATCTCAATTTGCCGGGATGGGGGGATTTCTCCGGGCTGCTCAAATGCGTGCGGACGGAGATCGCTTGAGCGGCGATGTCAGGGTAAACTTGTACCTGGTCGATGTGAAAAGGCTCTCGGGCGGTTAACGAAATGTCGCCAACGATGCCGTTCCAATTGGTCTGGGTGTTTTCTGTCAGGGCATGGCTCCAGGCTTGGTCCATCGGGTACTTCATCCTGTTGTCTAACCGAATGGTAATGCGGTGGCGGCCCGGGGTGAGATGTTTGCTGAGATTGAAGCGGTTGGGTACGCTTAGGCGTTCGCCGCTGCCTGCCAATACCCCGTCGACATAGACCATGACGTCCCAGTGACTGCATTCCAACGTCAGCGTAATGTCCTTGCCTGCCCACGTATCGGGAATGGCTACCTCGCGTGCGTACCAGGCTGGCCCAACGTATTCAAATTTGCGGGTTAAACGATCGATATGTCGCGCTGGTGTCGCAATGCCTTTGCCGGCTTCGTCTGTCGTGCCAGGTAGTTGAATGGTGTCGTAAAGCTCTCGATTGTAAAGATTGGATACTTCGTAACGTCCATAATCCGCTATATCCAATTGAAATTGCCAGGTCCCTGATAAATCCATGTAATCCGGAAACTCCGAAGCATCCACCAAAAAACCTGAAATTAGAACCCCAAATACGCCAAAAAGAAGAGTATGTTTCATACCATACAAATCCTGTAATCCATACCCTGCCTAGTCAAGGGCAAAATCAGTTCCTAGTAGGTTGGCGCTAATACCGGGATGACCTTGCGGTAAAATGAATCAAAATTCTCAAATCTGCCAACTCGGCTCATGGCGCTGAAAAAAACTGTTTGTTATTAAAATAATGGCTGAGATCGACAATTGTCGGGGGGGTATATGCATGGTAAAAGTTATAGCAATGATGTTGCTATTAGTGCTGTCTGCTCGAAGAATTGTTCTCAAATGGGCCGGACGTGGGCAAACAATGTAAAATACACGCGTGCTGAAAACCGATGAAAGAATTTGCCATTGGGATTGATTTTGGAACCACGAAGACCTTGGTATCGTGGTTTAATGAAGAAACGGGGCGTCCGGAAACAATTCGCTTGGGGCGCGGAACGGACAGCTTGCCGACATCGATCTATATCCCCGAAAGCGGGGAAATGGTGTTTGGAGCCGATGCTGACGATATGGTTGAATGGGGTATCGAACGTTATTCTCGTAGGTTCAAAATGAAACTAGGGTTGTCTCAGCCGGTTTTGGTGTTCAAAAACGGGAACGGCTGGACTAAATATACGGCCCAGGAGTTGACGTCGTTCTTTCTGGAATACGTACGCAAACGGGTTGAAGAAGAAGTCTTCATGGGAAACAAAGTGACTCAAGCGGTGATTACGTGTCCTGTGTTGTTTTCTCCGATGCAGCGGGAGGAGTTGAAACAGGCAGCTATGGTGGCGGGA
>CASFPZ010000063.1 GCA_949296365.1 uncultured Akkermansia sp. | reverse complement strand
TGTCTTCAAGAGTCTCATAGACAAGGTTCTTCTTCATTTTCGTGACGTACATGACCCCACGATTGCTCAACTCCTCGAACTTCGAGTAATTAATGTAAGGGGGCAGTAGAAATTTAGTGGGGATTTTTGTGGTGTAATGTGAGGAAAAATGCAATCTTTGCCTCATGGAAAGGAACCAATTGGAAGAACTCGCACGTATCGTGCTGCCTACAGAAATACTGGATTATTTTGAGATAGTGGGCGTGGAACAGGTGTCAGGTGAGATACATATCCATCTTGATGAGTTGATGGAGGTGAAGTTGTCGCAGGATACCAACTTCACCTCGAAAGGCTTCATGGAGCCAGTGAATGTCACCGATTTCCCCATCCGCGATCAAAAGGTGATACTTGTGATACGCCGCCGCAGGTGGATCGATAGGCGTAACGGCAAGAGCTTCTGCCTACCGATCAACATTGAGGTGGTATGCCGTGGAACCCGTTACTCCAAAGAGTTCGGGGCTTTTTTAAAAGAGACGTATGGAGACATCCCCAGTGACCTGCCGTACGCTTGAGACATATTACCACATCAACGCACATACCTTTGAGAAACAATACAAGGAAACGCTGAGCGGCTACCGAGATTGGGACCAACTTGCCCATGCTGACCAGTGGCTGTTGTTTCCCGAAAACATAGGGCCGCATCTGGCTATAGACGAGTCCTCCCTGTCAAACGGCGAACTTTATACCTTTGTCACCAACCGCGATCGCCACACCGGTGAAGGAAACCTGGTAGCGGTCGTTGCCGGCACCAAATCGGAAGACGTGATACAGGTACTCAAACAGATAGACGAGGAGGAAGGTCGGCGGGTGGAAGAAGTCACCTTAGATCTCTCCGATTCGATGCGCAGAATCGTTTGCATCGCATTTCCAAAGGCCAAAAGGGTAATAGACCGTTTTCACATACAAAAGATGGTTTGCGAGGCCGTGCAGGAAATACGCGTTGCACACCGCTGGGAGGCTCTGCTGCAGGCTAACGACAAGATTGAGGAGTGCAAGCTTGCCGGGAAACCCTACCGGCCATTTCGCTTCCCAAACGGCGACACTCGCCCCGAACTACTAATCAGGAGTCGTTACTTACTGTTCAAATCAGCCGACAAGTGGACCAATAGACAGAAGGAACGGGCCAAGATCCTGTTTGCGGAATATCCTGACTTAAAGCTCGCCTACGGCTTATCGCACTCACTGAGGATGATATTCTCCAAGAACACTCTCAAGGAGGCTGCAAGGCTGAGTCTGGGCAGATGGTACAACAAGGTGAGTGAGTCCGGAATTAAAACAGTTCAACGTCATCGCCACCACATTCTATGAGCATTACGACGAAATCCTCAATTTCTACAACAACCGATCTTCCAATGCTTCCGCCGAGTCATTCAACGCCAAAATCAAACTATTCAGGGCAAACCTGCATGGCGTGTCCGACAAAACATTCTTCCTCTTCAGGATCGCCAAGTTGTATGCCTACCCCCACTAAATTTCTACTGCTCCGAGTTTTGGTGGAGAACACGGACACAACAAGACGAGTGAGTGAGGAAAATAAGAAAGCAATCGAGAAAAATGCGCAAGAATTGAAGAAGTTGAAGAAACTTCTGAAGCGTCTTGAGAAAAAATGAACTCACTTGCAAAAACGACGGTAGTTGGGGCGGTGGCGCTGGTTGCGGGATGGTGCATGGAGGTTGACGGAACTGATCTTCCTGTCATTCCCTCAAACTACGACAATGCTTTTACCGGCGGATTTGAAACAGACCCGACGAAATTAGGAGTTGCTCGCGAAGCGTTAAAAGGTGTATTATCACAGATACAATGACTTACTACATTTTTATAAGAAACGAAGTGAAAGGACCTTATTCGGCGGCGGCCCTTGAGTTGATGTTTGAAGCAAAAGAGATATCACAGACTACTCTTGTCTCTGAAAAAGGAGGCAGTGGGTGGAAGCCGTATTCGGAAATTTGCGGGGATAATAGGATGAGAGATGAAGCTGCGGCGCCG
This sequence comes from uncultured Akkermansia sp., assembly GCA_949296365.1. GTDB lineage: Bacteria > Verrucomicrobiota > Verrucomicrobiia > Verrucomicrobiales > Akkermansiaceae > Akkermansia. The sequence continues at coordinate 9,817 of CASFPZ010000063.1, read as the reverse complement.
GATCTGAGGGTAGCGAGTGGGGGATTTCGGGGCTTGCTATGACTTGCTACATTGTCGCCGGGTTATCTGAGCTTGGGTGTTTGATTATTGGGCTGACGACATCGGCAAAAGCCGGGGTTGGGACGCTGGTTCCGCTGTAGATTTTGGGTGGTGTGGTGTACGCGTTGATCTGGGTGATCCTTGGCGTGGTCGTCGACAACACCAAGCGGGCGCGGGAGCTGGCAGAGCAAAACGCCAAAAAGCTCGATAAAATCCTAGAGCACCTGAAGGAAAAATGAACTTACTTGCAAAAACGACGGCAGTTGGGGCGGGGGGGCGCTGGTCGTGGGATGGTGCATGGAGGTTGATGAAACTGATCTCACTGTCATTCCTTCAAGCTACGACAATGCTTTTACCTGCGGATTTGAAACAGACCCGGATTGTTGGCGATGAAATTCAATGTTGTTACTTGCAGGAGGCGATATGATTCTGTTTCTTTACATGGACAATTATGGATTGACTGTGACCTCAGGGGGAGGGCAGAACAGAAATGTGAGAGAAATTTTACGAGTGATCTTGTTGGACTACTTGGCGGTTCCATCCAAACGTTGGTGAGCCCCATTCGACAATGTCGTTGGGTTGGAGGAACCTGGGGATTGGCATGCCAACGGCTACGCCTGACGGTGTTCCGGTCGATATAATGTCTCCGGGAACTAATGTCATAAAACGGGAAACATAGGCAACAAGATCGGCAATGGGCATGATCAGGTGTTTGGTCGAATCATGCTGCCTCGTTTCTCCATTGACCTTCAACTCGAGCATCAGATCGTTTGGATTGGAAATTTCATCGTCTGTAATAAAAGTCGGACCAAGAGGCGCAAAGGAATCGTAACTTTTTCCCTTAGTCCACTGCCCGCCATGGTTTATTTGAAAATCTCGTTCGGAGTAGTCGCACATGAGTGTGTAACCAGCAATGGCCTGACTTGCCTCGGCTGCAGATGCATTTTTCAATCGTTGACCTATGACAATGGCTAATTCAATTTCGTAATCAAGACGAACACATCCAGGTGGGATCAAAACAGGGGCTGATGATTCTGTAATGGCTGATGGCGCTTTGAGAAAAATAGAAGGTTCTGACGGAGTTGTCCCGTCGAACTCTCGAGCATGATCTGCGTAACTTTTCCCGAGGCAGACGAGTTTGGTGGGTGTGGGTACTGATGGAGCTTGCTGTAATCCCTCTTCATCTAAAAGAGGTAGAGTGGCTATGTGTTCGCGTATCCATAAAAGCATGAACTGTCGTTGTTCGAACCCTGCTTGCAAGTATGATTGATCAAATGATTCCCCATATGGGGTTGCTCTACTATCGACATAAGCCTGTCGGTTGGAATCCCAAAGGGCAACGATTGAACGGTGTCCTTTTTGAGTAAAACGTTTCCATTGCATAGAAATAGAAGGTAGATCGAGTATGAACGCTTAACTGCTGGCTTGCGTGTCCAGCAAAAAATCTCCCGCCTTGGAAAAGCCAAAGACGGGAGTCTATTAGTTGTCTATGAGTATGTTTTCAGAAGATTGAATTTAGAAACCAATAATGTTGACATTAACTTTGTCAATCCTCTGGCGAATATCAGCGGGAACTTTGTTCTTCTCTTCGTCTGTATTGTAGGGTCCTTCGAAGAGGAGTTTCCCTTGAGCGTCGGTAACTAATACGCGTGTGTTACCTTGCGTGGTGGAAATTTTGACTGTCCCCTGTTCGTCCGAAATATTGATACTTGATGAGGAATTAAATGAAAAACCGGATTGCGAAGGCGCTACCGACTGTTGTCTGCGGCTTTGGCGTTGCTGCTGGAGAGATCGTTTTTGCTGAAAAGCTTGGCGATGTTGGTTAAAACGATCCTGAATTCGTCCGATTTTGTTCGGTAACTGGTCATCTGCCATTATGTCGTCCATGAGCTGATCCATCATGTAAAACATGGTGGATAAATCATCCAGTGGATCTGCATTCGCTGGCGGTTGTGGAAGGTTGTTCCCTGGATCGATACGCAAACGTGGGTTGTGGGGGGCGTTGCGGCGTTGGCGCTGCACAGGTGATTCAGCTAGAGTGACTTGACATTCTTGTTGTTTGCCTGCGCGGAGATACTGAATTTTAATACGATCGCCTGGTTTCTTGCTGGCGATGGTATCCATCAGTGATTGAACTCCTTCAATGGGGGTATCCCCAACCTTGAGGATGATGTCCATGTCGCGCAACCCTCCTTGTTGAGCAGGACTGTTCGGGGAAACTTGCTCGACGACTATGCCTGGATACCCATTCATGGCTAATTGTGAACGGACGATTTGAGGCACTTCGCCAGGAATAACCCCTAACATGGCTTTGCCCTGGGGGGCCGGTAATACCTGATCGGGTACTTGTGCCGGTTGCTGTGCATGCTGAGGCGTTTGCGATACATCCGGCCTCTCAATACCAGAAGCTGCGATTACCATGGGAAGACTGCAGCCTATCGCGAATAAGGTCATTTTATATGGATTCATATTTTGTCTGTATTTGTTAAAAATTGACATGTCTAAATGAGGAAAACGAACTAATGTTCCACTGAGAGCCAAGGTAAACTGTGTTGATACGTAATCGTAATATGTCTCAATGTTCTAGCTTGACTGTCAATGTATAATGTTATTCGCTTTCTCCATTTGGCGGACATAGGGTGTGACAATAGTGAATCCTATTCTGTTCAAAGTATCCTTGTTAACTTGAAGCTGTATGACAAAATGTGCAGGGTGGTTAGGGGTGTTCCACTGGGAGGGTTCCCGTTGATTCTCGGATGACCATGTGGGTTTTAATGACGCGCTGCTCGTATTGTATTGCTAAATGAGGATTGAGCATCCGGTTGAGGAGAAGTAACGCTGCCTCTGTCCCCAAACGATCCGCATCTTGAACAACTGTTGTCAACGGAACTCGAGAAATCTCGCATTCGATTGTTCCGGAAAAACCTGCTAACATAACATCTTGTGGTATAGAGATATTTCGTGCCAAAAGTTCCATTTCTGCTCCAACGGCTAACGGATCGTTAAAACAAAAGATAGCATCGGGCAATGATTCTTTCTCAAAGAGGAGGTCGATACCTCGTCGCCCTGCTTCAATATCTGTCCCAACATTGAGGATACAATAGGGCTTGAGTTCTGCTTCCTGAAGGGCTGCCTCAAATCCTTTTTGCCGCTCTATCGATACATAGGACTCTTCATCTGGACAAAAAAAGGCGAGTCGTCTTCGGCCATGTGAGATGAGGTGTCGTACTACTGAACGTGCTCCCTCAAAATCGTCAACTGTTACCGAATCTGTCTCAATATTGGGTAGTTTACGGTCAATGAATACTAAGGGACATTGGCGTTTACAGATGAGCTTGGCTGCTTTAAGGCTTTTACTAATATGCAGCGGAGCCCAGATAATGCCGCTTGGTTGCCTCTCTAAAAGAGCTGAAATATCCCGGTATTCTTTCAATGGATCATTATAGTTGCAAAAAAGAAAAATATGGTACCGCTGCAAACCAAGCACTCTCTCAATACTTTGGATCATCTGTGGAAAGATGGTGTTGGATAGATGGGGCACAATGACGCCTACTGTCATTGGCGAATGTATCTGGGTGATGGGATAAATATCTCGGTTTTTGGTATATCCTAAGCGTGTCGCTGTCTCCTGAACGCGCTTCCGTATCTCTTGACCAACTCCTTCTTTCCCGTGTAAAACCCGTGAGACGGTCATGAGTGAAACTCCTGTTTCATCGGCAATGTCCTTTAATGTAATCTTAGGTGGTGGTGTCATTTCGTGTTAAATAATAGAGTTAATTTGCGTTAAATCAAGATTAATGTGGACATCGACGGGTGATTTATGTATAACACAAAGTATGTTTCAGAAAACAATGCGCCGTATGACATTTGCAATGCTGTCAGCATTATGCGTGGTGGGAACAGAAACTCAAGCCCAAATTATAGAGAGGCCTAGGCCTGCGGCCTGGAAAGGGCTTGTTGATGGGGGAAGATTCATGGATCGCTTTTTACCGATGCAAGGTAAGGATTTGCGGAGCGACGTGTGGGGAGATGATTGTGTGAAGCCTCGCTATGTTGATAATGGCATAGAAGATGCACAAAATTCTTATTGGGGTGGTAATATTTTACGTGGCAAAGATGGCAAATACCATTTATTTGTTTGTGGGTGGCCAGAAGATTCGGAGAAAGGTCATTTTGAATGGCCTAATTCAATTGTTTATCATGCTGTTTGCGACAATCCAGTGGGTCCATTCAAAATTCAATCGACGATCGGACCTGGACACAATCCTGAAGCGTTTCAGTTGGCAGATGGGCGTTACGTTGTTTATGTGATTAATTCGTATTATATCGCAAACGACCTTAATGGCCGCTGGGAGAAAAAACATTTTGATTTCGACGCGAGGGATAGGCGTATTATCGAAGGTCTGTCGAATTTGACCTTTGCTCGCCGTAGTGATGGTTCATTTTTGATGGTATGCCGTGGTGGCGGTGTGTGGGTGAGTCAGACTGGGGTATCTCCCTATCAACAGGTGACTGATAGGCGTATTTATCCTGCTGTAGAGGGAGCTTTTGAAGATCCGGTGGTGTGGAAAGATCATGTCCAATACCATGTGATTGTTAACGATTGGTATGGCCGTATCGCTTATTATTTGAGGTCGCCTGACGGAGTGAGATGGGTGGTTGATTCCGGTGAAGCATATATGCCTGGAATAGCGTTTCACAGCGATGGAACAAAGGAAGATTGGTTTAAGTACGAGCGTATTAAAATTTTTCAGGATAAATATGGACGTGCTATCCAGGCGAATTTTGCTGTGGTCGATGTGTTGAAAGCTGATGATAAGGGTAATGATAATCACAGCTCCAAAAATATCGCTATTCCTTTGAATCCTGGTCTGTTGATTGATTTCCTGAATAAGGAGGTCCCTGGTGAAAATCAGGAAGTCGTGATTAGGATTAAAGCTGAGGATGGGTTTGATCCTGCAAGAGATTTGGACTTTAAATCTCTGCGATTTGGTGCGCCGCAGGAGGTGGACTTTGGTCGTGGCGCTGTGATGACTCGCATGAAACAAGATGGCCGAGATGTGATTGTTGCTTTTGACTCTAAAACATCATGCATTACAGAAAAGGAATTTGCTCCTAAATTGTTAGGTAAAAATAAAAAAGGGCAGATGGTGTTTGGTTATTCTCGCGTGCCATGGATTGACTATGAACCTGCTATTTTGTCGGCTCGGAAACCTGTCTTCAAATGTTCTGAAAACCATAAGTCCCAAATGAGTATTCGGGTGGACAATTTGGGCTTAAAACGTTCTTTGCCGTCGGAAATTAAATTGGAAGTCCAACAAGGTAACCAGTGGGTATTGGTTGATTCAACTCAATTGGCTGCGGTGGACTCTTATGGAAAATTGGAGGTTTCGATGGAGGCTGAATATGTGTTCGAACCCAAAAAATCCTATCGTTTCCGCATTGTTGTTGCCGATCGTGACCGGCAACCTGGTTCTGTCTTTGAATTCGATGCTGTGCCGCGTTCGTAACGATCTTTTTTGTTGCGGGTCGTGTCTGTTTGGGTTATAAAATTCTATCCTTTTTATAAATTATTGTATGAATATTCCTAAAAAAATGATTGGGGCAACTCTACCTGGTAATTCTTACGTCGAGTTGCGTGAATTCGAAGTGCCGTCTCCTGGCCATGGCGAGGTGTTGATTCGCACGAAAGCCTCGACTATTTGTGGAAGCGATATCCGTTGCATTTATCGAGAACACACTGGAAAAGGCCCAGAAGGCTACCAAGACGGTATGATTGCTGGCCATGAACCCTGTGGGCAAATTGTAGCAACGGGTCCTGGATGTCGTCGTTTTTCCGAAGGTGATCGCGTGATTGTGTATCATATTTCGGGGTGTGGTGTATGCCCGGATTGTCGCCGTGGTTATATGATCAGTTGCACGAGTCCATGGCGCCGGGCGTATGGATGGCAGCGTCATGGTGGAATGGCTTCCTACATCCTTGCTGAAGAGAAGGATCTTGTGCCTTTACCGGATGAGTTGAGTTATGCTGATGGGGCTCAGGTTGCCTGCGGATTCGGTACGGTCTACGAAGCTATAGAAAAAGTGGGGGTCTCTGGCAACGATGCTGTTTTGGTGACGGGGTTGGGCCCTGTCGGATTAGCTTGTTTGATGCTTTGTAAAGCATTGGGGGCGCAAAAGCTGATAGGTAGTGATGTGTCGGCTGAGCGAATGCAATTGGCTGTTAAGTTGGGATTGGTTGATGCTGTTGTCCCGTCTGGGGCTGATGCTGAAACTCAAATCCGTCAGTTAACGGGCGGGCAGGGTGTAGAACGTGCTTTCGATTGTTCTGCTGCGGATGCGGGGCGTCAATTGGCTATTCGAGCTACTCGTAAGTGGGGACGCATTGCCTTTGTGGGTGAAGGCGGAACTTGCTCGTTTAATCCTAGTCCAGATATAATTCATGATCAAAAGTCGATTTTCGGCAGTTGGGTAACCTCGATCTGGAAGATGGAAGAACTGGTGGAACGTCTTGTCCGCTGGAATATTCATCCGGCTGATTTGATTACGCATCGGTTCCCATTGGAACAGGCTGGTGAAGCCTATGCGCTGATGGCCTCTGGTCATTGTGGCAAGGTTGCTGTGTGTTTTGATGAAGAATTGGACGTTCAATCTCACCTGTGATGAATCTACCAACGAAATCCATTGACCCTTCTCTTGTCCCGACGCTGACAATCCGTTCATCTGGTGCTCAGATCCCGGTGATCGGCTTTGGCTCGTTCGGTAGTGACCACGTTTCGGCCTCTGATATGGCTGAAGCTGTCAAAATGGCTGTGTTGACTGGTTATCGCCACATCGATTGTGCTGCGGTATATGGTAATGAACGCGAAATCGGACGGGCTATCCGAGAATTGATTGACGCAGGTGTTGTGAAAAGAGAGGAATTGTGGATAACATCGAAAATATGGAATGATCACCATGGCCAAGGGGATGTTTTGTTATCTTGTGCGCAGACTCTGAAGGATTTGCAAATGGATTATCTCGACTTGATGCTGATCCATTGGCCATTTCCTAATTACCATCCGCCGCAATGCTCGGTCGACAGCCGAAGTCCAAATGCTAAACCCTACATTCACAACGACTTCATGAAAACATACCGTCAACTCGAGGCGTTGGAGCAAATGGGGCTTGTTCGGCACATCGGTGTGTCAAATGTGACAATTCCTAAACTGAAACTCATTTTGCAGGATTGCCGAATTAAACCCGATGTTCATGAACTCGAATTGCACCCTAACTTCCAACAAACTGAATTGCGTCGATTTGGGGAAGAACTCGGAATTGTTCATATCGGCTATTGCCCTCTGGGCTCTCCTCATCGCCCTGAACGAGACCGAGAAGCTGACGATTCTGTTGATATGGAAGACCCTGTTGTGCAAAGCATTGCTCTAGCTCATGGTATTCACCCTTCTGCCGTTTGTCTCAAATGGGCGGTACAAAATGGTTGCATCCCTATCCCAACCTCAACCAATCCTAGCCATATTCTGAGCAATCTTGAAGCGGTGATTCAGGACCCCTTGTCCCCCCAGGAAATCGAACAAATGTCTTGTGTCGATAAAAATTGTCGTCTCATCAAGGGTCACGTCTTTCTCTGGCCCTCTGCTCACGACTGGCATGACTTGTGGGATGAACGTGGGGTCATCTCTTGTTGATTCTTTCTTGTCGAGAAGAGGCTGAACGAAACTGGCCAATTCTTCGCCTCTTCTCAATTGTCTATTTTTAATAGCAAGTATTGTTTTTCTGTTGTATGTTTGATGACGCTAACTTTCTCAATAATTTAATAAGAACATTGCCTGTGCTCAATTAGGAGTACTATGTAGGTCGCTGCGTTACTAGTATTAGAAGAGAATGAAGAAATTGATGGTTAGAGAGCATGAACGATTAAGGTGTGAGAAAGATCTGCTGAAAAATGACGCTGAGTCTCATGCGAATAGGAAATGAAGAACTGGGTTCGTATAGATGATGACAGATCGTTGAATGTCAACTAATTTGCCTATAACTGGAATCTGGTGGATGAACTCCGAAAAAACGAAGGAATAAGAGATATATTCAAATAATTTTATTAATTTTGTAAAGTACTCTTGAAATGGGGGGGCTTTACTGCTAGACTAAACTACATAAAACAAGCTCCGTGGGGGGATCTATACCCTCATTGAAAGGATAACAATATGATTCCCAATATTTTAAAGAGATGAACATGGCATTAAATCCGGATCGAGCAACTCTAAATTTTCTTAACGCATTTCCTGAAGACGTTAGAGCGCGTGGAGAGAAATTGCAGAAGGATGGAGCCGTTACTCAAATTTTTGGCAACCATCTTTACATTCAAGGTAGGGTTGAAGATGAACATGGTGTACACCGCGTCAATCTGCGCTTGCAGGGGAATCGTTGGTATGGGTCGTGTTCTACTGAAGATCCTGCCATTGCCGGGGCGGCAATGTATGCCACCATGATGGAGAGGATGTATCGCGGTAAGGAATTGCCTGAGTCGCCGAACGAATTGAACGATATTCCTCTAATTGACATTTTAGAGGATAAGTTGGGGCGTGAACTTGATGACAAAGAGGCTGAGTATATTAGCAAACTTGAAAAACGATACCGTCGATTCGCCATTGAACAGGAAATCCATGACCATGATATGGTGAGACTGAACCCTCGTTGGGAAATTACTAGTTACGAACCTCTTGAACTTTGGCCTGTCCCTCCAACTGATATCCTTGAATTCTGGAACTACATCGCATACGCATTTACGAAAAAACGGTTGCCGTATCCTGACTTCATGAATGCGGTGACGGATCTAGAGAAGGTCCAAAAGAAGATCCGAGCATGGGAACGAGATCGAGAAGTCGGAATCTGGTATGATCGTCTCCAGTCAATTAATGAACGTCCTCCTCAACCTCCTCAGGAAGATTTTTACATGAGGTTGGTATCGACCATTAACGAGGGCCATTTTGAATACCGTAATAATTTGAGGCAGGAGTGGATCCCTTTGCGCGAAAAATCAGAGCTGGATCATATCATGGCTGCATACCAGCGTTGCGCATTGCGAATGGATGCTCAATCAGAGCTTCTGCTTAAAATGTTGAACGAGTATGCTTCTCAGGAAGGCTCTGGTCTTGTCCTCGACCTGGATCGCGAAGATGCCTGCGAATTGATGAATCGCTTATTCCACCAGCCTGCTCTAAAGGGTTATTTGGTTAATCTCGATGAAAATTATTTTAAGGTGGTAACGGCGCCTTTGCGCTGGGAGTGTCATGACGACCCCATGAATCCTGAGTGTTTTGCTCTGCAATTGGTGACGTCTGATGGTATTGATGTATCGCACTCCGTGCGCCAACTGCCTGGGTTGCAGGAATTGTACCAATCTGACGAAACGGTTTTCCCGGGGCCTCCTCGATGGCTGGAATCGACAGAAGTTGAACCGCGCTATTCGATTCCAAAGCAAGTGATTGACAGTTTGGAAGGGGTGGAATTCCTTCGCAAAATTGGTGCAACGTTGCCGAAGAGCATGGCTGAACGTGTAGTGGATATCGAACTGATGGCCACGTTCGACATGAAAATTGTGAGAGGGCTTACTTCTGCTGAAACGGAACATGTCCTTTGTGCTGTGACTGCATCAGATAGCTTGAAGCGTCGCATTGAGAAAATGGGGAAAGACGGTTGGGAGGTAATTCACCAGGAGCCGATGAAAGACAAAGTATTGCTGCGGTTTATCCGTGAGCATTTGTATTCGATCCCGGGT
>CASFPZ010000062.1 GCA_949296365.1 uncultured Akkermansia sp. | reverse complement strand
TCCCGCCACCATAGCTGCCTGTTTCAACTCCTCCCGCTGCATCGGAGAAAACAACACAGGACACGTAATCACCGCTTGAGTCACTTTGTTTCCCATGAAAAACTCTTCTTCAACCCGATGCAGCACGTACGTCAAAAAAGCCCGGGTCAAATCCTTCGCCGTATACTTGACATAACGCCCTCCTTGCCGGACAATCAAAACAGGTTGAGACAGCCCCAGTTTCATCTTGAAGCCACGGCAATAACCCAGAGGATTCATCTCAAACATCTCATCGGCCTCATCACCAAAGGACATTTCCCCGCTTTCGGAGATATAGATCGATGTCGGCAAGCTGTCCGTTTCTCTCCCCAGGCGAACAGTTTCCGGTTTACCTGTCTCTTCATTAAAGTACGATACGAGTGTTTTGGTTGTACCTAAATCAATCCCGATAGAAAATTCTTTCACCTCCGCCCCTGCCCATTGGTTACTATTTTCATACGCCAACAAGGCAGCTCCCAGACTCACAGCCTCGCGGCTCCACTGCCATTTGCGGCATACTAAGCCGCTTACCAGCTTCATTCGAGACTCGATTATTGGTATTTGACTCGTTCCGCCAACCAACAACAGCAACTCAGGCTTTTGAGATTGGCCCCGTATGCCATTCAGCAACCGTTGGACAAGACGCGAGGCTTTGTCGATATCTTCACTAATTAAGGTTTCAAAGTCTCGGCGAGTCAGCATTACAGGCGGGCAGGCTCCCTTTGAGCTTGGCAAACGGAGTTTGTACTCAGTCCAGCGAGACAACATTTCTTTTGCCTGGCGAACTTGACGCAGTTGCATCTGTTGCTCAACAAAGGCCTTATCCTGGTTCAGGTCGACTTTATCCGATATACCAAGGTATCTTGCAACATCTTGCCACAGTTTTTCATCAAACACTTCTCCACCCATGGTCATGTCACCATCCGTGTGGTCTCGCTTCGTCAGAACGCGTTCTCCATCGCGGTATACCAACGCCATGTCCAGCGTGCCACCGCCCCAGTCAACAATCAACGCATTGCCTTGAAATGCTTCACTAGGGCACAAGGTACAAAATGCATATCCGGCAGCCTCCGGCTCATTGACTAATACGACATCCGTAAACCCCGCCTCACGTGCAGCCAGTTGCAACTCTTCACGCTGCATGGGAGAAAATAGAACAGGGCAAGTAATCACCGCTTTGTTGACAAAGTTACCCATGAAACCCTCTTCTTGCACTCGTTCCTTGACATGTTTCAGGAAGAATCTTGTCAGATCTCTCGCCGTATATTTAACCCGTTTGTTACCGTTGGGAACTACTAATGCAGCCTGGCTGGAACCGAGTTTCGTCTTGAAACCACGGCAATAATGCAGGGCATCCACTGCAATCATATCATCAGCATCAGAGCCAAAGGCCATTTCCCCGCGTTCGGAGATATAGATCGATGTCGGCAAGCTGTCCGTTTCGCGTCCCAAGCGAATCGTTTCTGGACGCCCCGTTTTTTCATTAAACCACGATACCAAGGTCTTCGTGGTTCCAAAATCAATCCCGATAGCAAATTCTTTCATCGATTTTCAGCACACGTGTATTTTACATTATTTGCCCACGTCCGGTCCATTTGAGAACAATTCTTCGAGCAGACAGCACTAATAGCAACATCATTGCTATAACTTTTACCATGCATATACCCCCCTGTAATGTCAATACAAAATTCGACAATTGTCGACCCTAGCCGACTACCAGCGAGAAGACCACCCGTCTTATCTCCCTATTGGCAAACGACATAGGAATGGAGGCCGCCAACATAATCACCATCTACCGCAACAGGAGGGGAATAGAGCTCTTGTTCAAGCAACCGAAACAAAATTTTCCCTGAAGGAATTTCTTGGGAGAGAAAGCCAACGCCAGCAACGTACCGATTGGAGTAACGCTGATTGTCGACCTAGTGCGCATGGTGTTGTAGCAGAGTTCCAGAAACGTGTAGAACTTTTTTAGGGAGGTTCCGACAGCCAGGAGGTTGAGGTTCATGCGCAGTGCGGACCGCTACACTTCTTTGAAAAGCAGGAAAAGGACTAGGCAAAATGCTCCAAGAAGTCGAGGGCAGGCCACTCGTCCCCTTCCTTGTTGTCTGGGAGGAGAGTTTTGACAAGGGCATCCGCAACATTTGATTTAAGGGGCTTGCCAACATTTCAATCAGGATCTATCCGTTTTAGTGGGGTTCATGATCACAGGAAGCTCATACATACATAAAAATTATACGTTTGTTCCAATTTTATAATATTTTGTTTATCAATATATTATATGAGAAAATTACCAAGATTTGTTCGAATAAATCATTGACACCATCTCTAAAAGTTGAACAATAAGGGCGGGTTATTGATCAAACCCGGAAACTCCTATCACGACTCGTCAATGAACAAGAAACTACTTACAGCATGTCTTGTCACCACAGCACTATGCCCAATTATGGCGCTCTTAACCTCTTGTAAGGAGGAAACTACTCAAGCACCCGCCGTACCGCCAGATGTCCAGGTAACAGAATTAGTGCGGCAAGATGTATCGATCACCGAAGAGTGGATTGCTTCTTTACGTGGGACAGAAGATGCGAAGATCCGGCCTCGGGTGAATGGTTATTTATTAAGCAAGGAGTACAAAGACGGGACTTATGTCAACAAAGGGGATATTTTGTTTTTGATAGATCCGCGGCCATTTCAAGTAGCTTTAGATCAAGCGAGGGGGCAGTTAGCCCAGGCACAAGCCAATGCAGAGAAATTTAGTCTTGATGTCAAAAAATACGAGCCGTTAGTCGAGAAAGGAGTCGTGAGTCGTAAGGATTACGACGATGCCGTACAATCGTTGAAAGAAGCAGAAGCCTCCATCAAAACCTACCAAGCAGCCGTAGCGAATGCAGAAATCGACCTCAAGTTTACTAAGATTGAAGCACCGATTTCAGGCTTAGCAGGGTTAGCGCAGCCTTCGATAGGAGACTTGTTATCACCCTCATCGGAGGCGTTGACGACCATTTCGTCGATTGACCCCATTCGCGTAGATTTTGCGATTAGCGAGAGTCAATTTCTCAATTCATTCGAGAAGAAGCACGTATCACTGAAAGAGGCGACCTTTGACATTATTCTTGCGAACGGGCAACTTTATCCAGAAAAAGGCAAGTTGGTAGCAGTCGACAGCAACGTCGACCGCCAGACAGGGACCATCCAGCTAGTAGGACAGGTTGCCAATCCCAAGCGGGAATTGCGACCGGGCATGTTTGTGCGGGTAAGGGCCGTTATTCAAGTTTTAGAGCATGCAGCGCTCGTACCGGCGCGGGCAGTATTGAAAGTACAAAACATGAATTTTATTGTGGGCGTTGGGGCAGATAACATTCCCTATGTTTTTCCGGTAAAAACCGGCAAAACCATTGGGAACATGCAGGTAGTCGAACCAGTTAAAGGAGAATTTCCGGAAAAGATGACAGTTGTTGTTGAAGGGATCATGCAAGCCGCGCAACGCCAGGGGAAACAACCCGTCAATCCGACACCTTACATCTACCAGCAATCTCAGCCCATCATTGATTCCAAGGCACTATCAAGCGACAACAATCAGCTTAAGCCGGAGAAAGGGACTCAAGCAACCGAGAAACCTTAATACTGCAATGAGTCTGTTATCGTAGAGAGATTTACCCAGCCAACAGTAGTACGTATGTCTAAATTTTTCATTAAGCATCCTATCATTGCCATAGTGATTTCTATTTTTATGGTGATTTTAGGTTCATTATTTATGATGTCGCTGCCCATTGAGCAGTATCCCGACATAGTACCGCCCAGCATCAGCTTGCAAGCGACCTATTCAGGAGCAGACGCCCAAACAGTCACCGACGCCGTAGCTACGCCCATTGAGATGCAAATGTCAGGAGTTGACAACATGGAATACATGCAGTCGACCAATTCCAATAATGGCATTTGCCGATTGACCGTTGTTTTCAAAGTAGGGACCGATCCTGATGTCGACCAAACGCTTGCTTATATGCGCTATGCCCAGGCAACAGCGCAGTTGCCAGCGGAAGTTTCTCAGATGGGAGTCAGCATTACCAAATCAGCCTCTGCGCCTTTGTGTCTCATTTCATTGTTCAGTCCGGACAATGCGATGGATCCCGTTTTTCTGTCTAACTATGCGTATGTTAACTTAGTTGAACCCATCAAGCGCGTTTCAGGAGTAGGCAACGTACAAGTGTTTGGTTCAGGCAAATATGCCATGCGCATTTGGCTCGATACCAAAAAGATGTCGGCTCGGAATATTTCTATTGCAGAAATTCAGTCAGCCATTCAAGCCCAAAACACAGTGAATCCGAGTGGACAAGTTGGAGCAGAGCCAGCCGACCCGGGGCAAGATTTTACGTACACAATACGAACAACAGGACGCTTATCGACAGCCGAAGAATTTGGCAACATCATCATTCGCGCCGTCAATGGCAATTTTATTTATTTGAAAGATGTTGCTAGAATTGAACTTGGCGCCCAAAATTATTCTTTGAACGCGCGTTACAATGGCCAAGCGACCGGAGCCATTGCCGTCTTTCAGGCGCCAGGATCCAATGCTATTGACACCGTCGACAATGTGAAGAGATTGATGGAGGAATACGCCAGGAGTTTTCCAGCTGGCATGGAATACCGAATAGCCATGGACACAACGACAGCAGTGCGTGAATCTATTTCCGAGATCGAACGGACACTCATAGAAGCGCTTGTGCTAGTCGTCCTGGTGGTATTTGTTTTCCTGCAAGGGTGGCGAGCCACGCTCATTCCCGCCATTGCCGTGCCAGTATCCATCATAGGCACATTTGCGATATTCCCGCTGCTCGGGTTTACATTGAACACCATTTGTTTAATGGGCATGGTGCTAGCCATTGGGTTAGTTGTGGACGATGCCATTGTCGTCGTCGAAGCCGTAGAATCGCACATCGAGCGAGGGTTGACGCCACGGCAAGCCGCATTTGCAGCAATGGAAGAAGTTTCTGGGCCAGTGATTGCCATTGCACTCGTTTTGGCGGCAGTTTTTCTGCCGTCCCTGTTGTTACCCGGGATTACCGGGACATTGTTCCAACAATTTGCTGTGACTATTGCAGTATCGATGCTTATTTCGGCATTTAATGCCCTAACATTGTCCCCAGCACTTTCGGCTATTTTGTTGAAGCCCAAAGGGCAAACACGCAGTTTGTTGCGGCCCTTTTATCGATTGTTCAACAAGACCTATGAGGCGACAGCCGATGGTTATACCAGAACATGCCGTTTTTTGACCCGAAAGCTCGTTATCTCCATTCCCTTATTGCTCCTTATTTCACTGTGTATTTTACCAGTCAGCAAACAGGTTCCCTCTGGATTCTTACCAGACGAAGACCAGGGTTATTTATTTTGCGGCGTGCAACTACCAGATGCGGCCTCCATGCAGCGCACGAGAGACACCATCGTAGAAATGGAAAAGATTTTATCTTCTCACCAAGCAGTCCAGGATGTAGTTAGCGTCATCGGTTACAACATGATCACCGGAGTTGAAAGTACAAACTGTGGATTCTTTTTCGTCACGCTCAAGCCCTGGGAAGAACGAACTGAGCCAGGCTTAAGTGCAGCGGAGTTAAATCAATATTTCAACCAAGCTTTTGGTAAGATCAGTTCAGGTGTAGCCTATTGTTTTGCGCCGCCCGCCATTATGGGCATAGGTTCATCCGGGGGGGTTACTTTCATCTTGCAGGATCGCGCGGGCAAAGGGATAGATTATTTAGCTGAGCAGACCGATATTTTTGTTCGCGAAGCCTCTAAGCGACCGGAGATTGCGAGTGTGCGTTCGATGTTGATGCCCTCGACCCCCCAATTAAAGGTCAATCTTGACATCAGCAAGTGTTATGCCCTTGGCGTTGATGTGAAAGAAGCCAACAGCCTGTTACAGGCCTACATGGGGTCATTGTTCATCAACTACATTACTCTATACGGGCAGCAGTGGCAGGTCTATGTGCAGGCACAAGCCAGCGACCGGAGCAATATCGACCAACTCGATAATTTCTACATCCGCAGTCAGGACGGCAAGGACGTACCGTTGGGCACGCTCATTTCTAAGGAGGAGATCACTGGGCCCAACTTTTTGTTGCGATTCAACCTGTATAATTCCGCCCAACTCCAGGTTACCGCTAAGCCAGGATATTCCTCAACAGAAGCCATGGACGCGTTGGAAGAGGTTTTCAAGCTCTACATGCCCACAGACATGGGATATGACTACAGTGGAATGAGTTTCCAGGAAAATTCTGTACGCGAGGGAATATCAATAGTGGATATCTTCATCATATCGGCCATATTTGTTTTCCTCATACTAGCAGCTTTGTACGAACGGTGGACACTACCATTGAGCGTATTCATGACAGTACCGATAGCCGCCTTAGGTGGTTTATTAGGGCTTTATTTATTTGGGCATGAGCTCAACCTGTATGCGCAAATTGGTTTAATCATGCTTATTGGGTTAGCGGCTAAAAATGCCATTCTCATTGTTGAATTTGCTGTCATTGAGCTTGAACGTGGTAAGGATTTGCTTGAAGCGACACTTTCTGCCGCTAAAATCCGCTTGCGTCCTATTCTCATGACCTCGTTTGCGTTCATCCTCGGATGTGTACCTCTTGCCATCGCAACGGGCTCAGGTGCGTATTCAAGAAATGTCATAGGCATTGTCGTCATTGCCGGGATGACCTTGGCTACAGTAGTCGGCGTCTTCCTCATTCCCTGTTGTTTCTATTTCATTATGAAACTATTTCGGGTCAAGATTTCCCCGAAACTCGCAGGAGCCGATCCGGATGAGGTCATAGCCATGAAGAGCCTTCAAGGGCAAGATCGATCTTAAACATTACCATTCAAGACATTCACTTTTCAAAGAACAGTTTATGAAAAATCCCCGTATCAGAACCATACTGACATTAGCAGCAACAGCTCTGAGCTTGAACTCGTGCATGGTTGGTCCGGATTATCAGAGCCCGGACACCGAAGTGCCGGAAGCATTTCGAGGGTCATTTGCCACAGAGGACTCGATTGCCGATCTTCCATGGTGGAAGGTTTTCAAGAACAAAGACCTTCAGGATCTTATTTTGGCCACCTATTCCAACAATCGCGATCTTCGCACCATGATGGCCAACGTAGAACAGGCACGCCAACATATCACCATAGCCAATGCACCGCTCTTCCCTTGGGCCAGCTATAGTGGCAGTACCTCCAAAGGGCGCAATTATAACAGTGGCAACATAGCCAACACAGGCAACATGACCACTAATCCAGGGTCTATTCAGGGGTCTCTTTCTTGGGAATTAGATTTATGGGGCAAAGTAAGGCGGCAAACAGAAGCGGCAGAAGCAGATTATTTAGCGACCAAAGAAGCCCAGCGGGCCCTAATGCTTTCTCTATTAAGCCAAGTCACCGATGGCTATTTGACGCTTCTTGAGTTGGATGAGCAATTGGTTATCCGCAAGAATTCCGTTGTTGCTTATTCTAAATTCCTCAAACTCGTCAACGAACAAATGGAAGGGGAAGTTGGGGATATTTTGCAAGTTGCTTCAGCACAAGCAGCTTTGTCGGCGGCAGAAGCGACCATTCCCCTCCTCGAATCACAAATTGCCAGCCTTGAGAACACCCTCAATGTTCTCGCCGGGCGAGCACCAGGCAAGATTCAGCGTTCGGGAAGTTTAGCAGAATTTGCCAACTCGGTTAAGATTCCTGCTGGTATTCCGGCGCAGATTTTAAGCCGGAGGCCCGACATTCGCCAGAAAGAACAGAACCTCCGTGCCGCTAATGCCGAAGTAGGAGTAGCCATTGCCAACTATTTCCCTTCCATTTCACTTACAGCAGCAGGAGGCACCTCGTCATCTGACTTACGCGATATTACAGGACGCACGCGCGGCAGTGGCTGGGGAATTACGCCATCAATTTCTGGTCCCCTCTTCCAAGCAGGGACACTGAGGGCATCAGAAAAAGCAGCCCGTGCCGCATTTGAGGCAGCTAAAAGCGATTATGAGCAAACAGTACTCAACGCTTTAGCAGAAGTTTCCAGTACACTTGTCTCTCGTGCTAAAATGAGTGAAGTTACTAAACAGCAAAGCATTGCTGTAGAATCCTATCAAATATCCGTCGATCGATCATTTGATCGTTACACAACGGGGTTGTCAGATTACTTCGAAGTTCTCTATGCGCAGCAGAACCTCTATCCAGCGCAGATCAGTCTAGCGCAGTACAAATATGAGTATGCCAGCACACTCGTGAAACTCTATGTTGCGCTTGGAGGTGGCTGGAATCTTACTGACGATCAAATCATGAAAGGGGGAGCTAACTCATCGAATTGACATTTCGAGAGCCTTACAACTCCTTGGCCTTAGGTTCTTATTCCTGTGTGGCGTGGGGGGGAGTCTTGTCATGATGGCACAATCCCTTTTCCCCGCCAAAGGAGATTCGAACTCTCCATTGAATCATTCTAATATTACATAACCTCATGAAAATGATGAGACCACATCGCCCCTCAGTTGACGACCTTGTTCAGGGGGTCCTACAAGGCAATCGAGCCATGCTAGGACGAGCCATTACATTAATCGAAAGTAATGCAGAAAAAGACCAGCATGCCTCACGAGAGCTCATTGAGAAACTCCTTCCCTACTCAGGCCAATCTATTCGCATTGGCATTACTGGCGTACCAGGAGCAGGGAAATCATCATTTATCGAAGCCTTTGGGACATACCTTTGCCGTAAAGGGTTGAAAACAGCAGTTCTGGCAATTGATCCTTCTTCTTCTGTTTCTAAAGGTTCAATCATGGGGGACAAAACTCGAATGGAAGAACTCTCTGGAGAGCCCAATGCCTTCATCCGGCCATCTCCTTCTGGGGGGACACTTGGCGGAGTTGCACGTAAATCACGAGAAACCATGATTGCCTGCGAAGCCGCTGGATTCAATGTCATTTTAATCGAGACAGTTGGAGTAGGCCAATCGGAAACGACAGTTCGGTCAATGGTAGATATCTTCTTGTTGTTATTAATTACAGGAGCAGGAGATGATTTACAAGGGATCAAACGAGGCATCATGGAACTAGCAGATCTTTTGGTAGTCACCAAAGACGATGGCGATAATAGGCAACGGGCAGCAGCCCATAAACAAGAGCTGAAGATGGTGTTACACTACCTACAATCGCCGACCCCCGGTTGGAAACCCGATGTACTCACCTGTTCATCTTTAGAAAACCGAGGATTAGATGAGATTGAGAATCGGATTTTCCAGTTTCGCGACATTCTCATGAAGTCAGAATTTTGGTATAAGCGCAGGCGCCAGCAGTCTTTGGAATGGGTTCATACGCTTGTTCACGAGGCTTTGTTAGACTCTTTCGCCAAGCATCCAGTCGTTGCTGACCACTCGCACCAGATTGAAGAAAAAGTTGGCAATGGGAAAATGGATCCCGTCTCAGCAGCCCAAACACTGCTTTCCTACTTTTCCTATCCCCTCCCTGATATCAACATTCAGTAGAGAGAAGATTCCCTGGGATCTTTTCAGCTCGGATTACCTTCTTGTCGGGAACAAGAGGAGAATTGAGTTCATGGAAGATTTGCCAGTCTTGAGACTGTCATCATTTAGCCAGGAAAGAGAGTCAATCGTATATTTTCACTTCCCAAATTTATATTTTCCCTCCATTATCGGGCTTGCCCTTTTATGAAAAAACTGATTACAGTAGTCATTACATTGTTTTTCACATTGGCCGCCACAGTCAAGGGGGCAGAGTCTATACCCTTGAGTTACCTTGCTGTTGAAGCCAATTCAGGCAAAGTTCTTTACAGCCACAACGCCGAAGTGGAACGTCCCATTTCAAGCCTAGCACAAGTAGCCACAGCACTCGTGGCATTAGACTGGATTGAGCGGACAAAGGTTGAATTGAATCGAATCATCGTTGTTCCACAGGAAGCCTACACGATTCAAGTTGGGAATCCCATGAACCTTCGTCCTGGGGATCGTATTACTCTGCGAGATGCATTGTATTCGACGCTCTTGGGAGCAGACAATGTTTCAGCCGTCACTATTGCCAATTTTGTTGGGCGCGACCTCGTCTTCCGGCGCGGAGGCGGCCAGCCTATTTCGCAATTTGTCCACGAGATGAATTTATTGGCCAAATCTCTTGGTATGAAGAGGACGACTTTTGCAGCTCCGCACGGGTTAGATTCATCATACAGTGCCTCGACATCTTGCGCAGTGGATATGGCGTTATTGGGAATGTATGCCATGCAGAATTCAGCATTCTGCTTTATTGTTCGTCAACCAAACCGCCAGATAGGTATTCAGACACTTACCAGCAATACGCCGCAGATCTTCAATGTCACCAATACCAACTCGCTGCTCAACACAGCGGGAGTAGACGGGATCAAGACAGCTAAAGCCTCTATGGCGGGGCCCTGCCTTCTTCTCAGTGTTACTCGCAATGCTTACGTCGTATCTAATGGGTCAGTGCCCCAGCGCCTTATCATCGTTGTTTTGGGCACAAGCCAGCGTTACAAAATTGCCCGTTCACTCATCACACCTAGTTGGAAATTGTGGGAACGGTGGTACAAAGCAGGGGCTAATACGACCAACCCCAAAGAATTCCTCACATTCCCTGCAAAGGTGACACCACAGACCGCTTCCAGTTTCGGTAGTCTGTAAAGATGGCAATTTTTTACCCATCAACAACTTTTTTTCACTCATCACATTAACATTATTTTCTACAAACTCTTATGAACATAGGTATTCTGAATAGTGGCGGCGATTGCCCAGGGCTTAACGCAGTCATCGAAGGGGCAGTCGGAGCTGCGGCTCGGCAAGGATGGACCGTCTATGGTTTTTACGACGGGTTCGAGGGATTGTTATCCGAACCAGACGACCCACGGTATGAGATACTCACGCCAGAAAGTTGTCGCAATATTCGCTCTATGGGAGGCACTATTCTGGGGACCGTCAACAAAGGGAATTTTGCCATCAAAGTAGGTGTTGGGCAAAAAGGTAAAATTGAAGACAGCGTACTTGCCAAAACTAAAGCCACAGTCGAACGCCTCCATATTGAAGCCTTGATTGTCGTAGGAGGAGATGGTTCACAATCGACAGCGTTATTGTTGTCTGAAATTGGGCTTCCGGTCGTCGGGGTACCCAAAACCATCGACAATGATCTCGAAGCCACAGATGTCACTTTTGGTTTCAACAGTGCAGTAGAAGTTGTCACAGAAGCCATTGACCGGCTTCGAACTACAGCCTGTGCCCACCAGCGCATGATGGTGGTAGAAGTAATGGGACGCCATGCTGGCTGGATCGCCTTGCAGAGCGGTATTGCTGGCAGCGCTGACGTCATTCTCATTCCCGAAATTCCTTTTGAGCTCGATAACGTCATTGCCGCCATCAAGCAACGTAAAGCTAAGGGGCAACGCGAAATCATTGTCGTCGTCTCTGAAGGAGCCATGCTCGCTAATGAACTCGTTCTCATCGATGGGCAGACCAAGGGAGAAGTACGTTTAGGAGGCATAGGCAATGTCATTGCCCACAAGCTGGAAGAAGCAACTAACATTGAGACTCGAGTCTGCGTGCTTGGCCATACTCAACGTGGAGGATCGCCCTGCGCCTATGATCGCATCTTGGGGACAAGATTTGGTTCTCATGCCATTAAACTAATCCTAGAAAAACAGTTCAGTAACATGGTTGCTTTAAAGGGCACAGAAATCGTATCTGTTCCTATTGAGGTAGCAGTCAAAACCCTCAACCTCGTCGACCCCAATTGCCAGCTCGTGCAAACAGCTCGCGACTTAGGAGTCTGCTTCGGCGATAACAAATAAGTTGCCACCAATTTAACAATCAACTTTTTCAACGAAGGCGGCGAGGGAGCTTCTCCGCCTTCGTTATTTTTTCTTCACTCAAGGAGGGGGAACTTACTTTTTCACAAGGTTATCCGTAAGGTCCGTTTGATGGGCATTACGGACACCTCAATCTTGTTTCTAATGAGGATGAAGATTGGCGATAACTAAAGAAGGAATACGTTTCGCC
>CASFPZ010000061.1 GCA_949296365.1 uncultured Akkermansia sp. | reverse complement strand
TTATAGCAGAACTCAAGATGACGGAAAGAGTAGACTTCCTAACGGGAAAACTAATCCTAATTTTGGAGCATAAAAAAAAGTTTTACCGGACACTAATGACTCGAAACAAAAAAATACGATGAAAGAACATTCTCTAAATGATCAAAATGCTTCTGAAATTATGGATTTAATGGCTGCCTCGGAACGAGGTGATGTCGAAGCTATTCAACAGTGCATTCTGCAAGGCGCTGAGGTGAATGCTAGAAATACTAAAGGACAGACGGCGTTGATGGCGGCTGCCAAAAAGGGACATGAAAAAGCCATCGAAGCATTGATTCGCAACGGTGCAGACGTCAATGCTAAGGATGGAGATGGCGAGACAGCTTTGATGGCAGCTGCCCAAAAGGGACATAAGAAAGCCATCGAAGCATTGATCCGCCATGGCGCGGACATCAATGCCAGGGATCATGATGGCGAGACGGCTTTGATGTTGACTGCCAAAAAGGGACATGAAAAAGTGATCGAAGCATTGATTCGTCATGGGGCAGACGTCAATGCCAAGAACGATAGAGGACAAACGGCATTGATGATTGCTCAAAGTAAAGGAAATTCAGAAGTAATTCCTTTACAGCAACGTCATGGAGCTACTATGTAAATTAAATTGCGGCTTAATATGAGTACATGCGAGGAGGTCGGCAACTCTACTTCAGACCTCCTCGGTTCGTCAATATGGCCCAATGAGCTATCCGCTCTGGTTGGTTCGGCATGTTGTTATTCAGTTCTGGCAAAACTTTTTGAGCAATGGCTCGAACAAGCTACCAATCAATACCATCCGCGTACTTTATATACTTCTGGGAGATGATCACGAAAGCGATATCGACGAATAGAAAAATCAGATGCCAACGCCCTCGAATATTTTGAAAAAGCTAACAAAATGCATGTATCTGGCACCCAACTATTTGATTGTTAAATCGCTGAAACTTATGGAGCCGTCAATCCGCCATCTTCATTATTGAGGAGACCTGATTTTTCAAGGTAATAATCGTATCCACCTGCATATGTAGTAACGACCCCTTGATTGACGTGGAGAGTTTTCTCTGCCAAAGAACGAATAAAATGCACATCGTGCGAAATGAAGACGAGTGTACCTTGGTAATGTTTAAGGGCCTGAACGAGAGCTTCAACCGACAAGAGATCCAGATGCGTCGTCGGTTCATCCATTAACAATAAATTGGGAGGATCTACGAGAAATTTAACGAGGCTGAGTCGCGATTTTTCACCACCAGAAAGCACCCGGACCCGTTTGGAAACGTCTCCTCGCCGAAACAAGAAAGACCCCAGTATGGAACGAGCATCTTCTTCTCGGAGTTCATCAGAACACCGCATAATTTCTTCTAGTACAGTAAAATCGGGATTCAAATTTTCCGCGCGGGTCTGAGAAAAATACCCAATGCGCGTCGAAACCCCTAGCGTACGTTTCCCGGCACAGATAGGAACGATCCCAGCTAGAATTTTCAGTAACGTTGATTTACCTGCCCCATTGGGACCAACCAAAACCGTACGATCTCCGCGTTCTACCAGAACATTGAGATTATGATAGACAAGTGAACTGCCGTAAGACTGGTCGACTTTTTCTAGTTCTATGACTTTTTGGGTACTGCGCTGAGGTTGAGGAAAATTGAATCGAAACACCTTGCGCATTGGTTTGGGTTTCTCGATCAAAGACATACGCTCTAACTGCTTGATGCGGCTTTGAACCTGACCTGCCTTAGAGGCCACTGAACGAAAACGATCGATAAATTCGCGGATATGTTCGATCTCCTTCTGTTGTCGGCGATATGCAGCCTGGAGTTGTTCGAATCGTTGAGCTTTAAGCTCTAAAAATTGGCTATAATTACCTCGGTAAGAAACAAGTTGCCCATCGTCAATATCGTACACCGTTTCAACCAATTCATCCATAAAATCACGATCGTGCGAAATCATCAGAATTGCCCCAGGATAATTCTTCAAATACCGCCTCAGCCACAGTAACGACATGAGATCTAAATGGTTAGTTGGTTCATCCAGCATCAATAAATCAGGCTCTTGCACCAAAAGTCGAGCCAAATGCGCACGCATCACCCAACCTCCTGACATCTCGCGAGCCGGACGTCCCAAGTCTGATTCGCGAAAAGACAAACCTTTGAGAATCTTACGTGCTTTGGGTTCCAACTGGTACCCATGTGCTGCATTGAAAACATCCATTGCATGACCGTAGTCTTCTGTATGAGTGGTTTCATGCTGTTCTGCACATCGCATCACGCGCAGAGCCTCGGCTAATTCCGGCGTAATGCCCATGGCAATTTCCAAAACCGTCTCATCTGTAGGTTCTCCTGCTTCCTGGGGCAAATAGCCAACAATACCATATTCGTCGAGGACAATATCGCCTTCATCTGGGTCTTCCTCCCCCAAAATCATGCGAAACAACGTCGATTTCCCTGCCCCATTAGGCCCCACAAGAGCCACTCGCTCCCCCCAATTCACCACCATGTCCGTTTCCTGGAACAAGGTCTTCCCCGCATGAGATTTAGAAAGTTTTTTGATCGTCAACATGATAAATCCTATTCAATGAACCCAGACTAGAACCGGGCGTTACCATAAAATTAGGAGACTCCGTAGACAAGCCTGGGAAACATGCACGACATGATTTCATGCGCCAGCCTCTGGCCTTTTCCTGCCAATCTGTTAATGTAATCCCGCTTTCATGTCAATTCGCCTGCCCATTGCTGCTTTTGCCTGTGTTTGGTTCCTTAGTTCATGTTGCCAAGCTCCCCCAATCTCATACGATTCTAGTTCATACCTCCAATCACGCATCCATGAACTGCAAAACGATTTCATTAATCTGCTCCCTCCCGAACAACAAAAATTACCTGCCGCCCGCGAGGAAGCTGCCTGGTTAGCTGATACTGCCTACCGCGCCTCTGCACGTATTGCTCGAGACAATTCTCCTCTCTTCATCGGATGGATCAATAACATCCTCGTCAATTCCCACGTCTTAAACCGAGGACTTTGCTACCACTACCAACAGGACCTCTACCGAGAACTTCGCCGCCGCCCTCTCCACTACTTTTTCCTAGGCCTTACGATCCGCGACCGTGGTACTGGCCGCTCACATAGCTGTGTCTATGTGAGCGAAAAAAACAAACGTCTTAAGGACGCTCTCGTTCTCGACCCCTGGAAACACTGCGGACACCTCATTGTGATCCCCCCAGAAGACCGAGAAAATAACTGGGAAGAATCCTCCGAATGGCAATCTTTTATCGAAGAAGCTTTTCCTGAAGGCCATACCTACCCTTTCCGTTCATACATCCGAGAATCTATCAATACCGGAAATGCTGAAGACGACGATTAACCTCTAACTCGTTATGTCAAAGCATGCGCGGTTTAAGCTTGCCGGACAAAGGAGGCTTTGTATAATGGCGAATGAGAGGGGACAAATGGAACACAAAGTTTTCAAACGATTGTCTAATATGTGGGTTTCTGTACGTTCATGGCTCATTGGAGCATGTTGTTTATATGCTGGCAGTATTGCAGAAGCGAGCGAAGGGATGACGTTGAGCGCACCAACTCTGTTTACTTTGTCATTACCCGGAGGGATTGAATTGCCTTTTTCTAACTCGACGGTGATGTTGTTCCTTGCTGTTTGCGTGTTGTCATTGATTGCTTGGTTGGGGACTCGCAAAATGGAATTAATCCCTCATGGTTTGCAAAATGTGGTCGAATATGCTTACGAGACCTTATACAATTTCATTGAGAACATCATTGGGCCCCATTTGACTCAGCGGTATTTCTGGTATTTTGGTTCGACTTTTGTGTTGATTTTATGCAGCAATTATATGGGCTTGTTGCCGGGTGTAGGCATTTTTACTACGGTTAATGAAACAGGTGAGCTTGTCCCAGCATTTCGTGGCGCCAATGCAGACATGAACACAACGGTAATGCTCGGATTCCTGTTTGCCCTCCTGTGGTTTATCTGGAGTATCCGTGAACAGGGAATTAAAGCTTTTTCCCTCCACATTTTCGGCCCAAAAGGCAAAATGACCGGGTTTCTATTCTACCTGCTGTTGCCTATATTTTTCTTTGTCGGGCTCATTGAATGCCTAAGTATTGCTATTCGTCCGGTAGCTCTGGCTGCGCGATTATTCGGCAATATTTACGCTGGTGAAAATATTATAGAATCTATGGCTCACCAGGGAGGGCCTTTGCTAAGCGCTGCATGTGTATTTCCCTTCATGGCTATGGAACTACTCATCGGTTTCATTCAGGCGCTTGTATTCGTTTTGTTGACAGCTGTCTTCCTAAAACTGCAAGTCGGCGACGGCCACCACAAAGCCGCCTCCGAACAAACGTCTACTCCGCCTATCGAAAACCATTAGACGCTAACAACAAATTTTCCTTGCCAGACCATAGATAACCTGTGGGGGCTAGGAACCACGCATAACCCAAAACCAAACCTAACAACACATGATTGATCCCATTATTGCATCGATCCCTATGCTTGCCGAATTGACTGGTAACATCGGCTATGGCCTGGCTGCTATTGGCGCCGGCATCGGCATCGGTCTGATCGGCCTTAAAGCCGCTGAAGCAACAGGTCGCAATCCTTCAGCTTTTTCTAACATCTTGGTCATTGCCATCGTTCTGGCCGCACTCGTTGAAGGTGTTGCCCTCATCGCTATTTTCGTGAAGTAAGTTAATGCTTTCTCCGTCCAGCTGGGGTAACGTTAACAACAGCTGGACGGATGAGAAATCACACCCCGTAATTCCATTTTCGTCATGATGCTATTGATCCTGGCCGAAACAGGCTCTCAATCCTGGAACCCATTTGCTTCATTTGGAGTAACAAGTTGGGAACCGCTTATTGCCAATCTCATCGCTTTCGTTCTCATTTGCCTCATCCTCCGTATTTTTGCTTTCAAACCTATCCGCCAAATGCTTCAAAAACGTAAAGATAGGATTGCTGAAGGAGAAAATATGCGTGCTGAAAGTGAACGTCGCCTCGCATCTGTCCAAAAAGAGGCTAAAGAAATTTTGATAAAGGCTGGTCATGACGGCCAAGAACAAATCGAGAAAGCCCGGCAAGCTGCAGCCAAACTCCTGCAAGACAAAGAAGAAGAAGCCAAACGCATTGCTCGCGACATCGTTGCCAAATCCCAAGAATCAGCCGCTCTCGACGCCAGGAAAAATCAGGAAGAATTAAAAAACGAATTCGTTCGCATGGTCGCTCTTGCTACATCGCACGTATCTGGCAAAGTGCTTACTGAAGAAGACCACCGCCGCATTAACCAAGAATTGATTAAGGAACTGCGACCCTGAGGCAATTGTGGCGATTATCTTTACCGCGTATCGTTTGTCATGAAAATTTCTAAAGACGACCGAAAGGCTGCACGTAGATTATTGAAATTATGCATCCGCCAGGATGGATCTATCAATGAACAAAATCTGCAACTGATCGCTCACTCTCTCACCTCTCAAAAGCCCCGGCATTATTTGGCAATTTTGTCAGCCCTTTGTCAATTAGCACGACTACAGTATGCTAAACGCCAAGTTACCGTCAAAAGCGCCATCCCGCTCACCCTAACAGAACAAGACGAAATCATGCTAAATCTAGCTGCTCAGTACGGAGAAGGTCTTCACTATGAATGGATAGTTCAGCCATCCCTCATTGCTGGAATTCATCTTCAAGTTGGCGATAACGTACTCGATGGTACACTCAAATCGCGTATTGACCAACTGATGCAGTCTACAGAAAGTCTTTCCCTATAATTTTCACCCAATTAACCCCTTTCCGTTGTCATATCTATGAATACTATCCTTCAGGAACTGGAAGCCCAAATCACAAACGTCAAAACCAGCATCAATAGGGAGAATGTCGGTATCATCCGAACTATTGGTGATGGTGTCGCCAGAATAGAAGGCCTCAGTAAAGCCATGCTCAGCGAAATGCTCGAATTCCCTGGCGGGGTCAAAGGCATGGCAATGAATTTGGAAGAAAACGAAGTTGGCGCCATCATTATTGGCAATTCTTCCAACTTGAAGGAAGGCGATGAAGTCAAGACTACAGGTAAACTTCTCTCGGTTCCTGTAGGGCGAAGCCTGTTGGGCCGCGTTGTCAGTACGTTGGGCGAACCATTAGATGGCAAGGGGCCTATCAAAGCTGACGCTTGGTACCCTGTTGAAAAGATTGCCTCTGGCATCATCACCCGTCAATCGGTCTCCGTACCTGTACAAACGGGAATTTTGCCTGTCGACGCCATGATTCCTATTGGCCGCGGCCAACGCGAATTGATCATTGGCGATCGCTCAACTGGTAAGACTGCCATTGCTCTAGATACCATGATTGCCCAAGGACGACTCAACCAAAAAGCCGAGGCTGGTCTCTTGCCCGGCTATCGTCCGCTCTACAATATTTACGTGGCTATCGGTCAAAAACGTTCGAAAGTTCGTCGGCTCATTTCAAAACTGGAAGAAACAGGCGCCATGCCTTACTCCATCGTCGTCGTGGCTTCTTCTTCTGATCCAGCCGCTATGCAATATCTTGCTCCATACGCTGGGTGCGCCATGGGTGAGTATTTTATGGACCACGGGGAAGATGCTCTGATTGTGTACGATGATCTTTCCAAGCACGCTGTTGCTTATCGGCAAGTCTCTCTCATTCTTCGCCGCCCCTCTGGCCGTGAAGCTTACCCAGGTGACGTCTTCTATCTACACAGCCGTTTGCTCGAACGTGCAGCTCGAATCAACGAACAACACGGAGGCGGTTCCCTGACGGCCCTCCCCATCATTGAAACTCAGGCCGGCGACGTCGCTGCTTACATCCCTACCAATGTCATTTCAATTACTGACGGCCAAATTTTCCTAGAAACTGATTTATTCTATCAAGGCGTTCGCCCGGCTATCAATGTCGGGATCTCTGTGTCTCGTGTCGGTTCTGCCGCCCAAACCAAAATCGTCAAAAAACTGGCCGGTTCTCTCAAACTCGATCTTGCCCAGTACACTGAATTACAGGCATTCGCTCAGTTCGGTTCCGATTTAGACCCCGCAACTAAAGCTAAACTCGAACGAGGCCGACGCATCGTCGAAGTTTTCAAACAAAAACAATACATGCCCATGCCTCTAGGTCTTGAAGCCGGTGTTCTCTATGCTATCCAAAAGGGATATATGGACGATATCCCTGTTGAGCGTATTAAGGACTTCCAAACGGCTCTTGAAACCAATCTGCAAGACCAGCATAGCGACCTTCTCGAGGAAATTGATCAACTCAAAGACCTCACTGCCGATATTGATCAAAAGTTGAAAACGGCTATTTCTAACTTCAAGGCTGCATGGTCTTAATTGTTTGTCTGCCACGTCCACCGTTAACCATTGTCTCGCATGAGCAATTCCAGAAACATCAGGCGAAGAATCAAATCCGTTAAGAATACCTCGCAAATCACGAGAGCCATGCAAATGGTGGCCTCGGCTAGGATGCATCAAGCGCAAGACTTAGCGATCAAAGGCAGGCCTTATGTCGGTATTCTTGCTGAATCTCTTTACTGCCTCCGTGACTTAATTGCCGAACGTTCTGCGCCTTTCTTGCAACATAATACTTCCGACACTGACCTCGTCGTTGTCGTCAATACAGATCGCGGGCTCTGCGGCGGTCTCAATATGAATCTGTTCAAGGAAGTCAGATCCCAAATCTCACATTCGGCCCACTACGTCACCATCGGCAAAAAATTAAATGCAACATTTGCGCGTGTTGGCGCTCGTATTGACGCCACGTGGAGCTTGAGCGATTCGTTTCAAATGGCTGAGCTCCGGCCTATTTTCAACTACCTCAAAGAACAATTCCTTCATCAAGAATGTGGTCGAGTCTTGATCGCTTACTCGTCCTTCGTCAATACAATGGTGCAAAAGCCGGTCATTCGCCAGTTCTTCCCCATCAATGAGGAAGCTCTCAAAACCTTCGTAGAAGAGGGTGGCCAATCGATCGATAAAGATGAATATCTGCCCTATAAACTTGAACCATCAGCTAATACTATTCTTACCACTCTGCTTGAACTCTATCTGAGCTATGTGCTCAGTCACATCATTCTAGAATCTCGCGCATCTGAACATTCCGCGCGCATGGTATCGATGAAAAACGCGACAGAAAACGCACACCACCTCATTGATGAATTGACATTAGAATACAACAAAGTCCGCCAAACGCAAATCACCAACGAACTACTCGAAATCACCACCGCCATGAAAGCCATGGAGTAACCGCTAGTTCAATTCCTCGGAATATCCCATTTCAGCATTTTACACCACATACCTACGTTCCCAATATGAATACAGGCAGCATCGCTCAAATTATCGGCGCAGTCGTCGACGTCGACTTTTCTCAATCGCCCTCGCTCCCTGCGCTTCTCAACGCGCTAGAAGTCGATTTCAGCATCAACGGAGAGCAGAAAACGCTCGTGCTCGAAGTTCAACAGCATATTGGCGACGGCTGGGTCCGCTCCATTGCCATGAGTTCGACGGACGGCTTGCAGCGCGGCATGTCTGTTCGCGATACGGGTGCGCCTATTCAAGTCCCTGTAGGTCCTGGCACATTAGGTCGTATTTTCAATGTTCTCGGTGAAACCGTCGACGAACGTGGACCTGTCTCATATGAAAAAAAATATGCTATTCATCGACCTGCTCCCAGCCTGGAAGAACAAGCCAACAGCACGGAAATCCTGGAAACGGGCATCAAAGTGATCGACTTAATCTGTCCCTTCCTAAAAGGCGGTAAAGTTGGCGCTTTCGGGGGGGCTGGAGTTGGTAAGACTGTTCTAATCATGGAGTTGATCAACAACATTGCTAAAGCCAGAAGCGGCCTGTCTCTGTTCGCTGGCGTAGGTGAACGTACCCGCGAAGGCAATGACCTCTACAACGAAATGATCGAATCTGGTGTCATTAATATCGAACACCCCGAAGAATCTAAAGTCGCTCTAGTATACGGCCAAATGAACGAACCGCCAGGCGCACGCCTCCGTGTAGCGCTGTCTGCCCTGTCAATGGCAGAATACTTTCGCGATGAAGAAGGTAAGGATGTCCTTCTTTTTATCGACAACATCTTCCGGTTCTCTCAAGCAGGTTCCGAGGTGTCTGCATTACTAGGGCGTACCCCATCTGCTGTCGGCTACCAACCCAACCTCGCCGAAGAAATGGCTGACTTGCAAGAACGTATCACCTCTACTAAAAAAGGTTCTATCACCTCTATGCAGGCTGTATATGTCCCTGCTGACGACTTGACGGACCCTGCCCCTGCTACGACTTTTGCCCACCTCGACTCTACTGTGGTGTTGGAACGAAGCTTGGCCGCACAAGGTTTGTTCCCTGCTGTGGACCCGCTTGCTTCAACCTCAGCCGCACTTTCCCCAGAAATTGTCGGCGAAGACCATTACCGCGTCGCTCGTAACGTCCAGCAAATCCTTCAGCGTTATAAAGATCTTCAAGATATGATCGCCATCCTGGGTATGGATGAATTGTCAGAAGAAGACAAACTTACAGTCGGCCGCGCCCGCAAAATCCAAAGATTTCTTTCACAGCCTGTACACGTGGCAGAAGTATTCTCTGGCATCCCTGGTGAATACGTTCCTTTAGCCGAAACTATTCGCGGATTCGATGAAATCCTCTCTGGCAAGTGGGACCATATCTCAGAAGGCCACTTCTTTATGAAAGGCACTATTAACCAAGTCATCGCCTCGGCTGAAAAAGAACAATAACAACTTCCCGCTATTCGTTTAATCGCAACATCATTCCCTTACATTTATGCCGCTGAGCCTCGAAATTATTACTCCTATCGGAGTCGTCTACTCCTCGGCTGTCGAATATGTATACATACCCGGCGCTGAGGGAGAATTAGGTTTCTTGCCTGGACACGAGCCTTTGATGACTACGCTTGTCCCTGGTGAACTCCGTTGTAAAGTGGTTGATTCTCCTCATGAAGAATTCCTTGTTGTTGGCTCAGGTTTTGTCAAAATAGCCAATGATAAACTGGCTATCGTTACCGATCTGGCTTTAGACGATTCCCAGATCGACGAACAGAGCGCTGAAAAGGCTATGGCGGCTGCCCAAGAAGCGCTTAAAAACCAGTCTGCTCTCAGTAAAGAAGAACATGCTAGGTTTGAGGCTCAACTCGCTAAACAAATTGCTCTTCTTAACTTTAAGAAGAAAAAACATACAAGACGCAACTCTTAACCTTTCGGTACGCCCTGCATACTTATGGCTTGGAATGACGATTTCGAACAATTGTTTCAAGATGCGGTCGCCCGTTATCACAACAATCCCACATTCAACGAAGCGTTTTTTACCAAACGCGAGATCGTTTCCCTCGCGTCTATCGGCTATAAACCCCAAGAATTGTTCGATTATGTAGAAGACTATGCTCAAGCTGGGCTGCCTAGTCCATCGACTGTCCTGCTTATTGCCGCTACACGCCGTGACTATTTCCTGTTCGTTCAGCAAGGTAATATACCTGTCAATCAACCATTGATCTCAGAAAACCAACTCCCCTCTCCTGCTGACCAAATCCAGGGAATCCCCTACCTCCCCCGGCTTATCAAAAAAGCACAAGGAAAACTATGCGGACGCCTATCTCCTGACGTAATGTACTGTTGCTCTAACGATCGCAAATTTTTCCAGGAACATGGTAATATCCATCCTGTTGACTTTTTACGTATTGTCTGGCTGGCCGAAGGTAATGAAGCACCTATTCTCGAATTTGTCCAGGACGCTATGCGAGAAAACATCTTCTAAATCAACAAATTCTTGTCGCTATCGGCTCTCCCATCCCACGAATGACCATAAAACATCACTACGTCAAGACCTTGTAAATCCGTTGATTGACAGTCTAAAATTCTTCCTTGCAATCTGATGGTAAATCGATCATAAATCGTCCGAACGTTTTTTATAGCGTTTCAAAACGTTAATCGTTAAACAAACATACTTACTATCATGAATATCCAGACAGCTGTCCTTTGTGACTTTGCAGCCGATTATCAAGGAAAATTATGCTTCCAAGGCGCCTTTGATACTCTCTTCACCAGAAGTTTCCCGGTTATCCATCCTGCATGCGCCCTTGCGCTTCGCGTTTGCTTGACCCCAGAAGATGAAGGCGACCATGAACTTGCTATTTCTATTGTCAACGAATCCAATAAACCCCTTGATCCTGAACGCATGCCAATCAAAGGAAACCTCCATGTTCAGCTTCCTCCCAACGCCACGTTTTTCACTCGTAATCTCATCATGAATTTTCAAGGGCTCCGTTTCGAAAAAGCTGGTAATTATGCTGTCGATATCAAACTTGACGGTGACCTGCTAACCCGAATCCCGCTGCGCCTCGTTCGTGTTAATCCACAACAACAACAATAATTCAAAATAAAACCTTCTTGCAGGCTTATGAGTCATATCCTCATTCTAGTAGCTCATCCGCAGCTCGAAGAATCAAAGGCTTGCGCAGCCTTGGTGCGCTCTGTTGATGGCATGGACTATGTTAAAATTGCCGATATCCGTAAGCAACCCTATGCGCCAGAAGCTTACGCTCATGATATCGCTAGCGCCAATACGCTCGTTTTCCTATTCCCTCTGTATTGGGGTAATTGCCCTGCCATTCTCAAACAATGGCTAGATGCCTGCATGCTGGATCTTATGGAAAAACCTGGGCTTCAAGGTAAAAAACTGATGGTTGCCACAACAACGGGAGCTCCTCAGGATTCCTACCCCGAACACAGTGGCAATGGGGCGTTCTCTCTCGATGATATCTTGTGCCCATTCCGATTCTCAGCTAACTACGCTGGCATGACCTACCTGCCGCCATTCGGCCTCTATGGCACTATGGTTCCTCAGGCAGAAGAACATATCAGACAAGGAGCTGTCGCTTTCCGTAATCTTATCCAACAACTCGCCAACGATTAGTCAAACCCTCTAACCTTTACCAAAACGCCTGACCTGCTTTCTAAAATGAAAAAAGGTCAGGCGTTTTTCATGAAATCACGGCGAATCCTCCGGGCCTTGCTGCGTTTTTTACGTAAATGTAATCATTATCATTAGTGTCCGGTAAAAACGAATAAGACAAAATTAAGGTGGCCGCAATGCCCATAAAACGGACCTTACGGATAGCCTTGTGAAAAAGTAAGCTCCC
>CASFPZ010000060.1 GCA_949296365.1 uncultured Akkermansia sp. | reverse complement strand
AGATATTTGAATTTTTCGTAATCAAGGAACTTCACTAATTGGGCGAAAACGTACTCATCTTTAAACATAACGGTCTGATTTTGACCGCAAAGTTAAATTTAAGTCTCGGGAATGTGAAGTTGCTTATAACAAATTGAATTTCAATAATTTAAAAAAACTCCTACGATTTTTTAGTGGACACTAATGTGGTTGTCATTATCTTCATATTCAATTTTCATAAATACCACCTATTAAAATTAATCTGTAATTGATTCCAGAACATTACTAATATTTTTAATGATATCAGGAGTATTTTCTTCGATCATTTTTATTCGATATTCCAAATCATCTAATGTATCATTAGCTATTGAGATAAGATAAAATTGGACACAGACTATAATTATCCAAAAAAAATTGTATCCAACGCACAATTCCAGCAATTCGAGCAGTCTTATTTGCCATAGCTGGTTTATAGCAGTTATATTACAATTGCACAAGGAATTTTAACCATCAGTCAGGGGATACATACCACTATTGGGGAAACAGTAAAAACTTAGAGAGAACGGACCTGAAAGGAGGATCAAATCCAGTCAAGTCCGTTTACTAGAACCAATGAGAAAACCTCACAACTTCCAGATAGCGCCGATTTGAGCCACTTCCAGATCTCCAGAGAATTCTGGGAATTGATCGACAATTGCTTGTTGGATAGCTTCTGAAGCTTTTGTTTCACCATGCACGAGGAATACTTTGGAGCATTTTTCAGCCTCCATGCGGTGGAAATATTTCAACAATTCATTGTGGTCAGCATGCCCAGAGAAAGAGTCCATTTCTTCAATTGCAGCGCGAACAGCATACCTACGCCCTAAAATAGGTACTTCCTTTTCTCCATCCATAATACGTCGGCCCAGCGTATGTTCTGCGCAATAACCGACAAACAAGACCGTATTATGGGGATTGCCAATATTATTAGCCAGGTGGTGTAGAATACGCCCGGCTTCGCACATGCCCGAAGCCGCCACAATAATTCCCTGATTCTGCATTTTATTGAGCTTTTGCGACTCAGTTACCGAACGGATCAATCTCAAGTGTTCAAACCCAAATGGATCTTTCTCTCGGAACAGGAAATCGTATACTTCGTGGTTGAAGCACTCGGGATGCAATCGATAGATTTCCGTTGCGCTCACCGCCATAGGGCTATCGACATAGACCGGTAACACAGGCAATTTACTTTCGTGGAACGCCTTGTTTAACAAGTAAAGGATCTGTTGGGTTCTTTCGACAGCGAAGGCCGGGATGTAAATACTACCCCCCCTCTGCAACGCACGCTTGATGTAATCTTGGAAGGCTTCGTCGTCACGTGGTTTTGAGCGGTGTTGACGACCACCATAAGTCGTTTCCATAATCAAAATATCAGCATTTGGTACCGGCACAGGATCCCGCAGCAATTCGTTATCACCACGTCCAACATCGCCAGAAAATACCAGACGTTTCTTTTGGCCTCCATCTTCCTGGTCAACGATATCTAAACATACTTGCGCAGCCCCTAAAATGTGTCCTGCGTCGAAAAAGGTCAACGTCACACCAGGGGCAATCAACATTGGCCGCATGTAGTTAATATTGACGAACAAGCGAGTACAACGTTCCGCATCCTGTTCGGTATAGATCACCTCGGCCGGAGGCCCCGCAATACCATGCCGAGCATTCATTTTGTTAATGAACTTACAGTCGTGTTCCTGGATGCGCGCTGCGTCTGCTAACATGATTTGACAAAGATCCCGCGTTGCGTAGGTACAATAGATGTTTCCCGAAAATCCTTTCTTCACCAAATTGGGCAAATTCCCCGAGTGGTCAATGTGAGCATGCGATAACACAACACAATCAATCTCCTTCGGGTTAAAATACGGAAATTCGCGATTGATTCGGAGCGACTCTTCACGCCGCCCCTGATACATCCCGCAGTCCAGCAGGATGCGACTTCCATTGACTTCTAAAAGATGCTGAGACCCAGTCGTCGTCCCAGCAGCCCCACAAAATTTAATTTTCATATTTTATTTTATTAGCAAACGTACAATAAAATTCAAGCAATCTTCTACCAATAAACCAAGTTTGCCGAGGATTTATGACTCAGGTTTGGAAGGTAGCGGGACCATATTGAGAACCCAGCGTTGAGGGGCAGACGAACCATTATATGTCACATAGATATGGGCCCAAGCGAGTTCGATGACATCGCCTTTTTTTAGCTGGTGGATACATTCGAGGATTGCAGGAGACAGGGGATTTTCTGGTGATTTTTTAAGGCTGACACAGAAGCGTTTTTGTTTTTCATCGCCATACTGTCCGTATTTTTTGTACTCGATGTAATCGACGATATCGAAACAAGCGACATCTTGAGCATGACCGCAACGGTCTGGACAAAGCGAAGTACGGAATCGGCATGGTTGGTGAACAATCCCTGCAAACAGAGCTTTGGCGCGATGCAAGGCGAGCATCTCTAACTTGTTCATGGGAGCAGGCACGAGATCTGAGGCCCATAAATTGTCAACGTTCATCGATAAGGCCATAATCATTGACAAGCAAATACCGGCAATATGTTGTTTCATACTTTGATGATATGTCAATTCAACACGATAGGTCAAGGACACAATGTTCATCCAGTAAATTGTGTGGAGGATGCATTTCCAACTTGCCAGACAGATTTTGACATTCATAATAATAAGCATGATGAAATTCGGCGTACACCTTTTAATAGTCAGTCTCATAGCGGCACATACGACCTATGCAGATTCGTTGTCTGAAGCCGACAAAGACAAATTGCTCGAAACGCTGGATTCCATTCTGAACGCCAATGAATCGAAAGAAGAAAAAGCCATCAAATATGCAATTTCTCGATTGACAGCAGCTGCAGCCAGCGAAGAATCAGCCAGTGAGCTTTACGAATCGTCAGTCAAAAAGATCGATTTTGAAGGCCGCAAAGAAAAAGAGTGGCGAGATTGGAGAGACAAGAATAAAAACCGGCTCAACAGTCCTACGTTCAAGCGCATTTTGAAATACCACTGCCAATGGGCCATCATCACCCTGCAGGCAGCAAAAGCGAATGAAGAAAATCCTGATTTTTCTCCCTATGCACCACAAGCGCTCAGTATCTTGAACAATATTGCGGAAGAATACGACACGTTGAAGGAGTTCCGCGGAGACATGCAGGGCAACATTCTCAACAGTCAAGTTGGGCGAGCCCTCCAAGTCGGAGGCATGCAGCCGCCGAAATGGCCAGCGTCAATATTCGACGTCAATGCGATTTTTGAGTCGCTCGTATTTCCACAATACCGCGAAAAGGGAGACATTGCCGGGTTGCGCAATGCCTGGAAAAAACGCATTGCATTGGCAATATCGTTCGCAGAGACGAAGGACGAAAAGATCAATGCAATGACCGACAAGACAAAGAGGCGTAAAATCACAGGAAGCAAATCCTCAGGCAGTTCGCCAACCTCCGCAAAAGAACTCTCCGATGCTTCATTAAAAGACATCAACGCCCTTCGTTGGGAATGCGAGCGCGATTGCTTCAACATTGGCGACGAAGCTACGGCCAGCGCTAACATGATTGCCATGATCCGCTCGATCGACAACACGAAGGAGCAAAGCCAGAAAGCGCAGGAACTCGTCAATCTCCTAACAGGTCAAGGAGACGAAGAAGACATGGAAAATACCGATCAATATGCTTCCAATTCCCACAGGTCTTCAGCGCGGCAACGATCCATCGACTCCAATACAGAAGAGACCTACACTGAAGACGATCTCACCCAGACTATCAAACAATCTGGGACCGATAAAACGTCTGTTGTCACACCACATGACGATTCATATTTCGTTCAGGATGGGCCAGTTGTCTCTCCGCAAGAAGAACCCAAACCCCAGAATATTGTACGGAAACCAACGCCCAACGTTATAGAAATCACCCCAACCAAAACCCCGACCAAACCTTCACAGGCTTCACCCAAAGGCAACAAACAAAATGCGGATAAAACACCGGCCAAAAAAGTTGAAGACGATTTTTTCGGGGATTGACGTTGCACTAGAAGAGTCTTGGCACGCCTGAAAGAAAAGCGCACTAGGTACGTTTACAAAAAATCAGTACACATCGACCCAAATAGCACGGTGATCGCTAGCGCGAGCAGCCTCTGGGATATCAACAATGCCTTGAGAGATGTTCCGGCCCAAGCGACTTTTAAGGGTTTTATTCACCAAAATATGATCATAGGCAAAGTAGCAGTCAGCCTCGTCATGGAGAATAGTCCAGGATTCTCCGCGGGAATCCTTAGGTTTTAAGACCTGCATAGCATAGGGAGATTTCGTTGAGCCACGTACTATGTAAACCGCAGCCTCGTATGTTCCATCATTGAAATCACCGGCTATGGCAATCGGCATTCCTGGATTCTCTCTCATCATCCGATCCAAGTAATTTCTCACGGCCATGGCTTCTCGCTTTCTGAGTGAAATAGGTTCAACAACTTCATTGTACCTCGACTTCAAATGAACCTCAAGGAAGCGGAAATTCCTACCGTCTGGCGTTTGAACAATTCCATCCAGAATTCCCCTCAACATATCTTCATTGAGTTTTTCGCCAGGCAATTTCACATGTGCTTGCGAGAGATTAGACACCGGGTACATAGACAACAAGCCCAACGCTCGGGGTTCTCCTGTGCGAGCGACAATAATTTCATACGGGTAGTCGCAGCCACGTTTTTTCAATCGCTCCTTCAAATCTCGCAAAGCAGCCGGGCCGCCGATTTCGCAAAGGGCTACCACATGAGGGTGTACTGAGGCGATAGAAGCAGCCACAGCTTCTCGAGACTCTACTTTCTTGATGAATATTTCATGTGGGCTGCGAAGTTGTTCTTCTTCGACAAAGTAGTTCTTAACATTCATGTGCAAGAATCGTACAGGGCTGAATTGATGTCTGGAGATTTTTTTGCTTCTTCCAGCTCGTTGAGGAGCCAATGTCACCACTGGCGACGATTCCCGTTTTTGGGGGAATTTTTCTTCACTCCAGCCCTCGCTTCCATCTTCCAACCCAAAAGGCAAAATCACCACAATAAGAGACAAAAGGACAATTGCGGCTAGATCTCCACGAAACCACAAGTGTTTAGCTGAACATCGGCTGTGATTCTTCATCGTTGAAAGGATAATGACATGTCGTCCTCCGTCATATTATAGATATAAAAAGACGATTGAATCAACTAGATTAGAATCAGTATGACCTTGATTTTCTGATTTGACCTTGTTTAGTTCTTTCCCCTTAATTAATAGTTACCTGATTGTTATGAAATCTTCCGTCCTTTTCTCGGCTTGTGTTTTGACAGTTACTGTGGCTCTTTTTTCAGTTGCTTTTTCCTTGGAACAGGCCGCGCCGCTAGCCGTTCGAAATCTCGTTACCCGCATCACCCCCGGGTTATCCTCTAACTTTCAATTAGGAATCAACACTAAGCTTGAAGGATTTCGCATTGAAGCGATCAACGGTCAAGTTGCCATCACAGGCGGTAGTGTCAACGAACTTGCCGCCGGATATGGATATTATTTGAGGAATATTCTAGGTTTACATTGGTCCTGGAACGGGAATCGTCTTGCCCCCAGGACTCCGCTTATCTTGCCACAAGAGCCCATTCAAATTTCGACTCCGTGGAAATGGCGTTACGCGTATAACTATTGTACACTCTCATACACCATGGCGTTTTGGGGACAAAAGGAATGGAGAGAAGAACTGGATCGTCTTGCTCTCAGTGGGATCAACATAGCCCTTGTGCAGGCGGGACTCGAGAAAGTTTGGCAGCTCACATTGCGCGACCTCGGTTATCCAGAAGATAAAATCAAAGCCTACATACCCAATCCAGCTTCGGCCGCCTGGTGGAACATGGGTAACCTGGAAGGCCTAGGAGGTCCCCTTTCCCAACAGATGATCGACCAGGAAGCAGAGCTGGGGAAATTCATCGTTCAAACTATGAAGTCTCTGGGTATAACCCCTGTCTTGCAAGGGTTTGTTGGGCTAGTTCCCCACGATCTTGACACCATCCTCCATGGCGAGGGGGGTCGCTATATTCAACAAGGCCAATGGATAGGATACACGCGTCCCGCAGTATTAGATCCCACTTGTCCCGCCTTTCAGAAGGTTGCTCGGATCTGGTACAAGAATCTCAAGGATGTTTATGGGATTACGCCGCAAGCATTAGGGGGAGATTTGTTTCATGAGGGAGGAAACACAGGGGGGATTCGCCTATCGCAAGCAGCATCTACCGTTCAATCCACCATGCAGACTCACTGTCCCGGCAGCGTCTGGCTCATCATGGCTTGGGGAGGCAACCCTAAAAAAGATCTCGTCAACGGGCTCGATCCTAACCACGTTCTCGTCCTAGCATTGGATCGCGACATGAGCCAACCATTCCAGGAACGCCCCTCCCAGAATTATCGCGACCTTCCATGGATGTGGACAGAACTTCTCAACTTCGGTGGCAACCACGGGATGTATGGGAGCCTCAAGAAACTCGCCAATCTGGACAAAATGAAAATTTCCCCGTCGATGCGCAACAATCTTCAGGGGATTGGCATTATTTCAGAAGGGCTCGAAACCAACCCCATCTTCTACGATTTTCTCATCCAGCGATTCTGGATGCCAGCCAATCAATCTATAAGCGCGAGAAACATTGAGCAATGGCTCGTTTCATACGCTACGCGCCGGTACGGTCAAGCCCCCCAAGAAATTATTCAGGCTCTTACCCTCCTCGAGCAATCAGTCTACTCCCCCGTCCGGGAGCAAGAAGGTTGCACAGAATCCATTCTTTGCGCCCGGCCAGCTCGCAATGTGCAAAAAGCCTCTTCGTGGTCATCGGGAACCATTTACTACGATACGATGGAGGTCATTGAGGCAGCTCGTCTCTACCTTGCAGCTGCAGACAAATATCCCCTTCTTCTCAAACAACCGACCTTCCAATACGACCTCATCGACGTCGTCAGGCAAATGCTCTCTGATATGGCTCGTCCTCTGCTTGCTGAAATTGTAGAAGCCTTTGATTCCCGACAAGTAGATCGATTCAATGCCAAATCCCAGCTTTTCATGGATTTGATCTCGGAGACCGACGCCATTCTAGCTACTTACTCCCAGTGGCGATTTGGTTCTCTCTATGAACAAGCTTTGGCAAAAGGGCAAACAAAGGCTGAAAAATCCAACATGGCAGAAGCTTGCAAACGACTTGTCTCCACGTGGACGGGCACCATCAGTCCGTTAAATGATTATTCCAACCGTCAATTGGCAGGATTAATGAAGGATTTTTACGGAAAGCGGTGGCAGCTCTTTTTTGATACCTGCCGAGATGCGCTTCAAGGTAAAATAGAACCTGATCAGTTTCAACAAGTCTTCCTAGACAAAGTTCATGCCTTTGAAATTGATTGGCCACGCCAAACAACAACCTACACAGCCACTCCAGAAGGCCATGTCGCGCCAACAGTTCAGCGAGTTTTTTCTCGCATGGAGCCAGAAGCCATTCGGCTCTCAGAGCTTTCTAAGCAACGTTTGAACGCCCCGAAGTGGTCGCTCAAGAACACCCCTAATACTTTTACCTTCAATGTGACTGATTCAATCGTCTCCCCAGGAGACTATCAAGCAACCTTCCAATGGGAATCCGGTCCCAATGCGCTTATCATCCAGAAGGTTTCTCTTTGGGAAGGCAATCGTCTCATTTCCGAGGACGTCCATCCGGGCTGGACGGGGATCGAAAATAAGCAGAATACCTATACCCTTCACGTCAACAAATTGAGAACGAATCTGGACGTTTACACCATTAAGGCCGATGTGAAGGGCGCTAATGGCAACGATTCAAACGGATATTTCATCTTTTCGTTAAAAAAGGAAAAATAGGCCAGCTTGGCACGAGACAACAAAAAGTTTTACAAGCATCTGCGAAGGATCGACTGCGGAAAGATAAGCCTTGAGAATTTTTTCTCAGAGGGAATTTGTTGCTTAGCAAGCAT
The DNA here is from genome assembly GCA_949296365.1 of uncultured Akkermansia sp. GTDB lineage: Bacteria > Verrucomicrobiota > Verrucomicrobiia > Verrucomicrobiales > Akkermansiaceae > Akkermansia. The sequence continues at coordinate 4,187 of CASFPZ010000060.1, read as the reverse complement.
CAGAAGTATCTTCCGACACGTAGGCGCCGCAGTTGTTTTTCAAAGCAGACAGTACCAAACGCCACGCATAACTGAAGCATTCGATTTTAATAGATCAGATCAGCGATAGAAGGTTGACAACCGAGCGACCTCATCCCGACTTAATCAGAAAGCAATCCGCCGTCCCGCTTGATCAAACTATCAACTGGGAGGCTGACAACTCTCAGCAATTGACAGCCCCCTTAACGCATGAAAGGAATATGTTTGCGAAGATCTTTTTGCTGGACGCTAAACAGTTTGAGATTCCGAGACAAATGTTTGCGCTAACTCAACCAGAAAGGCGGCAATTTTCTCTAACGACTGGATAGGAATGTATTCGTAACGTCCGTGAAAATTATGACCGCCTGCGCACAAGTTGGGACAAGGCAATCCATGGAGAGAAAGGAACGCGCCATCAGTACCGCCACGCACAGGAACAAGGATAGGTTCTACACCAATACTGCGCATGGCTCGCTTCGCATTTTCGATCAAGAAAGGATACTGTTGGACTTTCTCTTTCATGTTGTAATAACTATCCTGCACGAGAGCAGACAACGTGCCAGCTCCATATTTTCCGTTTAAATAATCGACAATTTTACCAATCTGTTCCTTTTTCTCTTCAAACAATTGGCGATCGTGGTCACGAATAATGTAATTTGCTACCGCATGGTCTACCGTTCCCTGTAACGATTCGAGATGATAGAATCCTTCGTACCCCTCTGTACAAGCCGGATTTTCATAAACGGGCAACATACTTTGGAAGTCCATCGCCACCAACAGCGCGTTAATCATCCTCCCTTTAGCATATCCAGGGTGAATGCTTTTGCCGACTATCGAGAGACTCACTGAGGCAGCGTTGAAATTCTCGTACTCGATTTCTCCCAATGCGCCGCCATCGACCGTATAAGCAAATGAAGCTCCAAAACGGTCCAAATCAAATACTTCTATCCCACCGCCGACTTCCTCGTCGGGAGTAAACGCTATACTGATAGGGCCATGTTTGAGGCTAGGGTTTGCCATCAACTCAGCAGCCATCGTCATGATCTCCGCAATTCCTGCTTTGTCATCAGCCCCCAACAGCGTCGTTCCATCCGTCACGATCACATCGTCGCCCTGGTATTGCAACAATTCCGGAAATTCCCGGGGAGACAAAACGAGTCCCATATCCGCATTCAGCACGATATCTTCCCCTGAATACGCATGGATAACCCGAGGTCGCACATCTTTGCCAGATACAGCCGGCGAAGTGTCCAAATGAGCGATAAAGCCAACAACTGGCACAGACTCGCACCCTGGAGAGGCCGGGATACTCGCGTAGACGATACCATATTCATCCATATCGGCGTTGGCTATTCCTAGTTCCCTCAACTCTTGGACTAACAGGCCAGACAAATTCTTTTGCTTGCTCGTGCTGGGCACTTGACCCGCGTCTGGAACAGATTGAGTATCGAGGCTGACGTATTTCAAAAATCTCTCTACTACAGGCTTCATGATTTCTCGTTTATACTCCTGCCGCCAGCCTTTCCAAGAATTCTCTGCGTCGTCAATCGAAGCCAGAAGCCATTCGAATCTGTCTTCCTTTGTTCAAGGCGGCAGCGACGATATCGATAAATTTTCGAACAGCCAGAGAGGGATGTTTCGCATAGACAACACCGTAGGGAACAGTCTTGTCCCAATTCAGCGGAATCGTGACTAATGAAGGATGAATTTTTTTCCAGAGGTCGAGGCTGGACAGGATTGCGCCTGTCTGTTCGCAATGATTGAAAACATTAAGGTCATAATAACTCGGAGTCTTCTCAACTCGGATTTCTGGGTGATGCGTTTCCACAAAATCAAGTAATTCGTCATTGACCCACCCTGCGCCTCGAGGCCTCGTCAACAAACATTCACCGTGTAAATCCTCCCATTCCAATAGCTTCTTCCCAGCCAATCGATGTCTATAGGAGACAGCACAGCAAATAGGGTAATGTCCTATGGGTAAGAAACAACTCTGTTCCCGCCATTGTTTCGAATCATAGGGCGCCACAATGGCATCGATTTTTTTACCTAAGTTATTGAGTAAATCCAAGAAATTGTATCTGCCGTCATCAAACGATATGACTTGAAGGGAAACTTGAGGATATTGCCCAGCTATTTTTCTCCAGGGATCTAATAACTGCTCGCTGGGACAAAAGTAGGAAGTTCCCACTCGTATTTCAGTCCTTGCAACACAGTGAGCACGAGCCATGTGGCAAGCCTGTTCCCAATCGTTAACAAGTCTCCTGGCTTCCTGTAAAAAAACTTCTCCTGCTGGAGTTAAAACCACGCCGCGATTCGAACGTTCCAGCAAAGGAACCCCCACTTCATCCTCGAACTTGTCAATCTGCCTCATCACTGCCGCCGAGGTCAAAAACAACTTATCCCCCGCTTTACTAAAACTGCCCGATTCAGCTACTTGAATAAAAATACGCGTCCTATACATGATTTCACTTCTTAGACGACATTATTATCAGAAACAAAATCTCAGGCATTTCTTAATAGGTTACCGATTTTTGGCCTCATATTCTTTAATAAGCCTGGTTCGATCCGACTCGCTGAGATTTTCCAATGTTTCCCGAAGTTCATTGAGTTTGTCTTCTTTGATATCGAGGCCATCGAAATAATCGTGCCAGTCCAGCCCCAAACGAGGCATTAATCGAATATCTTGGAGGGATAATGGGAACGTTCTCGGACTACCAGTAAAATATTCCTGACATAAGTAAACATCACCTCCGAAATACTCTTGGTTTTTAAGCCATCCTTGCAGGACAGCGTGTTCGACTTCCTGACGTTCTTGTTGGTTCCAAAGTTTGAGATTCCATCTCATGGCAGGTTGCAATCGAACAGAAGATTGCTGACGGTTCAAGGTACGCCATGTTTCCAAGGACCACCGTTGAGCTCGTGAGAGAGAGGCAGTATCTAGTTTAATCTTGCAGATGGCATCCCAAGCTTTGACGATTTCTTGTTCGGCAACAGTAGGAACAAAGCCACGAGGTACAGGATAGAGGAAAACTTCTTGATAATCAGGGAATATACCCAGAAATGGATCTTGTTCCTGATAGGGAGCTGGCGCGATAAGACTGGAGTTGGGAATTCTCGAGAGAAAGACGCCATTGACCCTCGCGCTTTGGGAATAATTTCTGGCGATTCTCACGTAATAAGTTCCGGGGCCTTGCAGAAGGAAAGTTTTGTAGACGCCGCTTCCCAAGGTGTGATTGACTCGAGTCCGGGCAAGTACAGGTTCTTTAAGGATTCGTTCTGTTTCTAGTGTAGGAAGTTGATCAATTGTCTGATCGGAGCGTCTTAGGTAAAATTGCGAAAAGGTTTGTTCCTCTGTTAGTTGGCTTTGGAATTGACGAACCTCTACGAGAAGATCGCTTCTCACCATTTCAGGCAGTTGAACTGCTTCGTTATTATAGAAATACAACGCCAACTCACAGGGAGAATCTTCTTTTGTTTGAACGACGAACCACAGGTCAGGGCCGTCAAAACCATGGGGATAACTGGGGCCATCAGACCACATTCCATGAGACTGAGTCCCTCGATGAGGATTCAGGAGAGAATTAGGATCTTCCGGTTTGTGAATCCAACTAAGCCCACTAAAAACCCCTTGTTGTTCGGCATGTTGATACCCGATACGACATCCAAATTTCAACAAACCCTCTTGATCCCCCAAAATGGAGAAGAACTGAGACGTACTTCCCCCGTTTGCACCACACAAAACAGCCCAATGCTTGCCGTAACGATGGCACCAGGAACCCTTGGTCGCCCAATCTTCTTTCCAAAACACGGCAGCAGCTTGCTTAGGCGCCTCTGTAGGAGTAACCATCGAATCGGCTTCTTGTTTCAGGGCGGCCCATTCCCGAGGTGTCGGGGGAACAGGATGAGAAAGACTAGAATCTGCGGGACTTGCAGATTTCTTCTTTGCTGTTTTGCCGGAACCTTTGCCTTCCTCGAGCTGGATGAGACCATTGCCGTAGGTCGTTGCATACACCGCTCCGGAAGGCGGTGTCAGGAAAGCAGTCACCCAAGGCGTCTTGATCTCCCGGGGAAACTCGGCTCGCCGGACGACTTCGAGTGTATCCGGTTTCAACAAGGCAGCTCCTTTATCACGAAACCCAGCCCAAAGCCCTTCTTTCGTCATAGCCAGA
>CASFPZ010000059.1 GCA_949296365.1 uncultured Akkermansia sp. | reverse complement strand
GTAAGACTCTCAACAATTGGTCTCTTGGGGTCTTCAACTTGCTCTTAGTAGAACTACCTTGAGGGGAGACTTACTCAATAGTTTTACCGGACACTAGTGCATTTTTACTTAGACTTTGATTTTCAAAGAAGCGCAGTAGTTCTTCGTAGCGCATGGACTTAAAACCTGAGCGTTAGAACGATCTCAAGAAGTTTTACAGAACAGTCATGAGGTTAATAACACTCAAACAGATTCCTCTCAGAAGCAATCAATGAAAGACATCAAAAAAGGGCGAACTATCAAATAGCTCGCCCTTGAGAAAGATTAGAACAACTTAATATAGAATAGATTATTTCTTAAAGATCACTTCGTGAATCGACTGACCAGACTGAGTTTTCTCTGAAATCAAGCGAATAGCACGAATGGAAGGTCCAGGAGAGCAAACGGTAACAGCACCATTTGAAGAACTCTTCATCGTTTCCGACCATGAGCCGTCTTTTTTCTGAATACGGAAACTAAAATCAGCCGTTCCTACGATAACGACCTGATTAGCTTCAGGAACATCGGTATTTTGAATTGTGACATCGAAAGGGCGATCAGCACGGTAGACAGAAACCAGATTACCATCAACCAATGAGCTAGCACGATGAGCCGAATCTTTTGGCGGAACATCAAGCTTGAACATATTGAGTTTAATATCTTGAGGGTTATTCCCATTATGTTTCAATGTTAACGACTTGATTCCCTTAGGTAAGTCAGCACCTTTAGCGATGAAGGCTTTATTTTTGTACGGACTAAGTTTCAGCACGACAGGTTTACTGGACCCGATAGTTTCGACTGACACTTCAGCCCATTCAGGCAACGAGCTATTATCGAGATTCACTTCCGCCCAAGTAGCATCAACAGGTTCAGGCAACACTAACTTGATGGAATCGCCTTTCTTCATCGTTTTAACTTCCATAACCGTATTAATGCCAACAAGATTGGACTTTTCCTGAACAGACAATCCAGCAAGCCCCTGAACAGTTGACGACGCAAAAGCAGGCACAGGGCAATTAACAGCAAAGTCACGGATAGCAGTCCATACCGTATTACCCTTTTTATCTGGATTAATGTAATTCGGTTCTATAATTCTATAACGAATAGCACGAGCATAAATAGGCTTATTGCTTTGCCAGAAAACCCGCATACTTGTCGTTTCGCCACCCAGGGGGATCCAAATTTCCATGTCGCGACTTACTTCTAACTGACCACGAGCTACGAAATCAGAATCTTTGTCATGACGCCCCATTGTCAACATGATATTGCGCACAGGCACAGAATCTCCAAAATCTAGACAATACCAGTCACCCGCCTTTTGATAGGCACCCGAATGCCAGAAAGTATCCGATCGGCCATCCGTTGCCTTGCCTTCTGGATCAAGATTACCCCCATTCACTAAAAACGAGCCACGAATTGTCGTTTTACCAGATAATTGAGAGTAGAGGTGATCTGCCGCTTTCTGGATTAGATCACGAGTTAACGGCATCATGACCGAACCACCGGTTGTAACGCCCTTCCGTAAGAATTTACCACCTGCGATCGTTTTGTAATCTTCAGGAATGCGAGCCATTTCATCGAAGGCCGATACACTTTGCGCCAAATCATTTATTGAGTTATTCTGCAAAGCTTTTATAGAGCAACTTCCAGCAATACCCAATTTTTCGAAAGCACGTAACCAGGGCTGAATTTCGGCCACCAGTTCCGGATTCGTTTTATCATTTAACAAAATTTGGGCAGCCTTTGTAATTTTCTCATATTCCTTGTACACGAGAGAGGAGGTCCAATTTTGTCGATCGCCAGTTTTTAACGCAGCCTTCAGTTTTTCGACTTCCGGTGCAATTGCGACAGATTCTTCACGGCGCAGACCATGGCCAGAAATACCGATGTCGGAGTTGTGATTTGCAAAAGTCTGCATAGCCTCACTCACCTCAGGATAAAGCCGTTTGATACCGTCTTTCCAGGTTTTGTCTGATTGATATCCTTTAATATTCCACCCATAGTTTCCCACACCAAAAATGCCAATTTTAGAGGCTTCAGGACGATCCATAGGGTTAGAAACAAATCCAGTCATCGACCCCATTGCCTGATCATCCTGCGTCAAGCCATAAACTCTACCCATTAGCAAACGATCATGGCAATAATCAGTTACAGGAAAGTTCCACCAAATATAAACAGGTCGGCCAAGGTTTTTAGTAACCCATTCCTGACCTTCCGTCGTTATATCAGAGACGACCGAATTACCAGTCCACATAATGCGAACCGTCGGTTCCATTTTGCCAAGATGTTGCAACTGATCAGCCCTTGTCCAAGATCTATTATAACCGGATGGACAAAAGATCAACGGAGGGATATCTCCTTTTTTATGGATAAATTCCTTATAAATTAAATTAACAAGTTCAATTTGCCGATCGATATTAGCCGCGTCGCCTCCGACATCGTCAAAAAATAGGCCAAAAGACCGGACACCTAAATCGTACATCGCCTCCAATTTCTTTAAAACATTCGCGCGATCCTCATCCGTCCAGCGGATATTAAACCCAGGATGAAGAGCCCATACAAAGTTGACATGATTGCGTTTCGCTATTTCGACAAGTTCACGGATTTGAGTTGCTTCTTTGTCAGGATAAAACTCACGCCAATGATGGGAGTGATAAGGGTCGTCTTTAGGGGCGTAGATGTAAGTATTCATCTTATTACGACCATAAAACTCGAGTTGTTTTTTACGAGCCACATGAGTCCAGTACATACCATAAAATCCTTCTACCGTACCGCGATTCATGATATCAGGCCAGTCCTTAATATCACACTCAGCAAGTTCTCCCATAGCGGCCACCGCCTTTAAGTCTTTATCAGGGAACGGATCTTTCTGTGCATACAAACCCGTTTGAGTATCTTTAATCAATTGAGAGAGAGTTTGTTTTGCGTAGAAGAACCCCAGTTTTTCTCGAGCAGCCACCGTCACGAGGCCTTCGCGAATAGTCAATCGATACGCACCTTCTGTTTGAGGCAAATCCTTGAGTTCTGGAGCATTAGGTTCACGCATTCCATCAATCAATCGCACTTGCCCTGCCTTGACATAACGGCCAGTAAATTCAGCCTTTTGAGGAGTTGGATATACATCAGGGAGTGCTGAAGCCATCATGGTGGGCATCGCCATAGACAAAGCTAACAAGGCAAAGGTAAATTTCAACCTGAACATGGATATACTTTACTCCATTTTCTCGATTTCTAGCAAGATCAAATAACATCCATCCCTAGATTACGGCTCTGTTTCTGGATCTCACAATTGCAAAAAAGCCCTGTCGCAGCTAAAGGGCCACGACAGGGCAGCTACTACTACCTATGAAAAACACCTGCGGTGAAAGAACGTCTCTCTCTTCCATTCTTTCGTTGGGCGTCTCTTCATGGAAAAATACGTTTTCTCCGATTCAATCTTTCAAAAATCTTTATTTTCCCCAATGAATTGTCATACACGCATTTCTTAGGCATACAGAAAAGCAAGCAAGTATGATTTACAGAGGCAATAAGGGGAAAAGAGGGGCAATGAAACGATGAGAAGGAGTTAGGCCGTTACGAAATAACGCTGGTCACCCGCTAAGGCTCTTAACTGTATAGCCATCGAACGCATTTCCTCTAACATACTCAGATAAAGAATAGACGAGCGAGTGCGATTTTGATTACGCTGAGCTCTCTTAATTTGTCTCTTCGTAGCCTTCGCAATAATTTTGAGCAACTGTTCTTGAGCAACAACGGTGAAGTCAAATTTGGAATAGTTGGAGGTCTTAAGCATTAACGACACATCATTAAGCAATTTCAACATTTCTTGATGAACTTCTTTTAGATCAGCAGTTTGATCAACGTTAAACGGAGTATGATTGTTGTCAATGTAAGAGAAAATCGAATCAGTAAAAATTCTAAGGCTTGTTACAGCTTCATTCAAGTGGTCGAGAGCTTGCACAAAATGATACCCAGTATCCAAGGATCGACTCTGCATTTTATAGAGAATCGGCAAGATGTCATATTTATGGTAATCCTGGCAAGTTGTCGCCAGATTATCAGCTTTGGAGGCCAATTCCTTAAGAGACTTACGATCTTGTTGGATCAACGCTTCGACAGTTTCCGCATAAATACTAGTTAAAGACTCAACTTGTTCTGAGACACGAGAGTTACAAACCTCGACAATATTGTCTTCATTAATTTCAGAGATTTCTTCTCGAGAAAGCCTATGTTCACGATTACGGTGGAGAATAGTCGATTTAACGAGGATAAAGGCAGTAAGTGCCAATAAAATGCCAATTGCATAACCCTGCCCATAGTGCAAGATATAGGCAGTAACTCCAGCTAATGTGAATGCAGCCAAACCAGTCATGAACCAACCAGAAATAACCGTCAATACCCCAGTCACACGATAGACAGCACTTTCACGACCCCACGCTTTATCAGCCAACGAAGAACCCATAGCCACCATAAAGGTTACATACGTTGTCGACAGAGGAAGCTGCAAAGAAGTTGCCGAAGTAATCAACATCGCCGCTACAGTCAAATTGACCGTTGCACGGATGAGGTCGAACGCCGTTCTATCCTTAGGATTCAACGGTTGAGGGACAGGGTCCCAACGGTGGTTTATACGAACGAGCATACGTGCTGGTATAGCCATTTTCAATCCAGTGCCAATAGCAATAGCCATGCGAACAATAGCCCGAGCTGGCGGCACAGAGCCGAATCGTTCAATTCCCCCTTCACCTTGTCGAGAAAGTTCAACACCAGTAGCGATAACACTTTTAGCTTTTTTCGAGAACCAGAGAGCACACACCATAATGCCTCCAGCAGTTATCAAAATCAACGGATTAACATGGGCTTCACCCGTCAATCCCACCATCATCAAATCATGCGGAGATCCATTTCCAGCGGCCAAATACCCTTCTGCAATTTCAAAGGCCCCCAATCCCCCCATGAAAACACCGATAAAGTTTACCAAGTCATTGCCAGCAAAAGCCAAGGCCAGAGAAAACGTACCAGCCAGCACAGTCAATCTAAGAATATTTACCATCAAAAAGTGCTGAAGAATAGCCATGACGGCAGAGCAAATAGCAAAAGTGACCAACAAAGAAAGACCAGCATGGCTGTCCAGCATCGCCAAAAAGTTGGGATCCATAAAAGTCATGCTCTTCATTCCTTTGAAGATTGCAAAATAACAAATAGCCGTCATGCCTAAGCCACACCATAAAGAGCCAAACCACTTCAACGATTTTTGGTAATGGAACGAAAACAACAACCTCGAAATCCACATAACCACCGTACCCACAGTAAACGCAACAACAACCGAAGTCAAAATAGCACTAATAATCTCAATGCATTTTTGTGTATTAATAAATTCAAGGACTTCCGTTGCATGAGCATTAGCAGACGAATAGATTTTGAACAACGCAGTAGCCACAGATGAACCCAATAAACCAAATACCAAAGAAACAGTCGTCGACGTCGGCAGACCAAAAGTATTAAAGGTATCTAATAAAATAACTTCTGCAATCATCACCCCCAGGAACAGGAACATTACTTCGTGAAACGTAAACATCTCCGGGTTGAAAATGCCACTCCGCGCAATCTCCATCATACCGCTGGAAAAGATGGCGCCAATGATGACCCCAATTGAGGCCACAGTCAAAACCACTCTGACGTGTGCAGCTCGGGAACCAATAGCTGAATTCAGAAAATTAACCGCATCGTTAGCAACCCCATTGATCAAATCAAATGATGCCAACATCAACAAAGCAATGATAATAACCCAATATATTGTGTCCATTATATTAATTTTTCAGCGCAGGAGAATCGTCCTGACGACTTATGTTACACGACCAAAGCATGTTTGGCGATATTTTTCCTAAAAAAAACTTGAAATTTTCGATCTATTCGATCTAGTTTCCGATGCAACTAGGTGTTTTTCTGGGGACTACGTATTATTCGACAAGGGCCATTTCTACAGCGCATAAAAACACGAGAGCCGCCATGCACCTATCTAACCAGAGACGCTTACCCGACAAAACTCGATCAATACCTGCGCCAAATAATGCCCAGAGCGTATTGGCTCCCCATGCGCTTAGAGTCATTGCGCCGATATATCCAGCTAGCACGCAGTAGTTATTATAGGCTAGAGGCAACAAATAGCCAGCCGTTACAGTTAAACAGAACAAAACCAGCTTAGGATTAATCATCTGTAAAATGAATCCGCGAAATACCGTATTGATTGGAAAGGAAGGGACCTGATTTTTACCTTCACGACCAGCATCTTTCAAGAGCATGATACTCAAATAGACCATGTAGAGACAAGCTAACCACTTCATCCACACAGCAAGCGATGGGATCCAGAGAATGATCACCTGTTGGCAGACACAACTCATACTTAACAGGAAGGCATTAGCTAAAGTAACCCCAATAGTAAAGCGTCTCGTTTGTTCCACCCCATAGCGAGATGCATATGCCATGGCCATAAGATTGTTAGGGCCCGGAGTATACTGTGCCAATATCGTATACAACACCCAAGAGCAAAACAACGAATCCCAATTCACACCAATTCCACACTAGTATGTATTCGACGTACATTCACACTTCCCCACACGCCATGGGGATTTTAGCTTGGGATCACGCAGGAACCGGAGTTGACAAAACAGCAAAAGTAGGCGGCGGTAGTTGTTGGGAACTATCGCTAGGAGCGAACAAATCGCCAATGTCCTTAAATGTCACATAAATGAAAAATCCCATTAGTAAAAAGACAAAGCCAACTTGTACAATGTCGAGGAATTTTCCACTGACCGGCCTACGCATAATAATTTCAGTAATTCCCAACACGACATGGCCACCGTCTACTACAGGCAATGGTAATATATTCAATACAGCCAAGTTTACATTAAGCACAACAGCAAACCACAGAGCCAACTTCCAACCGTTCTTAGCCTGGAACATATCGTAAAACACCGAGGCAATACCAACAGGACCGCTCAAATGTTCCATACTTACATCGCTATGAGGGGCAAATAGCTTTTTTAAAGTATCCCCCATCCACTTCAAGCTCTGACCAATCTGAGCCCAAGGAGTTGGATGCTGAGTAATTAATCGTATTTCGTCGCTTTCCCCCCATTGGATACCAGTAATGGGTCGTTTATTAGGATGATTAGTCCAATTATTAGGAATTAGAGGGGTCACTTCTAATTGTTGGGAGCTACCATTTGGATGTTGCACCCCAATCAGAAGGGGTTTTCCCTCAACAGATTGTTTTTCAATAGCAACAGGGGACCATAATTTTTCTCCATTCAGGCTGACAAAAACATCTCCAGTTTTGATTCCAGCACGTTCAGCAGGACTCCCCTGCAACACAGAAGCAACTTGGCAAGAAAGAGCAGGAGCGATACCAATCTTTCTCATAGCCTTTCTCTGCCACCACTTGGTTTCCGGAATTTCGAATCCACTTTCTAATTCGATAGGCTGATCAACTCCCGGACGTTGCACCAAGAAGTGAACTTTTTCGCGCTCACTGAGCATAATCAATTCACTGACCCCTTCCATATCACCAACCCAGCGGTCTACACGTTGGCCATCGATTTCAAGAATTTTATCACCCGGTTTCAGGCCAGCTTCAGCCGCCGGAGACCCAGGCATCACATAACCAATTGTCGTTGTTTTGTACTCTACGGCCGGTTTTCCAACGCCCCACACAGCGAATGCAAAAACCACAGCCAACAAGAGCGAAGCCAACGGCCCAGCAGCAGCCACAATAATTTTATCTAAGGCAGAAATAGGTTTCAAATTTTTAGGGATATCGGCTTCACCTTCTATAGCTTCCATTGGAGCCATCTGAGGCAAGGAGACAAAACCGCCAGCCGGGATCCATCCAATTCCCCAACGGACCCCATTAATTTTCTTTTCCCACAAAGGTTTTCCAAACCAGATTTGGAAACGATCGATGTATAATCCACGCCACCGAGCAGCCCAAAAATGCCCTAATTCATGAACGAAGATCATGAAATTGAACAACATAACAACAACAAAGATTCCCCCTACTGTTACCAGAATTGATAAAATTGAATTCGGCATATGCTCTAATGTGTCGGAGTAGTTACAGATTTCTCGCATAGGGGCAAGCTTCATCCATGCCATGATTTCTTTAGGTTTCGAAAAGTTACCCCAATTAATCCATTTAATGTGTCATTTCAGTAGATAAAGGCGCTATTTTGGACCATTTATCGCCCACCTTGACGACAATAAATCCCCTTAAAAACTCCCCAATGGAACACATCATTTCAGCATATTTTCAATGGTGAAGTTATTAAAAATTGAAGGATAGGTACAGAGAAATCTTGTCTTGATCCTCTAAATTTGATAAAGAATCAGTCGATGCAATTGTCACTACCAACAATCTCTCGCATTGCCTTGGGATTAACAGTTTTCGGAATGGCCCAGGTTTTTGCTGCTCCATTTGTTTCCTCGATAAAAAATGATCTCAATGATGGATGGAAATTCTGTCGATATGGTAATTTGCCAGATGGGACAAACAATCCAGAACCATCACCGATTGATCCATCACTGATATTCGCAGACAGTGTTGAGGAGGGGAACCTTGCCATCCATGCCATGGACGGAGATAGAGGGACTCGCTGGTGTGCAGCCAATAACCAGCCAGGTCATAGCCTTACTATCGATATGGCTCGCTCGGTGTCGCCGACTCGAGTGCAAATCATTTGGGAAAAACAAGCACTCCACGCTTGGACACTAGAAGGTTCTCACGACAAGAAAAAATGGGAAAAAATAGCCGGATCCATAGAACAAGGAAAAGTTACAACCCAGGATTCAGCCAATCTTCAAGGGGATTTTCGCTATTACCGGATCACAATTTTAGGCAACAGTGGCGCCAATTGGGCCAGTATTCGCGAACTCACATTCACAGACAAGGATGGACGGGTTATTCTACCATTGTCCAGCGATCCACAGAAATTACCCCAAGCGCCCAATTTCAATGATAGCCAGTGGCGTTCTCTCAACTTGCCACACGACTGGGGCATTGAAGGCCCTTTCATGATGGATTTAGAAAACGAAACAGGGAAATTACCATGGGCAGGTATCGCTTGGTACAGGAAAGCGATTGATATTCCCCAATATTGGGAAGGCAATCGATTCTATCTGGATTTTAACGGCGTCATGTCGAGGCCTAAAATTTACGTGAATGGCGAATTGGCAGGTGAGTGGAAATATGGGTATTCATCGTTTCGAATAGATATTACACCTTATGTGCGCCTAGGAAGTCGCAATACCATTGCTGTAAGAGTCGACAATCCGCCGAAATCGTCGCGATGGTATCCAGGTGGAGGTATTTATCGTCATGTTTATTTGACCGTTTCTAACCCAGTTCACATTGAGAATTGGGGAGTTTTTGTCAAAACTCCCGTTGTTTCTAAAGAATCAGCCACAGTTGAAACTGAGACCACCTTAGTCAATTACACCGATAAAGAGATCACGCCCATCATCCGTAAAAATATTTTGAAAGGAGATGAAGTCGTAGCCACGCATGAAACAGAAGCCCGCCCCATTCCCTCGGGGGGGAAAGGGACAACCGTCTCCCAACTGGAGGTCAAATCTCCAGCACTGTGGGATATAGGCGCCCCGCATCTCTATACGATGAAGACAACAGTCATCGTCGACGGGAAAACAGTTGACATACGAGAAACGAGTTTTGGCATTCGCAAGATTGAATGGAAACCAGATGGATTCTATCTCAATGACAATAAGATCAAAATCAAAGGAGTTTGTCAGCACGCCGATTTGGGGCCCTTAGGGACAGCGGTTTACAGAAAAGGTTTAGAACGACAAGTTCGCATACTTAAGGAAATGGGGATAAACTCGATTCGAGCTACCCACAATCCACCAGCACCCGAGTTGCTCGATATTTGTGATAAAAGTGGGATTCTTGTCATCGACGAATTATTCGACATGTGGCATAATCCCAAAAAAGCTCAAGATTATCACAATTATTTTGATGAATGGCACGAACGCGACCTAATCAACCTAGTACACAGAGATCGCAACCATCCATGTGTCATTCTTTGGAGTAGTGGGAACGAAATCTCAGAACAATACAACGCCCAAGGGCATAAGTATTCTAAAATGTTGACAGATCTCTTTCATCGAGAAGATCCGACACGTCTAGTTACCGCAGGCTGTAACTTGGAAGCAGCCGCATACAATGGATTCAGTGATACAGTCGACGTTTATGGATTCAATTATAAACCTTGGGCTTACAAGAAATTCGTCGAGCAACGCCCCAATCAGCCTTTCTATGCCAGCGAAACTTCATCGTGTGTCAGTACCCGAGGCGAATACTTCTTCCCCATTCCAGAGACTTGGGATAAAAACAAAGGTTTTTTCAATTTCCAAGTAAGTTCATACGATTTGTTTTCTCCGGGTTGGGGGAATCGTCCGGATGTTGAATTTGCCGCACAAGACGACAATCCCAATTCTGCAGGAGAATATGTTTGGACAGGATTTGACTACCTCGGAGAACCGACACCTTATAATTTGGATCAGACAAATGCAGCCAACTTCTCGAACCCTCAGGAACGAGAAGCCTACATGAAGTTGTTGAAGAAATTGGGGAATAAAGCACCTTCACGTAGTTCGTATTTTGGTATTGTTGACCTTTGTGGTTTCCCGAAAGATCGTTTTTACCTATACCAATCACACTGGCGACCCGACTTGCCTGTTGTTCATATCCTTCCTCACTGGAATTGGCCAGATCGCATAGGCCAGGTCACACCTGTGTACGTTTACACAAGTGGAGATAAAGTAGAACTCTTCCTCAATGGCAAATCCCTCGGTGTTCGGCAAAAAGGTAAAGGAGTGAAAGATCGTTACCGTCTTGTCTGGGAAAATGTCGTTTATCAACCAGGAGAATTGAGTGCTGTCGCGTGGAAAAACGGTAAGGAATGGGCTCGCGAAACCATCTACACCACAGACGAACCAGCACGTATTCGCTTGCGAGCAGAAGACCCTCAGATTATTGCAGATGGAAGCGACCTAGCTTACATTGGCATTTCGATCCGCGACAAAAACGGACGAATTGTTCCGACAGCAGATAATGAATTAACAATTAAAGTTGCTGGATCCGCCGATATCGTGGGCATCTGCAATGGAGATCCTACAGATTTTACGGTTATGGCCAATCCAGACAACAAAAACTCCTTGAAGATCAAAGCCTTTAATGGCCGCGCCCAAGTCATCATACGTTCTCGCCGTAATCAACCAGGCAAAGCAGTCGTTCAAGTTCTTTCTAAAGGCCTCCAAACTGATCAAACAGAAATCAATATTCACCCTTCTAAGAAATCACAATAAACCAATTAAGACCATCTTCACCTACACTGAAGTTGTTGTTTAGCAGTCATGCCAAATAACAGAAAGCATATCAACTACTCTATGAAAAAACCGGGTGTTTTTCACTCTAACATGTGAAAACGCCTTTTCTCTCCCAATTAAATCAGGCCGAATTCCTTACTAATCTTGTATTAGCAAATTTTCGGCCTGATTTTTTATTCATTCCCTGTGGAGATTTTCCATGCTGGCTACATGTTTTCTGAACCCTGCTTTTTGTTCTTTTAGACGAGAAGATAACACTTTTTTCCTCTGCCCAAATTAATTTTTCAATCTTGGTGTCCACAAAACGCTTTATGAGAAAAGGTTCCCTTTAAGTATTTTTACGAGAAAGATTCCAATTCATTAAAAGACAGATTTTGGGGATTAGTTTCACAACACTCTTCTAATAGGACAAACTCAAAGGGGCACTTACTCAAAAGATTTAAACGAACACTAATGGTTTGTCATCGGGATTTGCCCTTCGGCGAGGTTGGGGTAGTTGGTGACGCTGAGCCCGGCCAACCGGCGCGGCACGGCCACCCCGTCGGCAAGCTCAAAGTCGCCGTAATCGTACTCGGTGGAAAAATAGAGGTACTCTCGATTGTTGACAGCGCGGTGGCCCTCCGGCGTCCACTCGATCCACGCCCAAAGGCAGTTGGCGTCGACCTGCAAGGCCTTATCCACCCGACGGCGGGTACTCTCCCCGCCTGAAACGGCGCCCGGGTTGATTTATTGAAGGGTTGTGTCATTTTCTTGAAAATTTGTGTTGACTTTTATGGGTGATTTGTTAGATGAGGGATCCGGTCGGCACCAATCACTTACATGGATGTATTAGTTTGTTGATTGTAATCTGAGGCGGAAGCTTGTGATACCCGAACGTAGGACTCAGTTCCTGACCGAGTCTTTTTGCGTCTATAGTAGAAATGGGATTTTCCTTCTGATGGCTTGTTTTGTTTCCGTTTCGGATTGTCGTCTTTGTAAGCGCTGATCAAGTCGAGATACTTGCCTGATTCATCCGGCCTCAGGAAAACGTATAAGCCAGAGTTAAGACATCCGCAGTTCCTATCAAATGGACTTTGAGGATATCTTTGCAAGAAAGTCAGTCACCCTGCAAAAAAAGGGGGTTCTGGATGTCCCGCTCGACTTATTTGAGCAGATTTAGCCAGTCTTTTCCCGGTTTTCAAAGAAGAGGACAGAGTACAATACAACAGCATAGAATCTAAGCCATAGTAACCAGATCTGAAAAACTCTATGCAAGTTTGGAGTTTTTTCTACAATCCCGTGTATTTGAAGGACAGAGAGACTAATCTCCAAAATTTACAGTTTATGCCGTGGGTATTCTTCTCGTAGAAAAGCCTCGAGAAACCGTTTTTTCAACATTAGTATCCGGTAAAACTATTGAGTAAGTCACCCCTTAAGGTCGTTCTACTAAGAGCGAGTTGAAGAGCTCAAGACACCAATTGTTGAGAGCCTTATTGTCGACCTTCTCTGCTTTGG
>CASFPZ010000058.1 GCA_949296365.1 uncultured Akkermansia sp. | reverse complement strand
TTGTCTAGTGGATTTGTTAACGATCCAACCTTTGTATTGATACAAGTAGTTGAACATAATAAGCTTGTAAAAGGTATTACAAGCCAATGCAAGGGTTGGATCATCTATTGGAAGTCATATTCATTGCCTTTGGTGTAACTAGCAAATTTGAAACAGAACTGGAAATCTCCCCTATTAGATCGTCTCTTTCATTTCTCAATTTCCCCTAGTACCATAAGCATATAAAGTTCTTTTCGATTTTAGAAAGGCAATCGATAAGGAAAACTCACAGCTATCCGACTATTCATTTCCCTGGAACAAACCCAAGATTTGTTCACCTCTGATAAAAGAAATCAACAGACCTGTTACCATCGACAGAGAGGCAGGACACCCTTCAGTTGTTGAATATGCTGGTTGTTATCGTTTTCCTATCACCAGAGTTCTTTTCCCATTCCAGGAAACAGCCTCAATGCGAGTTGATCCTTCGGGGTATTGTACCAATGTCGTGCTACGATCAGCGGATCCTGTCCCTACAATAGCAATATTGGTCAACTTGTTACCCGTGTAAGTTTCAAAAACAGTCACATTCTTCCACACTTTATGATCAATACGACGAGCATGATTCTCCAAAGTTACTCCTCTGCCAAATATACCTTGCACTGGCAAGCCCTGCCGGTAAGCCTCTACCGACGATGATGTAATATAATAGATGACTGGAGAATCGGGTTTCCGATAACGCTTGGCGTATTTGATAAGGGCATCGCATTGTTCCTGAGTAATCGTCAATTGGGCTCGGCTGTAATCATCCATGTCTTTGTCAATAGGCTTGAGCATACCTACTGATTTAAAAAAATCAGTAAAGTCCTGTTTATTAACGTCACACACATTTTTCATGAAATTAAGCTGGTGTTGTCCGTTAGAAATGCCCTCGTCATTCTGCCGACGCACCAATTCGAAGATATCCGGATAAGTGTCCCGGTTTCCCTTCCCGGCAACATTACAATATAACTGGATCTGCCACAACGGACCAAGTTTGACAAAATGGTCTCCTCCATTCTGATAATCAGTCATTTTATCCTGTCCTTTTTGACACAACCATTGTTCTCCAGCAATAATAGCGGACTGGAGGTAACTGTTAAATCTTCCCCCCTCAACACTATTCCCCTCTCCGTCGTTGCACACCTCATTTTCAATTCTAATCCACCCTGGACTCAACTTGTACTGACACCAGATAGAGTATATATTGTTGGTAACTTCAGTAGTCGAGACCCACTTCATTCCAGGCCGTACCTGGTTGACATGACCAAATTCGTGGGCAATGCCCCAGGATTCCTTCAACACTTTTTCTGGATTTGCCAAACTGTCCATCGTATCATTGTGAAACGCCGCTCCCAAACCGTCGGCATGCATGAACCCCTGCCAAATCACACGACCAAACATATGGTTTTTGGGTACCCGTTTGTATTTGTCCAGCCCCATGATCTCGTGTTGCTGCTTAATAATTTTGTCATACGCATTGATCAGGGCTAATCCATCAGTCGGGCATTGTTCCTTAAGCTTTGTCACAGGATAAGCTAACTGAACTCGCTTACCACGAATATCCAAAATATTCGACACAGCCCCCGTCAATAAAATTTTCCAATCTTTATTATCATGAATAGCTGAATCAAAATATCCATTGGCTCTGCCTCCTTCGATCGAAATTTTCAATTTTGGTGCTCTTTTGAACTGATCTGTATAATAGCTGATATAACCATGACCTTTATTCTTTATTTGAATGGTATTCTTACCTGGCCTCAATTGATATTTGCTGTCTTTCCACTCTTTCGTACCAAAATTGGTCACCCGCAATTCCAGTTTTATCGTCCCTGGATCCCCTTGTACTGTCACAACTGCCGTATCCCCTGCTTCAAATACTATTCCAGTTGGATTCTCAAACTGATTGTATCCACTCGTCTTTAAACTTTTGGCAACAGAATCAATTGTCGGATACGCACTATAAAATTGTGTTCGAAATTTTTTATGAAATGCATCCTCCCGCGTTTGTTGCTTGACAGTTACAGCATCTCCTTCTTTCGCCCAAACTACTTCTTGGCTTGCAATTCCCAAAAAACTCAACACTAATGAAATACTCGCGACAGTCTTCTTCAAGTGCATATGCTTGTTCATATTGTTATTGTATACGTGTTAATTCCGCAGATATCTTGACGGTTAAAATACGACAGTATACGCTCGATCTTTCATTTTCTCATGTCATGTTTCAGTGAAAACTTTTTATGTATACACAAATTACTTTTACCCTTCAAAATTCTTCGATTAGTTACCCCTGTCATATTTCATTATCACCCTCCTAAATATCCTCAAATAAATATGCTTTGCCAGATCCATTCCTTATATTCCAAATAACGTTACCCTAACTATTTCCATACTCCCTGAAATCCCATTTCAACACACCTACTTCCTCTGTACCTCTTAATATATCCACAAATATTACCCATAAAACATGGGAACAGACGCAATAAGGTCGTCTTCGTGAAATTTTGGTGCCTTTTGTCTGTTTTTCTAAAAAATATATCTCTATTTGTTTGAATGAATTGACAAATTAAAAGCAAAATTTAGAATAACTGCATGGCTAGACTAGCATCCCCTCTTAAAGCTCCATTTATTGCATCCATTGAACGCTGGATTGAAGAAAAAAAGGACGAAAACGGAAAGGTCCATTGGGACGACATTAAAGAATACGTCCGCCGGAATCCCGTTAATGGCGTAGTAGTCACAAATCAAACCGCTGAGAATTGGATCAAATCTGTTTGGGGCGAAATTATTGTTGGCAAACCAATTCGCAATACAAACAAAAATAAAAACAAACCAATAGAATCTGTTTATCCTTCCGTAAATATCGAGCAACAAATTGCTAATGCTCTCTTAGGCAAAAGCAACTTTGAAAAGCTCGAATACTTACATCAGTTGGGAAGTATCATCTCCCGTGCCATGGAAGAAGTAATCTCGCAGGAACAAGCTGATATTGACAAAAAGAAAGCGTTGCTCGATCAGGCAGCGGCTTTTACCCAATTATTTTGTCCAGAATGTCCAAATAGTAATATCGATTAAGTGGCGCTCTATTCGTGCATTCCTATTCTGCATGACTAAGTAGATCTCTATATATCGGCGAGGATAAATCTTTCCTCGCCTACTTATTTTATCCATAGTCCGTCTACAAATTTACCTTCATGAAGTCATTTCATAAATTCACTTTCAAACTTTCCTTCTATATTCTCTGTCTCATCTATATCATTGGAGATTTATACGTTTGGGACGGTTTTCTTGCAGGCAAATTTAGAGAGCATTTCCGTCCAATGGATAATCCTCTTGACGACCAATCCGAATTGGTAGCTTATGTCTATGGCGAGCCCCTTACGCAAAACCAACTAAACCGCCGCATGGCTGAATTAGCCTGGGCTCTGGGTTGGCAAGTAAGCAGGGATCCTCAGGTACCCGAAAAACTTTCCCTCCATCAACAGCAAATTCTTCAAATTCAGGGTATTCACAGTCTTATTGACTCATCTCTCTTACTTCTTAAAACACGCGCTAACGACATGCGGTTGCAAAACCGCCAAAAACAAGCCGAACAATATACGAATATCATTGAATCTCGTTTTCAAGGAGGCCAACAGGAGTTCGCTAAAGCTCTATATCAACAAAAATTTACAAGACAAGACCTTCAAAACAGAATTGAAGCTCGTCTCAAACAACAAGAAGTCATTGAACGAGGTATCGAATCGGCCATCTACATCACCAATCAGGACATAGAAAACTGTTATAATCAAATCAGGGAACGTCTCAAAATTCCCAAACGTCGCCAACTTCAACACATCTTCCTTGCTAAAAATCGCTTAGACAACATAGATCCTCAACAAAAAATCCTGGAGATTCACCGACTTCTCCAACAAGGAGGGAACTTTCAGAAACTCGCTCAGCAATTCAGCGAAGATGAAACCTCTGGTCCCCGTGGCGGCATGCTCGGTACCATCACCTACAACCAAGGGCATAACTGGAACGGAATAAACTTTTTTTCTCTACCTGATGACAAACCTGTCGTTGTAGAAAGTAAACTTGGTTGGCACATATTCATCGCTAATCCTCCCCTGCCAGAGCGCGTAGCCTCGCTTGAAGAAGCAAAAGAAACCATTCGCACAGCAATGATCAGCATTCGACGTAATAAAGCCGTTTCTCTCTATGCTGACCAATTGCGTAATGAAGCTCACGAAGGGAATCGCATCACCGTCCGAAAGAAACTTTTGATACCTACTCGCTAACTCACTCCTTCAACAGGTTTTTCACAAATAACCATAGTTTTTCCAAGGTTGTTCCACGGTTATACACAAGTTATTCACAATGTGATCATAAAAAACAATTGGTTGATAATCAATAAATTGTATAAATCATTAACACTATTCTTCACAGTTTATCCACACTTATTCACATCTATGGGTATATTAATGAGAATAACTGGATCGGACAACATACTCATCCAGTCAACTCTCTCCTCGCAACTTGAGTTTTCCCTAGGGGTAAGAGTATCAAAAGCACCAAGATACAGTATCAGAAGGGATTATCATCAACCTGTTATTCATGGTGTTTCAGAAGCACCTCAAACGTACGTAAAACTTCTCTGATTTGACTACAATGCTTAGGACATGTCGTATACCTACACGAATTGCTACACATCCTTCGAGAAGTCGGGGAAAAACTAAGTAAGAAATCACTAGTGTCCGGTAAAACTTTTGAGGAAGTCTCCCCTCAAGGTGGTTCTACTAAGAGAGAGTTGATGACCTCAAGACACCAATTTTTGGGAGTCTTATTGTTAGCATTCTGTGCCTTAGTGCTGTAACAGAGTTTAAAACGCGTAGAAGTTCTTTAGATTGGTTCCGTTGGCCACAGGTTTGAGGCTCATGCACGACGAGAACCGTCTCGCGTTTTCAAGGAGCAAGAAAAGATTTGGTTAAAACTACTTAAAGAAACCGAGGTTGGATCGCCTGAAGCACCCATTTTTTGATAGGGGAGCTTACTTTTTCACAAGACTATCCGCAACGTCCATTTGATGGGCATTACGCGATCACTCAATTCTGTTCTATCCGTTTTTTCTTGGACAATAAAAATATCAATATACTCTGGTTTTGAAAAGCCTTCCCACTCAATCACAAAAATAAAACTGTCGATTACAGATGTTTTTGAAGGGAAAATAGTATTAAAAATATCTTGCGCAAATAATCACATCATCGTCCTCAATTTTTAAAACTTACGATTTAGTGAATAAAGATTTGATCAACTTAAACACCATGTTTCCCAATTTACGTTCCAACCCTGACTTCGTGGTAGGAATACCTGTTTTTTTGGCAATTTTCTGTTTGAGTTGGGTGATACCCAATGCCCGTTTCCAGGAAAAACTAACTCCTGGTATTCTAAATCCATTTTTCTTTGACATTGCTTTTTGAGTCCTTCCTATTGAAGTTATTTTCTCCAGTTTCTAACTGTCTCCCCGTTGAAAGGTTGTTTATCAAGAAACGGTTGAGAAGTACCTTATGGAGGTAAATAAAAATTTTTCCAAACAAATGTCAAGTAAGATTCGATAATTCAATGGTATTTTGCAAATCTTCTGCGACAAAATCCTACTATTCTTTTACAAAATACTATCGACAAGCAACAAAGGAAGAGCCGCCTAGAGTTTAGGAGTATGACAAAAAAGTGTTTTGCCAGAATTCAATGTCGGTTTTACATATCTTCCCGAATGACAGATCAAGCTCCAATTCAGATCAACATAATTATCCGTAATTTCTTTAGCGGATATTGGTGGCGCTATTCCCTTCTTTACAGTCGGGAGGAATCCGTCGTTTTGAAATAACATTACTTTTTCAGTTACCTTTTTAGAACTGCTTTGATTCCTCCGATGAATCAAAGCAGTTTTTTTATATTCAAGAACAAAAATTTTCCTCACCCGTAAACCTATGATCAAACAATCTCACCAACCTCAAATCACACTGCAGCAAACAAGCAGGCGTCTAGACGCTGACCTCGACACCCCAATTAGTTTGTTCCTCAATGTTACGCAACATGGCGAACACGCCCTTTTATTGGAAAGCGCCGAAGTCGATGGAAAATGGGGGCGATACAGCATTATCGCCTGTGACTTCCTTCTAACAGCAACTTGCAAGGATGGGAAGTTGGATATCGTCACCGACGAACCAGAGTTGAAACCGCTTTTGTCTCTGCAGGGAATGGATTTTATTCCAGGGATCCGTTTTCTTATGAGATCTCTGAACCTAGAACCAGACGACAACACACTTCCACCGATTACGCGAGCTCTTTACGGGTACTTTGGTTACGAAACAGCTGCCTTATTTATGCCCAAACTGCAAAACTGCATTCGCATCAGCGATGCAGAAGCCTGTCTGGTACTGCCAGGAACTGTAATCGTCTTTGATCACTTATATAACCGACTCTCTCAAATCAGTATCAATGAGCATCGAGAAATACCATTCCAACGTCCGCCTCAAATGCAAGAACCGCTCATTGGCTCCATTTCTCGAAATCTTGACCATAAAGCTTACCTCGAAGGAGTTCATAAGATTCGACAATTGCTACACGAAGGCGAAGGTATCCAAGTCGTTTTATCAACTCAGTCTGAGGCTAATTTTCAAGGGAATCCGTTTACACTTTATCGTAAGATGCGTTCTCTCAACCCATCTCCCTACATGTTCTATATGGACCTTCCCGGATTAAGATTGTTTGGATCATCGCCCGAGTTACTAGTTCGATGTACCGGCGGAATACTCCAACTCTCGCCCATTGCCGGTACTAGGAAAAGAGGCAATACAAAGACAGAAGATGCCGAGTTGGCAGCCGACCTGTTGCAGGATCCTAAGGAACGCGCCGAACACGTCATGCTAGTCGATCTTGGTCGCAATGACCTGGGACGCATTTCCTCTCCTGCTTCTGTCAAAGTCGAGCGTTTGATGGAAATTGAACGTTTCTCCCACGTCATGCACATGACTTCGCGCATTAGTTCCCAACTTTTGCCAAGCTTGGAACCTATCGACATTTTGTCGTCAACCTTCCCAGCAGGAACAGTCAGCGGTGCTCCGAAAATCCGTGCTATGGAAATCATTGCCGAAACAGAACAACAGCCGCGTGGTCCATACGCCGGTTGTATTGGTTGGTTGGGTCTAGACAAAGACAGTATTCACATGGATGCAGGAATCACTATTCGTAGTATGTGGGAACGAAACGGCAAGATCCATTGGCAGAGCGGAGCTGGGCTTGTCTATGATTCGCAGCCCGAAACTGAATGGCAGGAATGCATGAACAAAGCTAAAATTATTGATTTCATTTTAACAGGAGACGACCATGTTTCTACTCATTGATAACTATGATTCATTCACGTACAACCTCGTCCAAGTATTTGAAGCCCTAGGTAGAACGCCTCTGGTGCTACCCAACGACGACGAAAGAATTCTAGAATATGCAGTCGACCCCAAGTTGACCGCCGTTTGCCTATCTCCCGGACCTAGTAGTCCAGTTCACGCTGGTCTATGTCTCGAATTCCTTAAGAGACTTCCCGCTTCCATTCCCGTCTTAGGAGTATGTTTAGGGCACCAGTTGTTAGGTTATTTCGCTGGCTCTGAAGTCAAGAGAGCTCCATCTGTTATGCATGGCAAATGTTCGAACATTGAACACGATGGCCAAGGGCTTTTCCACGGCATTGCCAGCCCAATGAAAGTAGGTCGTTATCATTCTCTTATCGTCGATTCACCGCAAGCCGACTCTAATCCGATGTTCACAGTAACAGCCCGCGGACCAGAAAACGAGGTCATGGCTCTACGCTACAATGATCGTCCATGGGTAGGCATTCAATTTCATCCGGAATCCATTCTGACACCAGAAGGATTGAAACTTCTGGCTAATTTTCCCAATTATGTCCTACCTCAACAACAAAAAAAACTCCAGGTTTCGAATGTTCTTAATACTCTGGCAGAAGGACACGACCTCAGTGCAGAATCCGCCACCGCCGCATTCTCATATCTCATGGGCGGACAGATGACAGGTTCTCAGGCAGGGGCCTTCCTAATGGGGCTCCGAATGAAGGGAGAAAGTTCCGTAGAATTGGCTGCTGCCATGAAAATCGGTCTAAGCCATGCCCTTCCAGTTCCTCATGTTCTTACCGTTGGTAAAGCTATCGACATTGTAGGTACTGGAGGCGACGGGAAAAAATCGTTCAATTGTTCGACTTTAGTTGCTTTGACTATGGCCGGCATGGGATACCCTGTCATTAAACATGGCAATCGTGCTGTTTCTTCCTCGTGCGGTTCTGCCGATGCCATCGAAGCACTTGGTATCCCGCTGGAAACTTCCCAAAAGGAAATTGAAGACATGTTCGTGAAACGCCACTTTGCATTCCTGTATGCTGCACACTATCACCCAGCCTTCAAACACATTGCCTCGACGCGCAAAGAATTAGGTATGCGTTCGATTTTCAATTTACTAGGTCCTCTATTGAATCCAGCTAAGCCATCGCATATCCTGTTAGGCGTAGCTCTCCCTGAATTGGTCAGCCTCATTGCCGAATCTCTCAAACAGTCCCATTTCGAAAAAGTGGCTGTCGTCCACGGCGCCGGCGGATACGACGAGTTAACTCCGTTAGGTCCATCCATAGTTGCTCTCATTCGTCAAGGGAAACGAGAAGACTTCACTATTAACCCCGCTAATTTTGGTTTTGCGCCATGCACACCAGACGATTTGACCGTGCATACAAAAGACGCAGCAGTCCGGGTCCTCCATGAAATTTTAAATGGACAAGGGACACGCCCCATGCAAGACATGGTTGCTCTCAACCTAGGATTGGCCATTTATCTCATGGAAGATGAATTGTCTCTCCCTCTCTGCATGTCCAAAGCGCGCGAAGCTGTTGCAGCCGGTGTAGGAAGGAAGGTACTCAATGTCGCTTAATCGTTTCAAAGAATCTAAATCGGCCGAAATCAAACGACTTCGTCAATTAGCTTCGGAAGGGAATTTGCCAGTTCCCCTACCTGCTGGAAGCCGCCCAAGTTTTAGCCAAGCCCTAGTAAACTCGCCTTCTTTAGCAATCATCGCAGAATTCAAACAAGCCTCTCCCTCGCGAGGCCCAATCGCTATCGGAATGTTGCCGGAAGATGTTGCTCAACAATATGCCCAGGCGGGAGCCAATGCAATCTCTGTGCTAACAGAAGAGAAATATTTCATGGGAAAGTTGGATTTTATCAGACGCATGGCTCCAGCCGGTCTTCCTATGTTACGCAAAGAATTTATCTTCGATGCCCTGCAAGTCATTGCTACTGCTGCAACTCCCGCTTCTGCTCTGCTCCTCATTGTTCGCCTAACTCCGGATCCCGGTCATCTCCGAGAATTGAGAGAATTAGCCGAATGTTACGGCATAGAGGCTGTTGTCGAAGTATTTGACGAACACGATCTCTCCATTGCTCGTGAATCCGGAGCTCGCCTCATCCAGGTCAATGCACGAGATCTCAAAACACTCGTCACCGACCGCCGGTCTTGCCTCGCTCTCGCCTCGCTCAAACACGATGATGAACTCTGGATCGCAGCTTCAGGCATGGAATCGGCTGAACATTTACAAGAAGCGGCAAAAGCTGGGTTTCAGGCTGCTCTCATTGGTACCTCACTAATGTTGGGAGGCCACCCCGGTACAACATTAACAAATCTCCTTTGCAATTTTCATTCGTTATGAATCATTCCCTACGCATTAAAATCTGTGGTATCACGCACCAGAGTAGTCTTGATGCCAGCATGGGTCTAGGCGCCCATTTCTGCGGATTCGTTTTTCACCCGGGTAGTCCTCGCTATATATCTCCAGAACGGGCAGCCTTACTACAAAGTGTCCACATCAAACGCGTCGGAGTTTTCGTCCGACAGCAAGTCGATGAAATCATAGAAATTATGAGCACAGCTCGTCTCGACTTTGCTCAACTTCACGGACTTCAATCAATCGACTGTGCCAAAAAAATTGGACCTGAACGAATCATCCGTGTACTCTGGCCATCCCAATATACCTCGCAGTCTGATTTAGAAGAAGATATGGATCGATATGCTGACTCGTGTGCATGGTTCCTCCTGGATGCTGGGCACCAACGCCAAGGCGGCTGCGGAATCACACTAGACTGGAAATCATTGTATGGACTGCGTTGTCGACGCCCATGGTTCCTCGCCGGAGGGCTCTCATCCACCACACTTCCTCTAGCTCTGTCGTTTTGTAATCCCAACGGAGTTGATCTCAATTCTGGCGTTGAATGGTCACCCGGTCACAAATCGGCTAGTTCAATGCTTTCCACTTTCCACTCAATTTACACGTCAATTTCCCAACCCAGTCTTTACTCTCTATGAATAAAAAAGGATATTTTGGCCAATTCGGTGGTCAATTTGTACCAGAATCGCTCATGCCTCTGCTTATCGAACTAGAAGAGGCCATGAACAACATCATACCTACTCAAGAATACCAATCCATTTACCACGAACTCCTGCACGATTACGTGGGTCGTGAATCGCCCCTCACTTTCTGCCCTAATCTATCCAACTTATTTAATTTACATCTCTGGCTCAAACGAGAAGATCTCAATCACACTGGCGCACACAAAATCAATAATGCTCTCGGACAAGCTCTCCTTGCCAAAATGATGGGGAAAACCCATCTCATTGCAGAAACAGGAGCAGGTCAACACGGAGTAGCTACCGCCACTGCTGCTGCAAGACTCAATATGGATTGTTCCATCTTTATGGGCGCAGAAGACGTCGAACGGCAAGCCCCCAACGTAATGCGCATGAAACTGCTCGGCGCCAAAGTATATTCAGTCGACACAGGTTCGAAAACCCTCAAAGACGCCATCAACGAAGCACTACGCTACTGGGTCTCTCACCAACACGACACTTTATATTGTTTCGGCACCGCTGCCGGTCCTCATCCATTTCCTACTCTTGTTCGTATCTTTCAATCGATCATAGGCCAGGAAGCTCGTCGGCAAATGATCGACCGTACCGGCAAATTACCAAATTGCGTCGTTGCCTGTGTCGGTGGAGGTTCCAATGCCATCGGCATATTTTACTCCTTTCTCAAAGATAAAGATGTCTGCCTCATCGGTGTAGAAGCCGGTGGGACAGGAACGCCAGGGTGCCATAACTCTGCCTCGATCACTCAAGGTATACCAGGTGTCTTGCATGGACAAAAAACCATGCTCCTGCAAACAGGCGATGGCCAAATTATGCCTTCCGAATCAATCTCTGCTGGCCTCGATTACCCTGGCGTTGGCCCAGAACACGCATACTTAGCAGAATTGGGGCGAGTTCAGTACGATGTCGTCTATGATCATGAAACACTCAGTGCCTTTACAATATTAAGTCGTAAAGAAGGTATCATTCCTGCACTAGAATCCTCCCACGCCTTAGCTTGGGTAATCAAACATGCTGACAAGTTGAAAGATTTCGACGTACTAGTTAACCTATCTGGTCGTGGCGATAAAGATCTTGGTATTATTGAACAACATCTTTCCAACTTATAATTTTCCATGAACACTTCTCATCCTCTCCAACAAGCTATTGACAAAGCACGGGTACAGCGGCGCAAAGCTGTCATCCCCTTCCTAACCGCCGGATTTCCTACTCCACAAACCTTCTGGGACAACCTCTTAGAACTTGACCAGGCAGGTGCCGACATCCTCGAAATTGGAGTCCCTTTCTCCGATCCTGTCGCTGATGGACCAGTCATCGAAATGGCTTCTCGTCAAGCTCTACAAGCCGGGATCTCGTTGCGTTGGATCCTAGATGGAATTCTCCAACGTCACAATAAAATAAAAGCACCAATCGTTCTCATGGGCTATGTCAATCCATTCCTGCAATACAGCAGTTCGCTCGATGCATGGGCAAAAGATATTAAAGAAGCTGGCGTCCAAGGAATAATCATTCCCGACCTTCCGTTGGAGGAACGAGACGATTTCGCCCAGGCGCTCGAGGCTCAAAATCTCGCCCTCATCCCACTAGTTGCTCCCAATACAACGACTGAACGCATGCGAGCCTATGCTAAAGTTTCCCGGGGTTTTGTCTACGTTGTCTCTGTCCTAGGCATTACAGGTGGCACAACACAAATCACCAATACTGTCATCGAAACTCTCAAACGAGCCCGTACCAGTTTCAACATTCCGATCGCCCTTGGATTTGGCCTACACGTTCCTTCCCAACTAGACGTCATTCCGGAATCGGCCCAACCCGACGCCGTCGTTTTGGGTTCCGCTCTTCTCCGTCATCTGACACAGGGTCGCTCTGCCTCCAGTTTTATATCTCCCTGGATAACAAAAGAATAGCAATTTTTTCTTTTCCTTTTTCACCAGTCAATCGCTAGGAAATCCTGGAAAAATTCCTGGCGATTTTGTTTTCTGTTATTCTGTAAAAATCGGGAATAATCTTATATTTAAGAGAATTACGAAGATATTCTCCGTCACATCTCCCAATAAAACCGTAAATTCAATTTCCTTGACGTGCTATGGGATTATTTTCAGTAATTCCCAAGTGGCTAGTAAGGATCGACCAAACTTTGTCTACAGAAATCTTTGTAATCAAGTCAGGAGAAACCAAATTAACGGAGTTAGGTCCACGCAATACGCCTTGGCTTGTTCTGTTGTCGTAAAGGCCAATTGTAAAGGCTTGGGACAATGAGGCCATGTGAGATGGCCCTGTATCATTGCCAACGCAAGCCAAAGCTTTCATTGCAAGTTGAGGAACATCTAAGAGCGAAGTTTTGTTCAACATATTAACAGCCATGGGAGAAACTGACGAAATACTATTGATTTCATCTGCCTCGATTTGTGTACCAATGATCACAGAATGAATTTGACAAGCAGCAAGACGTTTGACTAATTCTTGATAATTTTCAATTGGCCAGCGTTTGTAGGAATGATTAGCGGAACATCCAGGTATTAGAAGGACGTATTTTTCTGGCAATTCGTCAAAGTGTTTTCCTTCTCCCTTAAAAAAGGTCAAATCCGTTCCAGGAGTAGGAGCGTTGATGCTTAGCCGTTCCCGGCGACCAAGAGTATAGGGAATTTTCTTTGTGATTTTGTATTCGACGGAATGGTTGTAATGTACCCAAACAAATGATTGGAAAGCCATCCAACGTAGTAGAGGATAATAACGATACCTAGTACGACTCGACGACTGTAAATCATAAACATAGTCGAAGCGTTGCCGTGCAACATAGGCCAATAACTTGAACATATAGGGCACATTCCAAGCAGAGGGGCGGTTGTCGATAATATAATCTGAAAATATACCCATCTGCTTGGCCATGACGATAAAGGGGGACATCGTCATCAAATAAAAAACAGCCTCTGGATGCAATGAACGAATATGACGCATCGTACCAATAGACAACACGAAATCCCCAAGGGCTCCATGTTTGATAATGAGGATTTTTTCCTGGGCCATATGGTCAGTATATCTTTAAAATTCAATCGAAAATTAAAAAAGTTTCCGACAGAAAGGTTCAACTGCTCTCATGCCGGGCACAGTTGCAATTGCTCGATCGCGAGCAAGAGGATCATGGAACAAATACAACGCATACCCGCCAAAGCCACCGCCACAGTACTTCCGCGCTATCGATCCAGCGACCTCCGGCAGATCCTCCATCCCCTCGTCGCGTTGCACACTGTAATACAGCGATACCCCTGCTGCTAACACCTCAATGTTGTGCTCGCTCACCCCTGCTCGCGCAATCAACGACGACTGCGCTATTCGCTCGTAATCCCGCTTGCGATCTGCCACTGACGGCGTATCGTGGTGTTGGTTCGTGTAATAAATCGCCATACGCCCCTGCAGAAAATCCCCCGTACTCTTAATATCCAGAACTGGAGATGGCCCAGAGCGCCAAACACACAACCCCGTTTCGTTGATCACGGCAGGATCCTGCCAACCACCACCAAGATCCAATTCCGACTGCACCGGATCTCGTC
>CASFPZ010000057.1 GCA_949296365.1 uncultured Akkermansia sp. | reverse complement strand
GTATTTTACGCATAATTATAACATATAACGGCTACGAATAAAAGGCTAAAAACCATTGATTATGTGTATGTTTGGCCTTACATTGCTGTCAAAGATGGGAAAACAGGCGAGACAATAGATCTGCCAATCTTCTCCTACTTAATAAGGCCCAGTCGGGAGTCGTCCCGAGTCAGATACGTTATTCTCGATGTTGAGAATCCATCAAGATCGTAACAGGGCCGTCATTACACAGAGCAACCTTCATTTCAGCCCCGAAACGGCCAGCCGCCACCTTGCCGGGGCGTTCATGGTTCAAGCGTGCCAAAAATGCCTCATAAAGAGGAATAGCATGATCTGGGCGAGCAGCCCGAATGAAAGAAGGCCGGTTGCCTTTCTTCGTCGAAGCGTGCAGAGTAAATTGACTAACTAACAGAATTTCGCCGTCGATATCTCGCAGAGAACAATTCATTTTACCTTCGTTATCGGCGAAAATTCTCATATCCAGGATCTTACGGACGAGCCATTCTACATCATCTTCAGAATCGGCCTCCTCAATACCCAGCAACACCATGAGTCCTTGCCCGATTGAAGCCAGGAGTTCCTGTTCTACAGTAACCGAAGCTTGCGATACTCTCTGTATAACTACTCTCATAAAGTCTTATTTTTTCTCCTCGTCCACCAATTCCACCTTGTTGCCGTTTCGCATTAACAATGCCAACTCATTACAATCCTCTCGCTGCAAATAAAATCCTGGGAACCTTGCCTTGCCTGATTCTGGCTCACGATCAATGACGAGCGTCCGGCCAGTCGTACCAATGACAATCTGTTTATCCGCAGCAGAAAACCCAGCAGCATAAACGCTAACGTTTTTCCCATTAATCGTCGCATGGCGAGTTTTCACTGTCATTGTCGCGCTGCCTCGATCTACATCGTAAATCTTAACAATTGGATACGATTTGATAAAATATTCTCCGTCCCAAAGCGAGATTTCTTTTGCCGCCCTATGAATTACGATTCTGTAATTCAATGGCATGACCTTGATTTTTTGTCCTTGCAACAGATTGGGCAATGCGCGGAACTGGTTTAAATGCATCATAAAATCAATTGAGCACGATGTGCGTTCGGATATGCGAATCCACGAGTCGCCAGACTTCACCACATAAGTCTGGCTCTTGCACAAAGTAGGATCCAAGATCGCGCGAATGCGAGCCTTCCCCGCTAGCGCCCTAGCTTCTTTGCCAATCACGTCTTCGCGGCGAATCATAGGCTCCAACAACTCGTCTGCCGCCTGGATCTGCCCGCTGGCAATCAACAATGCCGCCTTCTGCATGGCTTCAGGCCGCTTCGGCCATAATGAATAATTAACTTGATCGGCCCACGCCGATGACGACATGGCCACAATTACCATGCCGCTAAAGCAAACCTTTGCGGCGGAAATCAAAGATATTAATCGCATGAGATTTCTGTACCATTTCCACAGTAAACTTTAACAGACATATTTCCCAGGCATCATCTACGCCTGCAATCACAGCCATTAACGGATCTCCTTTCTGAAGGACTTCTTCAACAATCCGCCCTTTTACTTGTTCCAAAGGTTCATGAATTAACTCCTCAGTTACTGAGGAACGCCGGAATTGGAACCCATACTGCAACAGCGTCTGCAAGGCCTTCCCCTGGTGAGACAACCATTCAAAAAAACGCGCCGCCTCGCTTCCAAATCCCTCAACTGCAATTTCCTTATACACATTGGGACTGATAATTTTAGGTTTTTCTGCCTCAACCCACCCGCTCCGGATACGCGTCGTCCCAGTCTCGTCCATCAATTCGCTCAACAGCAAAAATGAAAAACGAGTGTCCCCAAAAGTGTCGATGCGCCGATCTGGCTCATAAATCACTTTTGTTTCTTCGAGAGCATATTGGATATCATCCTCTGAATACATGGCCATTGTCTGTTTCGCCTTCTTTGATAAATAAAAGCGGTCCCACACGTAGAAACCGGGGAACCGCTATACGACATAATCGCCTCTCTGTCTAAGACAGGAAACCATTATATCAAAACGGCTTGGAGCCGTCTGCGACAACTTAGGCCTTCTGATTCTCGATGTAAGCAACAACGTCGCTAAGGCATTGGAGCTTTTCAGCGTCTTCGTCAGGAACCGAAATGTCAAAAGCTTCTTCAAGTTC
Source organism: uncultured Akkermansia sp. (assembly GCA_949296365.1). Taxonomy (GTDB): domain Bacteria; phylum Verrucomicrobiota; class Verrucomicrobiia; order Verrucomicrobiales; family Akkermansiaceae; genus Akkermansia. The sequence continues at coordinate 12,479 of CASFPZ010000057.1, read as the reverse complement.
CATCACCAATTCAACGGTGTCCAGAGAGTCAGCGCCCAGATCATCAATAAATTTGGCGTCGGGGGTAATGCGATCCTTTTCAACACTCAGCTTTTCAGCAACGATATCCTTTACTTTTTCTTCGATGTTTTCAGACATTGTATTGGGTTGTTTGAGTTAGTCGCTTTTACAGTACCCCCGAAACTTTGGCAACACTTTTTCATCATTCTTTCCCTTGGTTCCTCAAAAAAACTTCAGTTTTTCTCTGCCACATTGGCCAATTCCAGATCAAGCCAGCCCCTCTCTTCTGACGATACCGACCTCCTCTTTGAGGGAAACTACAAATGGGAAAACAGCTCAATCACCCATCCTGTTGAGTGCTGCAATGATACGGAGTCCATTCATTGTTAACATCGGATCCACTGTATCAATGCGTTCCACACCGCGAGCAATCAGTTCTGCGTCCCCCCCTGTCGCAATCACAATAGGCCGCCCCCTCATCTCTTTTTCCAGACACTCTAGGATTTCTTTAACTAACCCGCGATATCCGTACACCGCACCAGAATGCATCGCCTCGACAGTGCTACGGCCAATCGCATGTTCTGGTTCATCAGGGTCAATTGCCGGTAACAACGCCGTATTTCTCGCTAAATAATCCCCCATCGACGCCAACCCAGGCGCAATCGCGCCCCCCATATACCCAGATTCCTTGGAAATAACGTCAAATGTCACCGCTGTGCCAAAATCTACCACAATTGCCGGCAAGCCGTAAAATGCTGCGGCGCCAGCCGCATTCACTAACCGGTCTGCACCAATCTGTCGAGGATGAGGATAGTCGATTTTCACCCCTAATTCCGACAGGCATGACACCCGGTGGTATGGGCATGGCAACCATTCTGCCAATAACTCAGCCACGCGAGGCACCACCGACGCAAACACAGCAAAATCATACCGCAAATGGGCTAAATCGCGAGTCAAACGTTCTCCGCTGATTTCGCGAGTCGGAATGATCACGCGCTCGTCTAATAAGTGATCTGGTTCCGACAATACAAATTTTGTCCTCGTATTGGAATTGTCAATTAAGAGAAAAGTCACGGCTCGAGTCCATTAGAACGATTTTCCGCTAACTTCAAGGCCAAAGAAGCGATTGACTCGCTTCCGCCCGTCATCCCAGAATGCAACAGGGATTCATGCATTTTGCGCCACAAGGCTCCGTCGTTTGTCAACATTTTTCGCAACATGTCGTTCAGCTCTCCAGGAGTCCTCACATAACGTCCTCCTCCTAACTTTTCCAGCAATTCCACATTACCTTCTTCCTGGCCTGGTACCGCAAAATTCACCAACATGGGGCGACCAGCGGCAATAACCTCGTGAACCGTCGCCCCCCCTGCCTTGCCGATTACCAAATGATGCGTCGCTAAATACTCCGGCACTCGATGAGTCCACCCTATCAACTTCAAGCGTCCCGGATTTTTCATTTGTTTCCGCATTTTCTTAAATGTCGGGTACAAATGCCGGACCCGGCGCCCCATCACACATGTCACCCTAACATTCGGGTGCGACATAAAAATGATTTCTAATTCTCGCCGAATACGATCCAATTCACCCTGAGCAAAATATAGGATCCGAAATGGCAGTCCCTCTTGCCAACTCAATACCCCACGTTGACTCCGGCGCAATACGTCCGGCGACACCGGGAAACCAGTCACAAACACCCGTTCTGGATCCACCCCATGATTCGTCATTTCCTCTCGAGTCCATTTATCTGTCACACACCAGGCATCTGCATGCCCGTAATACCACGTCCGGTGAATCTCCAGAGAATCTGTCACCACGACAACATATGGAACGCGCCGTCCGATTTCATCGAATACCAGTTCGAGTAACCCGGAATACATCATATACGTGCTCACAATGACATCCGGTTCCTTCGTCTCTATCAAAAACCGCAAATACCTCTTCAACACTCGTAACAACGGAGAACTAAAGGTGGCTGGCCCGCATTGATTCGTCCAATCAAATGTCCGCCGCCACAACAAAGGCGCATGGACGATCATCCATAAATAATACGCCCGAGTCCACCGGAAAAATCGAGGCATAGCCTCTCGGCACGCATCCGTCAACATACAATCTGCCCGGTTACCCAACGCTTCCAGGATGCCTCTTGCAGCCGAGTTATGCCCTTCCCCATAACCAGCTGTTAACAATAAGATGCGTGGATGCGACTTCATCGAACATCAACATGATCGATTTTTCCCCGCTCATCAATCAAAAAACTTCCTCCCTTTTCACATGACAACGATTTCTCACAAATCAAATACCCCTGTTGCGAATCAGAGGAGAGTCCCCCGAAGGCCCTCACCACAGGGAAGGGCTCCTTCATGTCTGCAAGACATTGTTTCCAAAACGGATTTCAATGTCTTGCAATTTTATAAAAACAAAAACCGCAAACGTCCTTTTTTCAAGCACTTGCGGTTGTTTTGAAATGGTGGAGGCGAGGGGAATCGAACCCCTGTCCTGAAGGCCGTCAACACAGGCATCTCCATGCTCAGACGCGTATTTGCTGCATCTCGCGTTCCCTTCGCCACGCGTCAGCTATGAGAAACGCCAGTTGCCTGTGGAAATCTCGTATGAGTTGCGGCAACCCCGCCTCATACCAGCCTGCTGAAATGTCGTCCTTCCGCCTCGCAGGCACCAGCAGTCGGACGCGGCTGAACTAATTAAGCAGCCATTGCGAACTCGTTGGAGTCAGCATTTATTTTTTCGATCAGCTTTTTAGAAGGCCAACTGATCAACCTTCACATGCAGCCAGCGTCTTCAACTTCCAGTCGAAACCAGGACGCCCCCACGATGTAAAAAAAATGTCGCCTAACGGCGACACATTTAAGAAGAGTGGCACGCCCGTAGGGATTCGAACCCCAAACCTTCTGATCCGTAGTCAGACGCTCTATCCAGTTGAGCTACGGGCGCATATTCATGATTTGCATCATGTACCGCGTTGCGGTGAGGCAACTATACACTTTCGGAATATTTCGTCAAGTACTTAATGCATTTTTTTAATTTTTTTTAGAGTGAGGTCATTGAGGGGAGGAATGTCGGCATGAGTGAAGTTAGAGATTGGGCTTTATGAGAAGGGTGTTTTGTGGCAGAATAACAAGCGACATATGAACGATTTTCGGGTATTTCGGGATCCACTGGAGGCGTTAGGAACCTATTTTGGTTTTTCTGGATTGCGCGAAGGGCAGGATCAGGTTGTGCAAGCCGTTTTATCCGGGAAAGACGCACTAGTTGTAATGCCGACAGGCGGGGGCAAATCATTATGTTACCAATTGCCAGCTATCTGCCGAGATGGAGTTACTCTGGTTATCAGCCCATTAATTGCCTTGATGAAAGACCAGGTAGATGCATTGGAGCAACGGGGGATCCCCGCCACAATGATCAATAGTTCCCTCTCCATGCAAGAGCAGAGAGAACGCCTCCGGCATATGAGAAATGGCGACTACAAATTAGTATACGTCGCCCCAGAACGCCTTGGGTTGCCAGGTTTCATCAATTCTTTGGCCGAAGTAGAGGTTGATCTTGTAGCAGTTGACGAAGCCCATTGTCTCTCCCAATGGGGGCACGATTTTCGCCCTGATTATTTAAAAATTGGGAGGGCTATCGACCAATTGGGTAACCCACAGTTGTTAGCATTGACAGCCACAGCCACCCCCAAAGTCCGGGAAGACATTTTGCAACACCTGCCCATGCATGACCCGGAAATCATCATCCGCGGGTTTGCCCGCAACAATTTGCATTTTGCCGTTACGCGTTGTGACACGAACAAAGCCAAGTTTGCCAGACTTCGCCACATCATTGGGCTTCACAAAACGGGAATTGTCTATTGTTCGACCCGCAAAAAGGTCGAGCTCGTCTATGAAGAACTCAAACGACACGGAATCAAATGTACTCCTTACCACGCTGGGATGGACGACCAGGCTCGCGAAGCCTCCCAAAATCTCTTCCTCTCCCGAGCAGCAGACATAGCAATCGCCACCAACGCGTTTGGCATGGGCATCGACCGTGACGATGTGCGTTTTGTCGCCCACTTTGAAATTCCAGGCAGTGTTGAAGCCTATTACCAGGAGGCAGGACGCGCCGGGCGCGACGGCAAGGACGCCTTTTGCGAATTGCTTTTCAACCATGCAGATTTGCGAACCCAAGAATTCTTCATTGAGGGAGCCAACCCCGGATTCGCTTTCATCGCCGACCTGTATGAAACCATCAGAAAGTTTTGCGACGCCAACACCTGCGAACTACTCTGGAGCAAGGAAGAACTTGCCACCAAAATGCATTCCAAAAATGAAATGTCCGTAGGTTCAGCCCTGGCAGTCTTGTTACGTATAGGCGCCATTGAGCGCTTTGACATCCCAGGCCAGCGAATTCGAGGCACACGAATCCTCCACCCTGAGTGGAGTATGGCCGACCTCCAATTAGATGCCCGAGCTTTGATAGCAAAAGAGGAACGAGACCGAGACAAACTGAAAGCCATTGCCTCTTACGCTTATTCTGACAGTTGTCGGCAGCAGTGGATTTTACAATACTTCGGAGAAACAGGTTCGGATCCATGCGGGAATTGCGATTACTGCAACAAAATAGACAATTTATTTTTTGAAGAAGTAGGCCCCACCGAAACAGAAATCGTCCGCAAAGCGCTCAGCGGAGTTGCCCGAGCTTCAATCCGCAAACCAGATGGCCAATGGGAAGGCCGTTGGGGAAAAATCAAAATTATTCAAATGCTTCGCGGTGCTCGCGCTCACGACCTTTTGAAAACCTCGTTAGCTCACCTCAGCACCTATGGTTTGTTAGCGCAACTGAGTGAAGACGAACTCAAACGGATCTTCCAGGCCCTCAGCCAAGCCGGTTACCTCAAGACCTGCGGCTCAGAGCGACCTTTGCTTACCCTCAGCCAACGAGGATATGAAGCCATGACAGGCAAACGCCCCGTCCAATTAGCCTGGCCGCTTGGGCAAGCAACAGCCCAACACAAAGTTGCCCAGGCGCCACCAATCGTCCCCCAACGACGACAAAACACTGAAAAATCTCGTTCCTTGCCCGATTTAGGGACCTTTGACGAGGAACTCTTTGAGAAGCTCAAAGTTCTACGTTTAGAAATTGCAGAAGAACGTCACGTCAAACCCTTTATGATCTTCCACAACAGCACCTTGGAAGCACTAGCCCGGCTCAAACCTACGACCAGAGAAGGAGCGATGAAAATCCACGGGATGGGTTCGCGCAAAGCCGCCCAATACCTCGATGATTTTTTGGATTTGATTGCCGACCACGAAGGCGTCTAAAACTGACACGTATCTCATACGCACTCTTAGTAAGTTCAGTAATCCAAAGATTATCAAGGATATATGACTAAGAAACAGGGGAATACCAGCTCTATAAATGCAAAAAGGCAGCAAAAGTCCATTGAAAGGGCGAAAGACATTCCTTATACTGTGCCAGCTATGCCGAAACCCGCACTTGGTAAGGGATTGGGAGCCCTTATCTCCCAACAAAACACCGCCATGGGGACCATGGAGAATTCGTCTTTCCAGCAGACAGGAGAGATTGTACGCCAATTGCTCCTTTCCAGCATTCATCCCAGTTCGCTTCAACCTCGTTCGACATTCACCGAAGAGCAATTGGAAGAATTGCGGGACTCCATACGGGAACACGGCATCATCCAGCCGCTCATTGTCCGGGAAATAGATTCAGGGTACGAGCTCATCGCCGGAGAACGTCGGTTAAAAGCCTCTCAGTCCCTTGGGCTCAAAACCGTGCCAGCCATCATTCGCGAAGCAACCGACCAAGAGGTTCTCGAAATGGCCCTGATCGAAAACCTGCAACGAGAAAATCTTAGTCCATTGGAAGAAGCTGCGGGTTACCTTCGGCTCAAAAACGAATTCAAACTCAAACAAGGTGAGATTGCCATGCGCGTCGGGAAATCGCGAGCTTCTGTGGCCAACACCATGCGCCTCCTTGATTTGCACCCCGACGTCCAGGAATTGTTGATTTCCGGCCAGCTCAGTGTCGGTCACGCCAAGGTCTTACTCGGAGTTAAAGACCATGACGCCCAAAAACAACTAGCACAAGAAACCGCTAAAAAATCATGGACGGTTCGCCAAACGGAAAAAGCCGTTCAACGTTTTCTAAATCCGCCGGAACCACCAGCTCCGCGCAAGCCAGCGCCGCCAGGATACAAAAAAATCTGTACCTATCTGTCATCACAAATCTCAGCCCCAGTCAACATATCGGCACAAGGCAACAAAGGCACTATTGAAATTTCTTATTCGGATCGCAGCGATTTCATCCGTATTCTGGAATTACTGGGACTAGAGTTGGATCCCAAAGTGTTTCCCCCAGCGTCGCATTAACCCGTTTTCTCCTGGGAATGGCCATGTTGACCCGATTCTTAGTTAGCCTCGCTGCCATATGCCTCATAGCCGCTTGCGATCAGCAACCCACTGCAATACCAGTTGCTTCCCAGTCCAATATTCCAACAGAAGTGATCAATTCACCGGATTTTTCAGGCGCCAATGCCCACGTCCACGCACGCCGATTGGCAGCTTTTGGAGATCGTTCTCCAGGTAGTCCAGGAGCTGTTAAGCAATTGGAGTATTTGAAGCGAGAACTCGCAGTTCACGGCTGGCAATGCCAGGAACAAAGCTTTGACATGCCAACCCCCTTGGGGAACAAGCGTTTTACGAACCTGCGAGTCCGTTGGGGAAAACAAGCTCGATTCGACCAACGTCCGGCTGGACTATTGACATGCCATATCGACACAAAGACCGGCATTCCCGGATTCACTGGCGCCAACGACGGCGCTTCAGGTGCAGGATTAATTCTCGAATTAGCTCGCATTTTATCCCGCAAGCCCGAACAGGCCCAAGCCATCGAACTAGTCTTCTTCGACGGAGAAGAAAGTTTTGGAGAACACATTACTCCTGAAGACGGACTTTATGGCTCGCGCCATTATGCGAGCACTATGGTGGGGCGTGAACCCCAATGGGTCATCAACCTAGATATGGTAGGTCGCCAAAACATGAAAATCCGCATTCCGTGCGACACTTCAGCAGACCTCTACCGTTGCTATTCTCAGGCCATCAGCCAGCTTCATTTTTCTGAATCCATCTGGGGCATCTCGACGATGACAATTGTCGACGACCATATGCCTTTCCAGCAACGGGGGATTCCGGCCCTCAATATCATCGACGACTTTAGCGATGGAGAATGGTGGCACACCACCTACGACAACGTCGACTTATTATCGACAGACTCGTTCCAGCAATCTGGTCTCATGGTCTTGTGTTTGCTAGATCAATTGTTGGGGTCCCAATCCCCGTTTCCGCCTTTATCCCGCTGACTTTCCTTCTCTGCATGACATTCACCGAGCCATGGTTGCTTTGGGCTCTGCTAGCTTCTGGGTTACCAGTGTTGCTGCATCTAGTTAATCGTTGGCGCCATCGTTCAGTTCCTTGGCCGAGTTTGCGATTTCTTTTCCAGGCGACGCACGACTCCAGCGGGAGACAACGTTTGCGCGATTTTCTACAACTATTTTTACGAGTTCTCTGTATTCTCTTCTTAGTATTAGCCATGAGTAAGCCCGTTTCATCGCCGATTCTCGGGTTACGATCTTCTGGAGTCCAACGTATTATTTTGCTTTTGGATCGCTCAGCCTCGATGGCCCATCGTCCCGATGGTCTCCATTCTCATCGCGACACAGTCATCCCCATACTCACACAAGCTCTCTTGGCCTGTCCTAACACCCAGGTATTTGTTTTGGATTCGGTTGAACGCGACATACGACCGGTTCCCACACCGGAAGAGTGGCTCAAACACGCCCTACCATCCACCACTGATACTCAAGCCGATTGGCCAGACCTCATGGCACGAACAGCCCAGTTCATCCAAAACAGTCCAGCAGGAAAAACTGAAATATGGATCGTCTCTGACATGCAGGAACCTGATTGGCAACCGCATTCTCCCCGATGGCAACAAGTTCGTTCCGCTCTTTTAGCGATGCCCGTCGCACCATCGCTCCGCGTTCTCTCTCTCCGCAACCGCCATTCTGTCAACCGAGCCATCCGCATTCATCGCGCCGAGCCTCGACCGCAAGCTCTTGAAATTGAATTCTCAATTGAGCAATCATCCCCCGCCAGTAATCTAAGTCCGGAAACTTGCAAGCTAGAAGTCTCCATCAATGGCAACACCAGATCGATCTCCGTCGATTTTCCAGGAGTAACGACCCGATTTATTCGGCACATTCCTCTGCCACCAGACACCCACCAAGGTTACGGATCAATTCGGTTACCAGACGATTCCCTAGTGCGAGACAATGTCGCTTATTTTGTATTTGCCCCACTCCCTGTCGCCCATGTCCTCATTCGCGCAGAGCAACAGGAATTGGAACAAACTTTGAGCAACATGGCAGCCCCGCCAGGGTTACCCAGGGATACATTCCGCGCCGATTGCCGCCATGTGCAAGCTGGCGCCCTGTTTCTCGATGACGTTTCTCTGGTAGTCTGGCAAGGAGCCCTGCCAGTCGGCCAACAATTTTCAGACCTCATGACCTTCCTCAAGCGAGGTGGACAAGCCTTGTTCTTGCCTTCTATGGAGCCACATGAAGCCACTTTATCAAGTCCACCACCCTCCCTGCAAGCGTATTCGAACCAACAAGAACATGCGGCAGAAGGAACGTGGTTTAACCTACAATCGTGGAATCACCAAGAAGGCCCCCTGAAAGACGCCCAAAACAACATTCCCATACCTGTCGATCAAATCCGGGCTATCATTCGAGTTCCTTTCCTGGGGGCAGGTACAGCCTATGCACAGTGGCAAGACGACAAGCCAGCTTTGTTATTTCGGGCTTTTGGCCATGGGGGAGCTTGGTATCTCAACACCCTACCCGTCTATTCATGGTCTAACCTAGCAGATGGCCATTTAATGATACCCTTGCTAAACCGCCTCATACTACAGGGATCTCAACGTTTATCCGTACCTTCATCATTTGAAGCCGGTAAACCAGTCGATGCGCTTTCCTTGCTTCCCGGGACACCAGTCATCCGGGTTGATTCTGATACTTCGCATTCATCGTCGCCCCTTTCCTCAGCAGGGGTTTACCGCCAACGTAATCGTCTGTTCTGTGCTAATGTCCCGGTCGGTGAATCCTCCCCAGTTCAACTCAGTGATACAACTTTACAGCAACTCTTTCGTGAACTCCCAATGACCCCTCTCCATGTCGAATCGAGTCGAGAAACAGCCGTATTTAATTGGCAAACTCCGTTTCTGATTTTCAGCATCCTTTGTTTCCTCGCCGAAGCTTTCTTGCAACTCTCTGCATACCCCCAAGCCTTTCTCCAGGGTCAGCAACAACACCGAGAATCATGAGCCTTGTTTTCCAGACAGATCCCTTTTCGCTGATTTCAGCCATCGTTGTCGTAGCCCTGGCAGTCTTCATCGCTGTGATCTCCTGGGAAAACCAGGGTTCATCCCCTAGGTTTCTTTTGTTAGAGACTCTTCGATTCCTCATTTTACTGTTGATGGCTTTCCTTCTCTTGTCTCCAGAATGGATTGTTCAGTTACCCACGGTCGAGCGAACAGAGATTCCAGTCCTCGTCGACACCTCAGCCTCCATGCAAACGCGCGATATCGTCCTCAGCTCAGGACAAACAATCACGCGCCTCTCTGTCGCCCGCCAATCAGCCCAACACCTTCTGTCCGCCAACCCTCAACTCTCTCTCATCGAATTCGCCAATCCTCAATCTTTTAACGATCAACGAGATGCCTGTACCGATTTAGCCCGTTCCATCGAAGAATATCTTTCCAACCCCGACAAGATTCGTGCCATTGTTATGATTTCTGACGGATGCCACAATGGCACAGGGCAACCTCTTGTTGCTGCCCAAAAACTACGAGAAGCTGGTATCCCGTTCATAGCAATACCGGTTGGTTCAGAACGCCCTTTGCCTGATATCCGGCTCACCCGAGTCGTTCCTCCTGAATTTGGCGTTGTAAGCGAACTAGTCCAGATCCTATATACGTTAGAGAACACAATGCTCAACGCAGCCGATCTTACTCTGAAACTAACCTCACTCGACTCTGGCAAAACAGTCGAATCCCGAATCACCCTAGGGCCCGGAGAACGCCACGAAGGAATGTTGCCATGGAAAGTTACCAAGAATGGTCCAGAAAATCTGCGATTAGAAGTCTCCTCTATCCCGGGAGAATCCGATTGGGGGAACAATTCGACTGACATCGTCCTGAACGGACGTCAAGAAACTATTAAATGCTTAGTCGTCGACTCGTTGCCGCGTTGGGAATATCGTTTTATCCGCAATGCTTTGTCTCGCGATCCAGCTGTTGAAGTCCACACTCTCTTGTTCTTACCGGGAATGTCCCGAGTGGGGCATGGGAATAATTACCTGGAACGTTTCCCGGAGAGCATGCACGAACTAGCCTCATACGATGTCATTTTCCTAGGCGACATAGGTTTGGGAGATCGCGGACTAACGCTAAAACAGGCAGAACTCATCAAGGGACTTATTGAACAACGTGCTGTCGGGCTCATTCTCATGCCAGGTCCTCTCGGCAAGCAAATGGACCTATTGCAATCTCCCCTCAAAGATCTCATGCCCGTACTTCTTGATACCTCACATCCTCAAGGGGTCCGGCAAACCGTGCCTTCCGCACTCGTCCTTACTCCAGAAGGCAAACGATCTCTCCTGACTCAACTAGTAGACGAGCCCACTAGCAATGAAAGCATCTGGAAAGAACTCCCTGGGTTCTACTGGTATGCCCCAGTCTTGCGAGCCAAGGCCGGAGCTCAAGTATTGGCCGTCCACGAATCAGCCACTAATTCTTCAGGCCGCTTGCCATTGCTTGTTGCACAACCAGCAGGCGCCGGTAAAGTCCTCTTCATGGGTACAGATGCCGTCTGGCGTTGGCGGCGAGGTGTTGAAGACAAATACCATTACCGTTTCTGGCGCCAAGTTGCCCGGTGGATGAGTTACCGCCGCCATATGGCCGCCAATTCACGCCTTCATCTCATTTCTTCGCCAGAACACCCCAACGTCGGCGACACCATTCGGCTGACGGTTCTCGCTTCTGACACGTCTGGTTCACCCTACACCGATGGGACCGTCCTTGCCGATATCACCAACCCCAATAAAACAGTCCACCGAATCCAATTCAAACCCATCGACCATACCTGGGGGACCTACCAAGCTCAACTTACTCTGACTACTCCTGGGGCCTGGACCATCAAGGCTTTCTGTGCCGATGCGCCAGAAAGTCCACAAACCATCGTTGTAGAAACCTCGAACCAATCTCGCGAAATTCCAGACGAACCAGCGAACCCCACCCTCATGCAAGATATGGCTTCCATCACCGGAGGAATTGTACTTTCCCCCGATCAAGTTGCTAATGCCTCCATTGACAATATCTTGCGCCAAATACCTCCGCCTTCCCAACGTCTCCGCTCTATATCCCTGGTCTCTCACCCTGTTACAGTCGTAACACTTCTCACACTCATTTCTCTTTTCTGGATTCTGAAAAAACGTCAAACTATTTAATTCCTCACAAAATTTACTTTTGAGGGGTTATCCATCTTGGACAACGTCTTCCTTTTACGATGACTTCATTGACAACCATACAGAGCCCTTGATTCCTTGCGCACGTATTTCGCTGTTGCGTCTGTTGGAAGTTATCATACGATGAAGTTTATCAATTCATGAAAAGGTCGTTGTTTTTGTGTAGCGCCGCGTTTTACTGGATTCTTCTCCTTTCCCCTCCATGTTGGGCTGATCCTGTCCAACCTTCAGTTTCTTTTCAAGAAGAATCAACTGCTACCAACGGCAAAAGCGATCAAAAAAAAGAAGAGCCTCTCAGTCTCACTCGCCAAATCGCCGGGTACATTTGTTTAGCACTCCTTCTCATCTGGATGTTCCGCCCGAAAAAAGAAAGCGCTTATATCGAGGACGAAGAAGATGAATCTTTTGAAGAACCTGTTGCCGATTCACCCGTCAGCGAACAATCCGCCTCCCCCCAATCAGAAGACCAATCTTCCAAACCATCCTAATTCCCAACCCGGCCAATTCCCAGCGTCTGGAAATGCCTACCAGTCACTTAGACCTCCGCCGTCGTATTCTACACGTTCTATGGATTGTTGACATTCCCTTCCGGATCAAGCCTAAATCAGTCCCCAACGGTACCCAACTACCACCTATAATCAAAGACATGACATCATAATGTCGGTATGGTAGAGTCGGGGGCGTTTAGCCTCATCAAGCATTTAGTGAGCACGCAACCCCTCCCATGCCTCTGTCCACAATCTGCCTGCTTCCTCTCTCAATTTTTGTATTTCTTCATTCCTACGTTTTCCCATCTTTGACAGTAAGAAGGCAGAAAATATTACCTAATTGATTGTAAATCAGTAAGTCACAACCCAAAATGATTCTGTCCGTTATATGTTA
>CASFPZ010000056.1 GCA_949296365.1 uncultured Akkermansia sp. | reverse complement strand
GAATCTCGCTGACTGACAAAACACAGCTTCGTGATTTATTCGACAAATCGAATTTCAAAAATGTCAAAGACCTATATGGCTCAAGTGAACTGAATTTATGTAATTTTTAACCTTGTCCATTTTTAGTGGACAGTAGTGTGACAACCAATCTTCTTCCATGGAAATGTGGATTTGGTGGGGTTTGGTGGCGCTCCAAAGCTATGTTATGTATCGAATATTCGAAACGTACGAACGTGCCCAAACTCTGTAAGAAAATTATTTTCAAAAGGTCAGAGCTCCCGTTGCTTATGGTTGCATATGGGGTGATCGTTGCCATACTTTCTGTGATTGTAAACAATGTGATGGATGATCCTACGGAACGAATTGCTGAAACAATACAGGAAGAGGTCGGGGTGATTCATCATCAACGCCCCTCTTCAACGTGAGAAGTATTTGTTGTTGACGTTAATAGGTCGCTGAAGATCCCCTATGAAGATTCTGTCAATTTCTCTCACACCTACGAGGATTTTTTCCCTCCTTTCAGGGATTTTGTGAAGTCAAATGTTCGTGCTTCCGCTCAGGCTGAAGTTGATTTGGCGGGAAAGAGAATTACTCTCACAATTAAGGAAAATGGTGATTTAAAGATAGAACCTATTCAGAATTTGGAGAAAGAGGTTACGATTTTAACGGAACCTCAGATCGATTTTGAAATTCTTCAGCGAGACGCCGATATTGATGAAGAGGAAATGACCCAAGCCAAACAGGAAGCCCGAACTGCTGCTATAAACAAAATCAAAGAAAAAGCTAGCGAACGAACAGAAATCTTTTTACAGGATAAACTCGAGGACCGTTCGGTTGTGTCCTATATTGACTCTATCATTGTAGGCTGGATTGGCACTGGTATAATCTTGCTCATTTTGAGCAGAATGATGAATTTCCGTCTCGAATTTAGAGACTAGAAGTTTCACCCCATGCTCTTTCTCTTCCCCTATAAACACACTGGATGTTGTAGCTCAATTAAAGAATAGTTTCTATGCAGATTGAAAATGATTGACGGTAGAAAAGGCCTGCCGTCAATCATCTATGTGTGCCGAATGAAACAAAATTTACTGTGGGAAGAATTGAAAATTACCAGACCCCACGTATAATTTTACGGTTAATAAGAGACCTCTCTTGATTTGATGCCGGGAAAGAGACGATGGGCTTGAGGATAGGTCGCCGGGGTAGGGGCGGGGGGAAGGAAGGAACTCGTTGTCCCTTTGATGGTGATGGTACGTTTGTTAGGGTCGAGCGTAATCAAGGCAAAGAGCGGGTCTTTATATTCAGCCATGTGGCCGTTAGAAAATCGATTTGATTCTTCAACCCAATAGTAGGAGGCGCTATTGATTTGGAAATAGTGAACGTTTTCTATGACCATATGGTGATCAACATGGTGGTGACCGCAAATGCAGGCGATAACTTTGCCGGAATGTGCAGCATTAGCCTCGCGAATGATTTTTCGAACATCCATTTTGCTCGGAGATGTCTTGCCTTGCCAGACATCATCAAACGCCTCGTGAGAAAAGATGATAACGGGCTTCTCCGTACGGCGTAATTCATCGCGTAGCCATTCAAGCTCTTCTGGGCTGACCATGTCGCGCTGATCGGCCTTGTAATAGTTGCCATTGGCATTGTCGTACATTTTCCCATTTTTCATGAAATGATTGGCATCGAGAACGATAAAATGATATGCTCCTCGGTCAAAAGAATAATATGGCCCAGGCATGTGTTGAGCAAAAACGACTTCGTCTTTCGTCTTGTGATCCATGTCATGGTTGCCTAAAACGTGGAATTTATCTCCGGGAAACTGATCCCAAATCTTCAACATTTTCTCCATGCTGGAACCATGATGTAGATCGCCTAGTTGAATGATAAAATCGGGACGTAACTTCTTGCAATATTGGATAAAAACAGAAAGTCTTTTCTCCGCATCAGGTTGCAAATCAGCATGAACATCGGTAATGATGCCTAGGGTAATGCTCCCTGATGATGATGGCTGCTGTGCAGCAACAAGCGGGTTAGCTGTTAGTGAACTTAAAGCGCTAAACCCTAGGATTTTTATAAAATCTCGACGTGATGACAGTGAATAGTTCATATCTTTCTAAAAAGAAGAATGGTTCCCATGAATCATGAGAACCATTATTGTTGATTTACTATTGAGGTAATGAGTTTATTATGCTCGGTCAGCAATAAACTGCAACCATTATTGACGAGGAAGAATAATTTTCTGGGATTTTAAGGATTGGATCGGAGAATTCTTAGCTAGATTGGAGATGGCTGAAGCCACCAGATCAACAAGAGGAATACCCAATGATTCAGCCTTGTTTTGAAGCTGCCCATAAATTTCTGGAGATAGGGTAATATGCAGAGACAACGCGGTATTGACCTGAACACCGACTGGTGTTTCTGAAATGGACATATGACCATGATCCGGCAACTGGTTCATGAGACGCTGAATCAATTGCCGCTTAAGTGTTGGAATATTCTTTTGCGACATCCAGTTACGAACAGTAATTTCAGAAACGCCGCATTGGTCTGCAATCCACTTGTAATCGAACCCTTGGCTTTTGATCCATTGCTTGACTTCCTGCTTAAAACTACTTTGATCTTCTTCTTGTTCCATGCGAAGTATTATTTCATAAGATTAATAAAGTTCAAGACAATATTTTGAATTCATGTTGTCCTGATCATAGTTTATTTGCATGAACTGCCCGGATGTATAGGAAATAAAATGAAAAATTATTATTTTTTCATCAATCGTTCAAGAATAGGATGAATAGCTTCTGCCATGCGCCGCTGCCCTTCTGAAGATGGATGCAGGGGTCCTGCCTTTTTACCATTGATAATAACAATTTGTGGATCATAGAACAAGGCCTCGTTGAGGCTGCCGTCTGGCTTCAGAAATACCTGGCGGAGATCTAAGAATGTGACTTGGCGATCGCGTTTGTAGAGACGCGCCAGGGTATCGTTGATTTCCATGTCCATAGCCATTTTTTTGTCGGGATAGGCTGCTGCCTTCGTGTGCCAGTTATGAATGTGATTAGGCAGGATGCCAAGTAATAGAATATGGGCTTGGGGTTGTTTCTCTTGAACTTTTTGGACGACTCGTTGAATCCCGTGAACTGTTTCTTCGACGGTGGCCCCATAAGAGGTATCGTTGGTGCCTATCATGATTTGAACGACTTTTGGCGAAATATGATCGAGAATTCCTTGGTTGCCTATTCGCCCCAGAACAAGATCTGTCGAGTCTCCACTAACTCCTAAATTGATGGCTTTGTAGGGCTCGTAAAATTCTTTCCAAATGGGTTGGAAATCTTCGTAAGGTGGCTTGGCTTTCCTGTAATTATCTGTAATGGAATCTCCGATACAGGCTAACTGAACTTGTTCTGGCGGTACGCCGTCTATGGTTGAAGGGCGAGCTGTTTTGCCTCCTTTGAAATCAGGATCGATCCGGCTTAACTGACTAGCAACTGCATCTCCTAAAATGGCATATCCGGTCGGACTTAAATGTACTCCATCAATGGTACATGTAGGTCGAATGATCCCAGGAGTTTCGCCTTGGAGATCTAGCCCGGGGTTGGCAAAGAAAATGTGCTTTTTATCTTGCAGATGTTCTAAAAGTTTATTGGTTTCTGTGATGACTGGTGCTAGTTGCTTTTCGCGGCGTGGGAGGATACCTAGTAAGAGAATTTTGGAATTGGGATTGGTATGCCGGAGCAATTTGATGAGGGCTTTGGTGTTGTTGGCACAGGTCCTTGCTGAATCCTTGCGATGCCCAATATTATTGGTGCCGATCATGAGGATGATGACACGGGGTGAACATCCTGCTAATTCTCCTTGCTGGATGCGATAGTAAACATTGTCGACATAGTCGAATCCGAATCCCATATTGGTGACCTTGTGTTGGCCAAACAGGCGGTTCCAGGAAAGCTTCCCGTCTTGGCTGAATCCATCGACAGGTTCTCCGCCCCAATGATGAACGATTGAATCGCCGATGTAGACATATTCTGGTTTGAATTGTTTGTGCCGGTCGAGAATGGTCTGGTGGCGTACGGCCCAATCGTACGAGGGGTAATCCCGTTTTTGGGGTTCTGGCTTGAGTGTTGTGGGCTCTCTCAATTTGTTGAGAGCCGGATTATTAGCGTGAACTGGCGCAACGAGAGTAATAGATAGTGCAAACAATGAGGTAAATACTATATTTTTCATCGGGGAAGTTTGTGTTGGTATTAAAATAAACGGTAAAAAAAAGAGATCCTATCATGGTTGACAGAACGTTCCCTAAAATTAGAAAATCGTTGCGCGGCGGTAAGTTTTCTAGGTTTGAGGATATTGGACAGATCGCCAATAGAAAATTCCATTGGGAGTCAATTGGGAGAACGTATGTGACTGTGTGAGGTAATCATCTAACAGGCCTTTGACTGTTGAATTCATGTAAACTAACCTGGCTTCTCTGAATTTTTGTACAATCTGCGTTTGCTGATGGTCGTAATTCAATACGAATCAAATTCTAGGATTTTCACTGGAATAAATGTATCTTTCTGTTGTTGATTATGACGTCTACTATTGCTGAATCCATAGAAAAAGGTGATAAACTCGCCCAGAAATAGTCAACTTTATGGAAACATCGCATGACTGGAAAGACAAACCGGAAGTCGTTGTCGGTATAGGGGAAATTCTGTGGGATGTTTTTCCTAATGAAAAGAAAATGGGGGGAGCCCCTGCCAATTTTGCTTACCACATGGCCCAACAGGGAATGGCTAGCCAGGTCGTGAGCGCCATCGGAAATGACGACTTGGGGCGTGAGTTAATCGAATGTTTTCATAAAAAAAATTTGAGTGTCTATGCTGCTGTCGTTCCTTATCCGACAGGGACTGTAAAGGTCGAATTGAATTCAACTGGTATCCCTCAATATCAAATAAACGAAGGTGTGGCATGGGATTACATTCCTTTTACGCAGGAGGTGGAGGCATTGGCCCATCGAACCCGAGCTGTTTGTTTTGGTACATTGGCGCAACGTTCCTCGGTGTCTCGTAAAACAATCCTTCGTTTCCTGGATTCGATGCCGACAGACCCTGGGTATTACCGGGTTTTCGATGTCAACTTAAGACAACATTATTACAATGAAAATGTCGTCATCCAGTCTTTAAAACAATGCAACATTCTTAAAATTAATGACGAAGAACTACGCCTCATTGGCTCGATGTTGAGGTGTAACTCTAGTGGAGATGAAATATGTTGTTGTCAAACCTTGTTAAAGAAATATGACATCAATATTGTGGTCTTGACCTGTGGCAGCCTGGGTAGTTATGTCGTAACCGATCGACACGTCTTGTTTAGAAAAACTCTTCCCGTGGAGGTGGTTGATACTGTTGGCGCTGGGGATTCTTTTACTGCGGCCTTCATCGCCTCAATGGTGCGCGGTGCTTCTCTGGATGAAGCTCATTGCCTCGCTACAGAGGTTTCTGCATACGTCTGTTCCCAACAAGGTGCTATGCCTTCTCTCCCTGACTCTCTGCGGCTGTAGGTGGTCAATCCTCTCCCTGTTTCCCCAAACTACAAATTTACAAAAAAACAACCGTACAGATGGCCTGTACGGTTGCCGAAACATTATGCACTGGTATTGCTGTGTGGTGATGCAGTAGTAACGGATTTAGAAGGAGTAGGTCAGACCTGCACCTGCAACCAAGGTAAAGTTACGATAAATGCTGGAACCATAGTAGCCGTAACCCTTACTCATGCTGCCGTTGCCTAACCAAACACCGCTGACAAATGGTGTGAAGGTGACATTCTTGCAGACCTGATACGGCAACTGTAAATTCAGGGAATAGGACTGAGAACCATTAGCAGCCCAAGGCATCTTGGCGTCAAAGTAGCTAGAGGTAGACCACCATGTAGCTGAGATAATACCTGCCAATTTCTCCGTAATCTGCTTCTTGTAACCGACTGTAACATCAAACCACCAACCTGTTACACCCGAAAAGGCATAGTGAGCATTAGCGCCCATGAAGAGCCCTTTGATCCCGACTGGGTCAAAATCATATTGAAAACCGACCATGACTTCATGCGACGTAGAATGATTCCCTTCCCAGACTTTAGAAACAAGCCCAGGAAACCCACCCTGGTAAAGGTCATATCCAATGCGGCTAGTCAAACCATCTACGCACTTGGCGTCAAGCCCAAGGTTGAAGTTGAATTCGTTGTCCTGAAGAACATCCCGATTCCAAAGAGCCTTGTAGGAGAGACCTGCTGTCAGGTCGAGTTTATCAGTTAATCTCGTGCGAGTATCTAACTTGATAGGAGTCATGTTTTCTCCATCAGAGGTTCTGAGGATTAGACCGCGGAAATCATAATTAGTGGAATATCCAACGCTAAAATCAGCACTAAATGCCTTCTGCGCGGCAGGAGCTTGGATGGGTTCCACTGGAGCAACCGGAGCAACAGTTTGTACCTGCGGCTTGGTTCCTGCCAGGGCTATGCCTGTCAGGGTGGCTGCTGCGAGAGCAGTCGATATGATGAGCTTAGTTTTCATACTCGTTCCTGATGATGTTGTTTATTACTGTATGAGGCAGTTCACTCAATTTCCTAGTAAAAAACTGGAATTATAGCTGAACTCCTATGTCAATCAACATAATCTTTGAAACGAAATTGTAAAGAAAAAAATTAGGATATGTTCAATTTGAAGTTTAACTTTAGAGAAAAAATCTTTGAAATTTCCCAAGTCCTAAAAGGAATTTGACTGTTGTCATAATTTTTCCAAAAGAGTTTTTCCAGGGAAGAGGTGTTGTTATAATTTCAATGTGGTCAGAGGGAGGCAGGAGGGATCGAAGTTTGCTCGAGGGATTGATAAGAACTTTTTGGGTGGCCAGATTGAGCATGGGCAAGTCGGCAGAACTGTCGGAGTAGGCCGTGATGATGATTGGGCCTGTGTGGTCCAAAATACCAATTCGCTTGAAATTAGATACTTTCCGGGACCCTTTGTGGTTACCTTGCGGCAGGGCTGGACAAAGCGGCATTTGTGGCGCCGTTATTTTTACCTGGGTTGCCATTGTGTAGTCGAAACCCAGTTCTAGACCAATGAACTTGGCATAAAAATCTGGAGAGGCCGTTGCCAGGACACAGAGGTCTCCCTGTCTCTGGTGTTGACGTAGGCGATCAATTACTTCGGGAAACATAAACCTGGTTACAATCACTTGGGCAAAATGACGGCTGAGTTGCTCTAAACGATCGGGAGTTAACCCCTTGAGGTAACCTAAAAACAAGCGTTTCATCAGTGTTTTGCTGATCATGTGTAGTGGAATAAGCGGCAACATGAACAAAAAGGGTAAAAACAAGAGGCGTCGCCATGGTTGCCGAGCACATACAAACCCGGCAAATAACACTTGCGTATCCCATGCTAACAAAGTGCCATCCATGTCAAAAAGTGCTAAATTCCTTCGGGGCGTTGTTGGTTGGCTCATCTGTATAAATTGAAAAATAATGTCTAAAACAAAAAAACTATAAAAAAGGCCGCTTCGACAATGAAGCGACCTTGAAAATAGTACAATCTCTTGTAAAAAACTAACAGTATGCAGTGCCTTATTAACGAGAGTAGAATTCCACAATCATCTGTTCGTTGACAATCGGGTTGATTTCTTCTCGAGAAGGAATACGGGCTATCTTGCCAGTCAATTTGTCGGTATCGCGATCCAACCAATCAGGAACAATAACTGCCTGGGTTAAATCGAGATTGCGAGAAACAAGCTGCTGAGAGGATTCTTTTGTCGAAACCCCAACAGTATCCCCAGGACGGCAACTGTATGATGCAATATTTACTCGCTTGCCATTGACCGTGATGTGTCCGTGACTAACAAGCTGGCGTGCGCCCGCACGGGTGTTGCTGAAACCAAGACGATAGACGATGTTGTCAAGACGAAGCTCAAGAAGCTGCAGAAGAATGTCGCCGGTAACGCCTCGACGACGTGCCGCTTCTTCATAATACTTTCTGAATTGACCTTCGAGAATGCCATATTGGAAACGAAGCTTTTGCTTTTCAGCTAGCATCATTCCGTAATCGGATTTTTTCTTGCGGCCAGCGCGCATGCCGTGCTGCCCCGGAGGAAAGGGTCGACGGTCAAGAGCCTTGCTAGGTCCAAAAAGCGCGATGCCAAAGCGGCGGGATACTTTATCGCGGGGTCCTGTATAACGAGCCATGATGTATAATCTTTCTAAATCTAAAAATTGAACAATGCCGTTAGAATATAACAATTAGACACGACGTGCCTTTGGCGGGCGGCAACCATTGTGCGGAATCGGCGTAACGTCTTTGATCGACTTGATCTCAAGCCCAATTGCCTGTACGGCACGAACAGCAGATTCTCGCCCGGAACCTGGCCCTTTGACGCGAATTTCAACTTCGCGGAGCCCATGGCCCATTGCTTGGCGGCAGGCATCCTGGCTGACAACCTGTCCAGCGTAAGCTGTACTCTTTCGCGAACCCTTGAAGCCCATTTTACCAGCCGAGGACCAACCAATTACATTGCCGCGTTCATCGGTAACACTGACAACGGTGTTATTGAATGTAGAGGAAACATGCACAATTCCCTTGGTGATGTTTTTGCTTCCTTTAGCCTTGCGAATGCTGACTTGCTCATTACTGTCGTCAAGACCAATTTCCGCGAAAATATCGCGACGAACTTCGGTCTTCCTTTCTTCTGCAACAGGCGTGGCAATTTCTTCGGATACAGCAGCCGATACTTCTTCGACAGTTTCCTTGACGTTTTCTTCAGCCATAATAAGAATTGATCAGATAAAAAATGGATAAACAGGGAGATTACTTCTTCTTGGCCTGTGCGCCAACAGTCTTCTTCTTGCCCTTGCGTGTACGGGCATTGGTGCTGGTGCGCTGCCCGCGAACTGGCAGCCCTTTACGGTGGCGAATGCCACGGTAACAGTTAATAGAGGTTAACCGTTTGAGGTCGGCTTGCTTATCGCGGCGTAAATCGCCTTCGATGAGGATGCCGTTCGAAGTAATAGCCTGAACAATTTTGGTCAATTGTTCATCGGTCAGCTGCCCCGTACGAATGTCGGGATCGATTCCTGCTTGTTCCAGGATCTTCTTTGCGGTCGGCCGCCCAATCCCATAAATGTAGGGAAGGGACGCCTCGATACGCTTCTCGTTTGGTATTTCTGTACCGAAAAGACGTGCCATAGTGGTTAATTTTGCTTGCAGTTAGATGAACTCCGTACCACACGGAGGGTAAATAGGAGGCAAAAGACTACCACGGATCAAAACTTTGGCAAGTCCAAAACTGGATTTTATCTCATAAGTTTTACCAATTGACTCTAATTATGTACGAAATCTCTGTTGTCATTTGGCTGAAGATGCGGCATCTTCTCCTCGCCAAATTATGTTGAACCAGGTGGTTGAATTAGTCAGGGACGTGACTGGGGTTCAGATCCCTAGTGGAAACCGAGTGGAACTTGCCGCAGGAACGCGTGTCTATATCACGCAAATGTTGGGTAGTTCGTTTACGGTGGCTTCGGATTCTGGGCTGATGCGAATTGCACGAGAAGATGGCGATGCTCTGGGTATAACTGAAAAAGTAGAGAACCCAACAAATGGCTCCCCAACCAGAGCGATCGGATTGGAAGACCAAATTTGGGAAACCTTGAAATGTATCTATGACCCCGAGATCCCTGTCGATATTGTCAATTTGGGGCTAATATACGATATTGTAACGACTCGATTGGAAAATGGCCTCTATCATGTAGCGATTAAAATGACGTTGACGGCGCCTGGATGTGGTATGGGCCCCCATTTGATGGAAGAAGCTCGTGAACGCGTCGAGGCATTAGATGGCGTGGAATCTGCTGATGTCGATATGGTATGGGATCCGCCCTGGAATCAGGATATGGTCAGCGAAGAGGGCAAAATGAAACTTGGTTTGATCTAAGGCAGAGGTCTATGTGTCGGCCATGAATATATCGTTGAAATTGACTGGTGAGGAATTGGCTCTCTTGGCCGACATGGTTTGGGTCGCCATGGTTGTAGCCGAAGAAGCTGGAGAACAAAGCCCGCTTCTTTTCCGGCAATGGAAGAAGTTGTCTGATTCTATCCTTAAATCTGCGCAACAATTACCAGATGGCGATCAACATGTGAATTATATCCCAGAAGAACGAAGCTTTTCTCTTGCCGAAGATTATGTAAATACTTCATTCCCAGGTGATATTTTGAATGAGTATAGAGACTCTTTGTTTTGGGAAGAATTGGTAACGAGAATGGCTGATATGCTAATTGTCCGGAATGTTGGTATGGAGCAGTTTGAGAGAATGAACGAGGACGAACGTCGCGCTATGACGGCTTCCTACGAAAAACAACTCTGGCAAGAATGTACTCAGCATGGCCTCGAACGGTTTAAATTCATCCTCCCCCCTAACGAAATCTAAGCAATCTCACGGACGACGGAATTGTTGTATCGAGCGCTTCCTCACCTTCTCCTATGCCAGTGTCATGGAGAAATCGATAAAAAAAAACAGGATCATACAATATGCCCCTAAAAAAAACTTGACTTGTGATCCCGGATTGATTAGGTCCTTGGTTGCCGCAGGTAAGATCGATCTTGATGACGATCAACTTGTGGCCATAAGCATATCCCAATCGGGTGCTATGAATAGAGCAAAACCATAAATACGACAAGGCAATCAGGTTTCTGGTTGCCTTGTCTTTTTGTCGTGTTGCAACGGTCTAGCAACGTCAATGTAACCCTATCTCAATATCCAAAATTAATTAAGTTTTCTTAATATTTTCAATGACCGTAGCCGGTTATGTTAAGGCCTGTGGACTCTCCAATGTCCCCTATCTCTTCCTCAAACTATGACAATGCTTTTACCAGCGGATTTGAAACAACCCCATTTATTTTATCTTTTGTGCTTTTACTTTGGCAAAAATAAGCTTAATAAACCTTCCCATTTCCTGCCGTTACAACAAAGTCCTTCGGACGATGAAATAAGATGAACGAATTCGGATGGTGAAGAATCTCACGAGAGTATGAACAAATTATTTGTTTATGGTATGGTTTCT
This sequence comes from uncultured Akkermansia sp., assembly GCA_949296365.1. Taxonomy (GTDB): domain Bacteria; phylum Verrucomicrobiota; class Verrucomicrobiia; order Verrucomicrobiales; family Akkermansiaceae; genus Akkermansia. Next base: position 3,839 of record CASFPZ010000056.1, on the reverse strand, counting down.
ATGTTGGCTGTTCTTCCAGGAATGTCTGGAGATATAGCTGAAGATGAAGTTCCGTCTGTCGTTTCTTCTAGCCTCAAATCAGCTTATGCGAATACTGGCCCCATCGATTGGAATTATAAACGTGTTAAACGTTACAAGCGTTTTAAGCAGACGTATTATGCTAGCTTTCAGATGGAGGGACATCAGTATGATATTCAGTTAACACCTCGTGGTAAAATCATCTATGTGTGCCATGATATCGATTTTTCGGATCTTCCTCTTGTTGTCCAAAAGACCCTAGTTAAGCGGTATCCCCAAAAACAGATACAGAAGATTCTGAAAATTACCGAAGGCTCAAACGTTCGTTACCAAATCCAGACTGTTAACGGTCAGGGTACGTGTAAATTAACAGTTTCGGTTAACGGAAAGATGGTTTGTATTGATGATTAACAATTCCTTAGACATCGTCTCTACAATGAGTACCTCTCGAAGAGTTAGTTTGTGTCGTAATTAAGCAATATTGAGGGTTAATAAAAGTAAATCAAATGAAATCCAACCCAGTTCAAGCTGGCTCAAATTAAGTGAATTTTTTTGAACGGTTTTTAAGTTGGAGCACTCTTACATGCCTATGAGAAAAATCCTCTTACTTACAGCTGTCGCCTCGTTCGCGGCCATTCCTGGCATGACTAAAGATATGCCAGAATCTTCAGTTCCTGCCAATGTGGTCTCTAGCGTCAAATCAACTTATGCTGAAGCTGGCTCAATTGAATGGGAATTCAAACGCTCTAGGCAAATCTATGAAGCCGAATTTAGAGTGAAGGGATACGATTATAAAGTCCATTTAACCCAGGATGGCAAAATTGTCTACGTCTGCCGTGATATTGACGTTTCGGCCGTTCCAGAAGTTGTAAAAAATGCTGCTTTGAAAGAAGTCCCACAGGGAAGAATTCGGGAAGCTGAAGAAATCACCGAAGGTAACGCTGTGCGTTACAAAGTAGAAATTGCAGACAACCGAGACGATTACGATCTGACTATTGCAGCTGATGGCAAGATTATTCGCAGAGACAATTAATTGGCTCTGATCATTACGTTTTATTCTGCGAGGAGAAGGCTGGCTCCACCAGACTCTCCTCGTTTTTTTTGTGGGATTCTTTTGTAACAAAACAACAAAGTTGAGATTTGTAAAAGTATTTTATTATTACATCTGTACAGTTGTGACTAGGCCGATTTTCCGCTTGCCGGGTAACTTGAAAATGGGGTATTAATGAAGCATGCAAAGATTTGCAGGAAAAACAGCTGTTGTGACAGGAGCCGGACGCGGAATCGGTAATGCAATTGCCCGTCGTTTGGCCAAAGAGGGTGCCAAGGTCGTATTGGTGAGCCGCAATCCATCCAGTTGCGGGGGAGCGGCGGATGAAATCAATTGCGAATTCCCAGGGTCGTGTAAAGCTTTTCCGTGTGACGTGTCTGATTTCAAAGCGGTACAGGAGATGGCTCTAGCGGTATTGAAGGAATTCCCCTCTGTGGACATTTTGGTAAATAATGCGGGAATTACGCGCGACTCGTTGATGTTGCGTATGAAGGAAGAAGATTGGGATCAGGTGATAATGACAAATTTGAAGAGTGCCTTCAATATGGTGAAGGCGTTCCAGCGCGTATTGTTGAAATCGCCCGCCGGACGCATTATCAATATGAGTTCGGTTATCGGTCTCGTTGGAAATGTCGGCCAGGCTAATTATGCGGCTTCGAAGGCGGGATTACTGGGGTTGACTAAGTCGCTTGCTTTGGAATTTGCTCCGCGCAAGGTGACTTGTAATGCTATTGCCCCTGGATTCATTTCTACCGAGATGTCAGCTGCTATCCCTGAAAATTTGAAGGACAAGATCCTTGAAAAAATCCCATTGGGCGAACAGGGTACAGTGGACGATATCGCATCGTTAGCTGCTTTCTTGGCCTCTGATGAATCTCGTTATATTACCGGGCAGGTGATTGCTTGCGATGGTGGAATGACGATGTAAATAATTCATGTTGAAATGAATGGTCCCCGCCGTCCCTGAATCAGGGGCGACGGGTAGTTTGGGCTTATGCGTATTTTTGTTGTAGTTCCAATATTGAGCGTTTTGATGGCCTTGGCGGTGATAGTTTATCGCCGTGCTTCTGTAGTGGCCCCATTGGACAACAGGGCAGAGCGCATCATGGAATCAACCCAGTGGGGGGCGAAGCGAGAAGCGGCTCGTGAAGCAGAACGGAGACGTCAAATATCGGTAGAATTGGCTGTGCCTTCGGACTTGCCTTCTCCAGAACTTTGGGAAACGACTCAGGCGATTTACGAACGCATGAGTAAACGTGCGGACAATGAGGCTTTGGCTACTCAACAAGGACGCAAAACATTCGTTCCTTACACAGAAATCTTGCCTGCCGCACAGGGCGCCTCTCTGGAAATGGTCCCTGTACCAGCCGGGGAATTCTTGATGGGGAGTCCAACAACACAAGCCTACCGCAAGGCTGATGAGGGTGTACCCCGAAGAGTAAAAGTAAGTGCATTCTGGATTTCGAAAGTGGAGATTCCCTGGGAGCTTTACACGGCTTTCATGGAGAATGGCCGACCGCGATCGAAGGCTGGGGTATTGATGGAAGTGCGCCCCGATGATGAGTTATGGGATGCTGTAACTCAACCTACGGCGCCATATACTGCGATGAATTTAGGCATGGGACATGGTTATGAACAGGGAATGCCGGCTATTGCTATGTCTCATTATGCCGCTTCAAAGTTTTGCGAGTGGCTGAGTGCTCAAACCGGACATTATTATCGTTTGCCGACTGAAGCTGAATGGGAATATGCTTGCCGTGCAGGATCTGAGGCTGCTTATTGTTACGGCGATTCAGAAGAACAGCTAGACGACTATGCTTGGTATTGGAACAACTCTGAAGACCGATATCAAAAAATTGCGTCCAAAAAACCAAACGCCTGGGGAATCTTCGATATGCATGGTAATGTCGCCGAGTGGACGCTGGATACTTATGTTGATCTACAGTCGGCTGGACAACAAGGACAATCAGGGATGTTGACAGATCCTCTCGTGCTGATTCCTGGCCAACCAGGACATGTCGTCAAGGGCGGATCTTGGGATGATGACCCTGATCGTCTCCGTTGTTCTGCTAGACAAAAAAGCCGTATTGAATGGAATATGCAGGACCCTCAAAACCCTAAAAGCCTTTGGTACTTAACGGATGGGGGTATGGTCGGATTCCGTGTGGTTCGCCCTGTAACTCTTCCAGATATCGTCACTGTCCATCGTCTCTGGAACTCTTCAAAGGGAATCCCATAAAAAAAAAATCAAATTTTTTATGAAATTGCTTGACCTAATCCAATATTCGTGTATAAATCTTCTCGCCTTCTTCGAGACGGTTTTTCAATCGCGGGATGGAGCAGCCAGGTAGCTCGTCAGGCTCATAACCTGAAGGTCGCAGGTTCGAATCCTGCTCCCGTAACCATTTTGAAAACCCTGCAAGATCTTAGCTTGCAGGGTTTTTTGTATGCTCGATATGAATCAAAAGAGGACAAATCCTAACAGGAATTGGTTGTGGCTCATCATTGCTAAGAGCAAACTGTACGCTATGAAAAATTGTCTGAAAGAAATTAAGTGATCTTTGAACTAATAAATAAGAACCACATGAAACGTAGGGCAGTGGATAAGACCCCATGACAAAGCAAGGGGGGGCCAATAACTGTACGGAACTGCTGGTGTAAATGAAGTGTCTCCCATCTTTGACAGTAAGAAGGCAGAAAATATTACCTAATTGATTGTAAATCAGTAAGTCACAACCCAAAATGATTCTGTCCGTTATATGTTATAATT
>CASFPZ010000055.1 GCA_949296365.1 uncultured Akkermansia sp. | reverse complement strand
CGGCATGTGCAACCCGGCGCCTACCTGGATCGCTGTCTCTCCGCTCTCCGCTCCGCGCACGGTGCGTTGGAACCCGGGCACTCCCACAAAACCAACCCCAGCTTCGCTCTGGTTGTCGCCAAAGTCCTGCGCCACGTTCACGCGAACTTCGCCAAGCACGTCACGACCAAATAGATTCTGGCCAAACAAGCCTAACACTCGAGCACCCAATGCAGCCGTCCCCGTCGTCAGCTCCTGATCGTCGACTCGCAACCCTGCATTGCCTCCCGTCCCATTTTCTTCGTAACCATCCATGCTCGTCGAGGTCACAGACAGGTTGAACAACGGCTGCAAGATCGTGCTGCCTTCTTCATTCAGGTTGATATCGCGCGTCATTTCGTACATCGCTCCCCAACCCACGCCGCTCGTGTCGCCATTGGTTTCAAACGAGCCCGTCCCGTAGTTTACCCGACGCGTCAGCGACGCTTCGTTCCAGCTGCCTGTCAACACCAACGTATGCGCCCACTTCCCGCTCTGGTAGCGACCAAACAGGTTCACGTAATAACTGTCCAGATCCCCTTCAGCGCTTTCCGAGGCCGTGGCATTCAGATCGCCGTAGTTAGCCGTCATCGCCATGCCCACCGTCAGTTTCTCCGTCAGGTCGACATCCACGCCGAACGTACCGCCCCACGTATCGATTTCGTAGCCAGACAATTCACCGTCCTGATCCAATTCGCTGTGGCTACCCGTTGCCTCGATCCACATGTTGTAGTACGGCATGCCATCGTTGATCACCGATTGGCTGACACCCATCGTCAGCGTGCGGTTGCGGATCCAGCCCATCTGGTCGCGCAACAAGTCGCGCTGCGCCATGCCGAGAGCCGTCACCGTGCTGCCTGCCAACGAGGCAAGGATTCGGGTCGCGTCTCCCGGGTTGTAATAGGAGCTACCAGTATCAAGCAAGAGGTCCAATTCCGTCATCACCTGTGCCAGAACGCTATCAGAATTCAAGTACTGTGGGTTTTGCGTGATTAACGCGTAGTCGAGTAACTCGCCACCCAGTCGGCTGATTTCTCCCAAATTAGGATTATAGGTCGAGTTTCCATAGAAACCGTCTTTGTTTTCCACAGTTTCCAGGATGAGTTGTCCCGCGTCATTAAGGTAGACCCGGCTAGCCTCGTTGTCGTAGTATTTGTTGAACAAGGTGCCGAATTCAATGCCAGGCGTGTTCTCGATCCAATTGTCGACTCGGTCGGCAATCACCATTTTGAACGGGGAATCGGTTACAGCGATATAACGTTGTCCCGATGTTCCATCCAGTTTCAACGTCGACTCTTCACCGAAAGTCAAGCTGGCACCTTCTGCCACATGGAGCAAGGGGTTAGGAATATTCTCCATCGTATTGAGCACAAGTTCCAAGGTTCCATTGACGACGCTTTCACCATTTAGGGTCAATATGTTGTTACCGTTAACCGGCGACGTCGTCCCCATAAGGACACTCGTGATAGTCCCTTCCCCCACGACCAGCGATCCAAGTTCCAGAGCATGTTGAGCCAAATTGAAGCTGACATGGGCATTGCCACTTGTCTGGATCGTGCCACCGTAGGAGTAGTCAGCAAACACTTCGGAATCCAAGGTATTGTCACCCGTCAATTCCAGGACACCATCGCCCTGAATGGAGCCGACGTCTAAGGAACCGACACTCAATTTACCTTCCCGGATGTTCAAATCGATATCTTCGCCTTTGATCGTACCTGTTACTGTGAGTGTTCCCTCCCCGCTCTTCACGAGATCAAGGGCATTTTGCACGATGATATTTCCGTTAAAATGGGAGTTGGCCTCCGTTTCTTCTTCAGGTTTATTGGACAAAGTTATGAAGGCACGTTCTTCGGCATTGGAGTTGAAAATCACCAAATCAACTATTTGGCCTTGATTTTCTCCTTCCTGTGAAGTCTGGAGTTTATTGACGAGCAACCCGGTTTCGTTGGTAGCATCAAGTCCGTCCCGCCCATCCAGTTCGATCCTCAAATTACTATCCAAGGTAACGCTCTTACAAGCGAGCGTTTGAGCGTCTTCGCCGACATAGCTGAGAGAATCATAACCTTGAATTACGTAATTGCCATCTGAAATGAGATTACCATCTAGACTAGACACGAAATGCATCCTGGAACTGACAGTAAGGGTGACATCTCCGGACTGGATGTCTGTTCCCACAACTTCATAGCGCAGGCCGTCATTTCCCTTCAAAATATAGTCGCTACTGAAGAGAGTATCGGAGGAGAAAGAATCTGCGAGATCCAAGACCATGTTCACGATGCCTCCTTTACTCAATTGGTGGATCAGTTGATCCACGACATCAGAGCCCAAACTGACCTGCCACTCAGAGGCTCCCAATGTGACCCCACTGATTGCGGCCTCTTCACTTTGGAAGTCTCCCAAATTGACGGACTCCATTCCCAGCGAGACGCTGATGTTATTGACATTGAGGGCGGGCGTTCCGTCGAGCTGCAACGTTCCATCAAGTAGGGAAATATGACTAAGTTCCGTTCCAGAGATCATCATAGCCAACGAGCTACTCCCCTCTTTCACAATTCCATGGGTGTTATTTAATGATATGGCAGAAGTCCAACGCACGTTATTGTTTTGCGTATCGACCAGAATATTGCATCCATCGTTGACCAGGATCTGATTTCCCTGAGCAATGGAGCCGTAACTATCCCCGTCCATTCCGTAGATCAATTTGCCTCCTGCAAACGTCACGCTACCACTACCGATGGAATCCGATTCCATGATGACCAATTCTGAGGCGATTTCTTCTTCACCGCTTCCATAGCTCTTGAGAATGGTTCCGCCAGAGTAATTGTTGGATCCGGTCAATATGGTGGTACCACTCTGCGTCTCCAAAGAAGTTTGGAAAGGATTACCATTGACCGTACCATCGACTAACTGATACCCATCACCCGGAGCAATCGTCAGGGTCTTACCAGTACCAATGTTGACAATAATATGTGCCAAGATATCTTCACCTAAAGAAACAGTATGGGCTGAGGCTTCATCTGCAAACTGACCGAACATGATGTTGCTGCCAGTAGAAAACGTTTCACCTGCAATACCATTTTCCCCCGTATTCCAGGTTTCATCTTGATCAAGTTGTACTTCCAAACTCTGCGTTGTTCTTGTGATCGACAAGGCACCGTTTTCCCAACTGAGGGTATAATCGCTTTGGAAACCGCTGTTGACACCAAAATCATCCTGGAATACGTAGCGGTTTTCTCCTTCCTGAATCCACCCTTCTCCATTGACGAGCTCCGTATTGGTGAACACCCGAACCGTTTGATTGAGATCTAATACCTTGCCGCCAAAATCGAACGCAATGCGGTCTCCTTCTCCAAAATTCAAGGTCAGAGACCCATTGTCCAGATCATACGTCCCGTTCCAGTCTCCCTGGTCGTCGACGAGATTCCCCAGGGAAATCGTGCCGCTACCATTCAGGGTCAATCCACCTGAGATAGTTCCGCCCTGGTGGCCTGCACTCGATACTAGGCGATATCCGGAATCCAGCGTAATCCCGGCTCCAGCAATCGATCCGCCATCTAACGTCAACGTAACACCAGCGCCAAGGTTGATATTCTGTTGAGTGGAGAGCGTTCCTTCTCTGGCAATGAGATTGATCGTACTACCTGACGCTACAGCGCCAGCCAAAATCAGCGAACCGGATCCTTCTTTAATGACCGTGCCCGAACCGGTGAGCATACCGCCCAAGGTGATGTTTCCAGCATTCTCTGCATCATCTGCTGAAGAAATTCCATCATCTGCAGCTTGTCGCCATGTCGTGTCAACGAGCAAGTCTCCGCCTATGGCAATATCCAAGCCGGATTCCCAACTACTGGTGCCATCGAGCATCCCCAAAGTACCCGACTTGATGTCGATCGTGGTTGTTCCGGAGGTTTGCTCAGCCTGACTCTGGATTCCACCCTCACCCAGGTTCAGGCGACCACCGTTAATTTCAATAGTGGCGTTTTGTCCATTCAATCCAGTCAGGATACCCTTCACGTTCACTTCGCCCTGGTCTGAAATTGAGAGGGAACCGGCGCTGTCGCCACCTAACGTCAGGATATTGCCGACAGCATTCACAACACCATCCTGGGATACACGGAGTGCGCCTTGTCCGCCAGAAACCCTACCAATGACAAACCCACTATCCTTTGACCCGGTGTCTGATTGGGACAAAACATTCAACACGCCGCCTTGAATATTCAGAGAACTGTTCCCGGAACCCCAGTCGTGGACATAGAGTTTAGTAGCGTCAATAATCCCATTGTTCAAAATCAGGGTCCCTCCGCTTTCGATTCGGATGTTGGCTTCCGCATCGGCCTCTTCACTAACCAGGGAGACTCTGTCAGCACCATCGTCCAAATCGATCGTTAATGTAGCTTGGTTGTTGACATTGAATTTTTCGAGGTTTTCCCAGTAATGGAAGGTATTGCCGCTAATCGTGTAATTAGTACCGCTATTTCCTACTCTGAAAGTTGAAGCGCCAATGCGACCACCTTCGACAATTTCCAACCCGCCTACGGTACTAACTGTCCAGGCACCATTGTCCCAGACATCGATGTTTCCACCCAGTTGGACATAACCATGCATGTTGACAGTTGCTCCTGTTTTCCGAATCTCACCCGTTTCTGGATCAGTAACGGTGTTGCTAATGTTCCCATTGAACTCAACAGGACTCAGTTGACCACTCCTGCCTAAAGTAACTCGGCATCTGTCAGCATCCGTCAAAAAAATCGTCCCTGTGTATTCCGAGCAGTCGCCCGTAAATGCTAAATCACCACCATCCGTTCTGAAAATATTTCCGCTCCCACTAAGTTTGCCCGCCCAAGTTGTTAGGCTACTATCATTAACCAGTCGGATGAACACTTCTTCTCTATCGATGATCAGGTCGGTAGTAAACGTTTTACCGACATCATCCCAGCCAAACCCCAGGCCCGTCTCTACTTCTCCTCCTTCGACAAACCGAAGCGTTCCTCCTTCAAACGGACGCGTGCCTCCAGTGAGCTCGATCGTCCCAGCAAATTCCCCAGGATCGATCAAAATGAGAGAACCAGAACCTCCACGAGGGCCGACACTAGAAGCAGCATGGATAGTTCCCGTCCCGCTCTGAATAGAAAAGGTCGTATTAGCTCCTATCGCATCAGTAACCGTTAAATCGCCATTGACCGTGTAGGAGGCGGCGGGGTCGGCAAGCGCAGCCGAAGTCGTCTTCATTTTGATATCCTCCGGTAAAACGATCTGGCCACTCGCCTTCGTGCCCGTATAATTGAGAATGCCGTCTCCGGATAAGGTCAACGTCTTACCATCTGCAACACTTAATCCGGAATTGTTCAAATCAACGTCTTTTGTCCACTCTAAGGTCAAATTGTCTTCTACAGACAAGACTCCCGTACCCAATGCACCATTAGCGTCAACAACAAGACGTCCCGCTTTGAAAACAACGCCACTGGAAAAGGTGTTGGAGGTTTGAACCGTCAAGGTACCGGCGCCGTCTTTGATAAGATACCCTCCTCCAATCAAACTGCCACTTCCTGCGGTTATGGTATATTCTCCCGTATTTTGGACAGTGATGACAGATGGAGCCAGTTCTCCATCAAGCGTGACGGTTCCGCCATCACCTTCAAACAGGACATTGTCCAACTGCATGAATTTGCCGTCAGCGCCCGTCCAAGATACCGTATTATTGTAATCCCAAGTTCCATCTCCCCCCTTCCACACCAAGGTAGCAGCTTGCCCGCCTAATTTGATTTTTAGGGCGCCGCCATCAAATCCGACATCGATCGATTTGACACGAGAAGCAGCCAACAGGTCGTCGCTCCATTTATTTGTTAAGGTAACAGTACCAGCCGAAGTCCCCGTGTTGCTGATCAACGTAACTTCGCTGGTAGTCAACCAACTTAACTCTCCTGCCAGATCCAGCGTGAAATTACCATTCAACGCTACCCCATCAGCCAAGGTCGCATAGGTTTCAGCAGCGCTCCGGTCGTCCATTTGGACACGAAGAGTCGATCCTTCTAAAGTCACGGTACCGGCAATAGTCGATACATCGGAACCGGATAGCGAGAGCGTTTTGCCGGACAAGTCGTAATCCCCGGAAAGAGTCCCCCCCGACAAATTGATTTCACCCCCCTCCTCCGGCAAAGTGAGAGTCCCTACGTCTAATGTTCCGCCAGTGAGAATGGATATGCCCCTGCCCTGGTTGACAGTCAATGTACCAACGTTAATCGTGCCACCTTCTGCAATCGCCAGTGTTTCATTGGAGGCGCCCGCCCAGGTTACCTTGGCGGCATCACCTAAGCTGATATTGCCGTCAACAGTTATATTCCCGTTCAGAGCCACGGTTTGGTTCTTATTCCCATTATCTTCATGCATTGAAATATCGGCATGAAGCACATTGTCTAATCCGATAGCGCCAAACCCGATATTTCCCCCACTGATAAGGACGTTACCGGTAAATCCACTCACATCGCCAGACAGGGTTAGAGTACCATTGTCTATGCGATTGAGAGTTCCAGATCCCGTCAATTTCCCAGAAAAAAAGAAACTGGAAACCGCTGAGGATCCACCTGTTGCCCGGATGTAGGTCTCTCCTTCGCCGATTTCAATATCGTTCGCCAAGGTCTGCCCGTTTTCGTCCCCGCGAACTAACAATCCGCCTCCATTGGATAATTTGATTTTCATACCAGCCTCCCATCGAGAACTATCCGAAGCCGTTGAACTGACACGTAACAATCCCCCCTGGAGATCCAACGTTCCTTGAAACGTATTCAAATTGAGTCTTAATACAGCAGTAGAACTAGTCGTAAGCCCCGAAGACGAATTGAGGCTAAGCAATCCGTCACCCCCATTTAACTGCAACGAATACGCGTTATCCCCAAAGGCTTCATTGATGGACAAGGTCCCGTTAACGATCCATTCGTTAGAAGTATTGGTAATATCTGATATGCTAACATCGTCCCGTGTTTGGCCTTCTTCAATCGTAAACGTTTCAGCCGAAGCAGACCCGTTTGTCAAAACGATACTATAACAAGATATTAACGCACAAAATAAGGAGACAGGAATTCTAGGTAACATGGTAGAAGAGAACTAGGTTTTGGAGAAGACTCGAAGGATCAACAAAGGATCAGAACAAATAAACGATCTATTTCATCCAGTGCGATCAAACGAATATTATAAGTTCTCTTCAAATAAAGTCGAAAAGTCAAGCTGGAAATACGATCATATGTTAATTAACTTTGTCCAGATTCTACGATAGAAACATTGGTACCAATTGAGGCAATAAACAGTGAATACTGAGATAACTACAAAACCTGTAAAACGAACAACGGTATCTTGATCTTCTGTAACATACCTTGAGAACACGTTTGCTCAAACAAGTTTTGCCGAACATTCATGACAGGTTTTTAAAGAAAGGCCAATAAAAGAGAAGCTCTCATTAGAAAACTTCTCTTCTTTTGACTAAAAACGATCAAGCAAATTAAGGCATTTCATCTACAGGCAGAATCGAAATTCCAGCTAGGTCGGTTGGTTGGCCGCCCTCCGGCATTGACACAGTGATCGTATGCACTCCTGGGCGGTCGACACGAATCCATCCTATGGGACGTTCGGCAAAAAGGGTAGACGAACGCTGTTGATTTTGGGCTATATGTCGTTCATCGGTCTCAACCTTCCAAACTTCGCGACTATTCCCGCGCAAGTTTAGGGAAATTTGGTAAATCCCCGGTTTCTTCACCCAAAGCGTCCACGTCACCTTACTACCAGGATTGTTCAAGTCGTTAACACAATACATGTGTTTCCATTCGCCGAATTTTTCCATCCAACTCGATTTGTGGACATGGCAGCCCTCCAATTTTGCAAATTTTACCGACAAGTTTTTTTGTCCGAATTCAGGGTCGACACCCAAAGTAGGATTTACCTCCACCTGTGAACTTTTCAGATTGATTTTGATCACACTAGCCAAAGTTTCCGGACGTTTCCCTGGGACGTGAAGCACAGTCCAATCCAACCCTTGAGAATACTCAATCTCGCGAGCTTGATTCTCCACGAGAATTGAAGCACTCGTCATCGTCGTCTTCAGGCCAGGAAGATACAACAATCCTGATTCAGGCCATTTGAATACCACTAGATACAGATCATTTCCCTGCTGTACGACATCGCCCCATGGCATCGCATGTTTCCAGGGAGATGGAGTAGCCCCATAGATCACCTGAGGATATCGTTCTATCCACTTCCCAGCAACGCGCAATGATTGAGCAGCCATCTCCGGGACAACCCCAGTGCCATCGGGACCAACATTCAACATATAGGTACCCCCCCGAGCAACTGTCGATACGAGATTTTGCAAAATCGTTCGCGGAGATTTCCAGTTACAGTCATACCAGGAATACCCCCAGCAATCATTCGTTACGTCAACACTCTCCCACAAACCATCAATATTCTCCAGCGGCACTTCCATGTCCCCCAAAGTCTGATAATCACCCAAATTATACCCAACTCGCCCTGATACGAGCGCTTTAGGTTGATTGCGTCGCACGACTTCTACAAGTTTTTGGGCATACTCTTTGGGCATATTGCCTGGCGTATCAAACCAAATCAACTCAATAGGACCATAATTGCGAGTAATTTCTTCAACTTGCGGGAGGCACTTGCTCTCGAAGTAATCCTTGAATGTACGGGTCTTGCCTTGTTCATCAACAGAATCAGCCCCGCTCGCCCCTGGCGTCAACCAATCCTGGTTATGTGAATAATAAAACCCAAATCCCAGACCGGCTTCCTTGCATGCCTCCGATAATTCCTTCATGGGATCCCGTTTAAAAGGCGTCGCATCGACAATATTGAACGGATCGCACTTCGAATGGAACATGGCAAATCCATCGTGGTGCTTGCTCGTGATGACGATATACTTCATTCCAGCATCTTTCGCTAATTGAACAATGGCCTTAGCATCAAAGTTCACCGGATTGAATTCCTTCACCTTAGATTTGTACTCTTTCTTATCAGCATTCGCCATGCCCGGGTTAATCAACCACTCTCCAATCCCGTAATAAGTCTTGCCATTCCATCTATTAGCTAAATGAGAATAAACTCCCCAGTGAACAAACATGGCATAATTGCCCCATTCAAAAAGAGCACCACGTTCCCCTTTGCGAATCTTGGCTCGCTGCTCGTTACCCCACATTTGATCCATCGTGGGTTGAGCAAAACTCATCGTCCCTGCCAACAACGATAAAACACATCCCCCTAAAACCAATTGAGATTTTAACGATTTCATATTTCACTTATATTCAGATGCTGGGAATCCGTAGAAATGACAAAGAGTTTTTCGTTCAACAGGACGATCCCAAGTAATTTTGAGCCCACGAACGACAATCCCGTCCGTCAAAGCTCCAGAAGTTTTCGACAAAAGCGTGATATCCGTCTTACCCGGCTGCAGAGCAACTCCACGTCTATACTCACGCCATGTTTGTCCATCTTCAGTCAAACTAACCGAAATGCAAGCTCCCTGAGGAACAGACGAGACAATCTGGATACCCGTTATTTTTTGAGCTTGTTTCATCGTAAAAACGAGCTCTTTCTGAGGTGGTTGTACAGTCTGCGAATATTGGATCTTGCCATAATTGTGCTCGTTTTCAAAAATGCTTCCGTCCGAGGCCTCAGGTTTTCGAATATCTGATTCAAGAACGGGGCGAGACGCTTTCAACTCGACAATCAAGGGGCGATCCAATTCTCGGACTTGTTGCGCATCAATTGTATATCCATCGTCTCCTTCCCGGAACACAACCCCATCCTGCCCAGTCATGACACAAGCCAAACTAAGCTTCATCCCTGGTATCTTGGCTAACTGAATCGGTTTCTTGGTCTGGAAAACATGGACATAAACGCGATCCCCGCAATAGGTCGATCCCCCCCATTCAGCTGGCAACCATGGTCCGCCGTGGGTCTTATAAATACTATCTCCATAACTCTTCAGCCAGACGCCCGCCCCCAACAAGGACTGTTTCTGTTGTTCGTCCCACGAACCATCCCATTTCATCCCCCAGCTCATCAATAAATTACCATTTCCAATCGCCGTAGCCTGGATATTTTTGAAAACCTCCATAGCCGTTTTAACCCGCGTGGGAGAATAGGCCCACGTATCGCAAAGGCACATACAAGTTTCCCACATTCGAGAATCCTGGTACATGCCGATGCGTTGTTCCGGAGAATCGTAATCACCCGGCACGCTAGCGCGATTGTTGATAATGATACCAGGCTGCAACTCGCGAATCATGCGCGTTAAACGTTCAGCCTCCCACATGTCGGCAGTAAACATCCCTCCCCAGGAAACCGCATCGAAATTAAACATGTCCAACTTGCCATAGTTGGTACAAAGCTCGCGAACTGTGGCAAACATATATTCCAAATAACGCTTGTGCTTTTTACCCGACCGTAACTTTTCCCCAGGCTTTAATTGGTAGTAAGGAGGCGTCGACAGACGCTTTTCGACAATGGCAGGATCTATCGGCTCATAGTCAGGATGATACCAATCCCGCTGAGAAAAATACACGCCAACTTTCACATTGGCCATGCGGCAGGCCTCTATCACCTCGCGAACAAAATCCTTTTGATACGGCGTTTGCGTAATGTTGAAATCAGAGTATTTCGTCTTATAAAAATGGAATCCGTCGTGGTGTTTCGCAACCACAACCACATACTTCATCCCAGACTTCCGAAGGATATCGGCTAATTCTTCCTTTGAAAACCGTTCCAATTTCAGCAAATTGGGCCAAGTCGTCCACTCTTCCATCGGGAAGGTTCCCGGATTGTTGTCCGGCAATTTCCCTTCGGCAATACCCCAACTCAACTCTCGGTTTTTGTAAGTTGAAAGCCCAAAATGAATGTACATGCCATACCTTGCCTCCTTAAACCACTGCATTTCTTCAGGCGTGGCAAAGTTACTCTGCTTCCACACATCGTCCGGAATAATGTCAACCAGCCAAGGACTGCTCTTGTACACGTCTTTTAACGGACTTTTTTCAAAATCGCTCTGGCTGATGCTCCACTGCCCTTGGGCTGTTCCCATGCATACGCACAGGAACAATCCAAGCTTGCACACATGTCGATTGATAATCATTTTAATACGTCGATTGATAATCATTTTAATACGTCTTTGATGCGCTTACGCAAGTCTTTCAACAGCTTCACATCTTCCTTCCGCATCTTACCTTCACGGTTGGGAGGACAATTCAAGATCAAAATATTGTCGTTCTTTGTCGCCTGGCGGAACAATTTTTCTAGCTCGTCCAGGGATTTATACGTTGTGTCAGTCGTGTTGTAGAACCATTTACCGCTCATACACACCGTCGACTCCCACGGCATGTAATAATTCTTACCTTCGTGCGTAAAGATCTTGGGATCATTGTCTGTCGGCAGGTACGGATCTCCTAAACGGAAATCGCTGGGGAAATACCGAATCGGAAAGCCTTCCTTTTGTTTGTCTGGCGTCACTGGATGGGCATCTATATTGTCCGGCATACCGATGGACCAATTAATCCCTACCTGGCAATTGGGCTCGCGCTTCTTGATCGTCTGGTAGATGTCGTTAATGGGCCAGCGATTGTTGGGCTTTGTCCAACCTCCATCAAACCAAAATTCAACAATAGGGCCATATTTCTGGGTGATATCCATCAACTCGTTAAGTTGTTTCAACATGTACTTGTTGTACTCAGCATCCTGAGATGGATCCCCCACATTGCCATTCACTTTCCTGTCCCACAAAGAATAATAAAGCCCTAACCCAACCCCATGTTTCTTACAAGCCTTGGCCACTTCTTCAACCACATTGGTAGGGTTCTTCGACGAAGCCACGTCGTATTCTGTCAATGGACTATCCCACAGGCAAAAACCATCGTGATGCTTAGTAATCAAGATCACATATTTCATTCCCGCCTGCTTGGCCGTCTTGATCCATTGCTCGGCTGCTATTTTTTTAGGTGCATAGGTTGAAGCAGGAACCGAACCATCAGTCCATTCCTGGTCAACAAATGTGTTTACTCCAAAATGGATAAACATCCCGTACTTACGCTCAATTTGTTGTTGTTGCGCCGCTGAAGGCTTGGTCCCCGGGGCCGGTAAAATCACATCCTCGCCCCATGACATTCCTGCCACTATTGACAACATCGCCACTGCTTGAATTATTGATTTCATCTCGATCGTCTATGGTTAAAATTATCTTTAACTGGAATACTCTACGGTTCAGCAGAGTCAAAATTTGTTACTTATGACAAAATATTCTGTTAGCATTTTCATTTCTCATTCAGCTGTTATCGCAATACCGTCTCTTTTTGCATCGTCAAACAATTCATTCCCAAGTGTACATATTTTCCAATCTAATATCATTATTATCAATTATTTACACAATGTATAACATTATTGATTAATTTATGATTACTATCAGTATACTATCTTTCAGATAATGACAAAATTCGCACGTTTTTTCTATCTCTCTTGCTTGCTTTTTCCCATTTGAAACCTATCCTTAAGGAACCATGAGTACCTCCCTTCTTAGAACTATTGGACCAAGTATGTTAACACTGCTCTTATCGTGGGCAACTATTTCTTGTTCCAACGATCTCTGTTCTGGAGATGGAGTACCCACAATCGCTAAAGTTTCCCTCAAATACAAAGATCAACCTTGGTACCGTTGCTTCATCAATAGCAAAGGGCATAGAATGTTCATCACAACCACTCGAGTTAACTGGACCTTTCAACACGAACTCGGCTATTGGGCCGCATATGGTAATCCTAACAAAAAACTCTATATGACTGCCCGAGGTAAAGATTTCACTATCGAACCTGGTTATGTCTGGGACGGAGCCACCGAAGGGCCAACTACAGCCAAACTTTTAACTCCAACGCTTTTCCACGATGCCATGCTTCATGCTCTGATGAATGGCGCCCCTATCAATCAAGAACAAGCTGACGGAGCCTTCTACCAACTTCTAAAAGCTGAAGATTTCTACCTGGCAGATACCTACCACTTTGCCGTCAGTAAATTTGGCGATCAATTCCTCACACGGCAAAATCCGCCAACACTCATCATCAAAAACCTCCCCAACACTAAAAAATCCTCTAAACCTTAACGAAGACCATCTCACTCCCAACAAACTAACGAGCACCTCTGCGAATAAGGTATTGAGACAATAAAACGTGCTCTTGCTTCTCCAAGCCTCCTCCTGGGCCGGAGTGGCGAGATTAGTCAGGGTCTGTACTTTCTTAGAGGCTTTGTTCGGAAGTTTTTAGAGTAAGTTGCCTGTTGAGGTTATTCTACTAGGAGAGAGTTGAGGAGCTCAAGGCGCCAATTGGGGGAAGTCTATTGTCGGATCTGTTTTACCTGGTGTTGTAGCAGAGTTTCAGAAACACGTAGAAGCTCTTTAGATCGGTTCCAATAGTCAGGTTTGAGGTTCATGCTCTACGGAAACTGTTCCACGTTTTCATGGAGCAAAAAAGGACTAGGTAAAACTACTCCAAGAGACAGGTCGTTCACATGAACGTCCCCCCTAATGAGCCTCTCTCACGAATGAGAACTAAGCGGGGTGGGACATAGCGTACCACTAACATCCCCCCCCTCATCCCAAGTCAGCCCCTGGGCATTTACCCTAAAACATCTCCTTACTTCTGCTCTCATCAAGCTTTGTCGAGATAACGGCGCCTCAATGTTTCTACCATGTTTTTGTATAACTCGAGACACTCTTCGCAGCGTCCTTCCTTGCTCAAGGCCACGCATGGTTCAATATATTTCTCCAACAACTCCCGATACGCCTCGCCCAGATTTGCCAAACCATCGAGACATTCGACAATGGTTGGAGCAATACGATAATATTCGTCGATCAATTCCTTCCCGCCTTCCTGTCGCGCCAGCCAATGATCACGAAATCTGCGCAATTCGGTCAATTCAACACAATCGTCCGGCTTACCGGTATGTTCACACACAGCCGTCGTGATGAAACAACCGCTCCCACCACCGCTGCTCGAACCATGATTTGTATCATTATAGTCGACAGCTCCGTAACGTTTAAGCAAGGATACAATGGATGAATACCCTTCACTTTCAGCAATCATCAACGCCGTCACACTATTATTCTCCGCATTCACATTGGCTCCGCCACGTATCAATGCTTCGGTTGCTCCAACATGCCCCCTAGCAACTGCATACATCAACGCCGTCAAACAATCATTATCCCTTGCATTCACATTGGCCCCACAACGTACCAACGCTTCGATTGATTCAACCTGGCCTTCCCATGCTGCCCCCATCAACGCTGTTTTTCCGTTATCCAATGTTGCATTCACATTGGCTCCACAACGTACCAACGCTTCTATACTTTCTGTTTTTCCAGTTATCGCTGCAATCATCAATGCTGTTTTTCCGTTATCCAATGTTGCATTCACATTGGCTCCACAACGGACCAACGCTTCGATTGCTCCAACATGCCCCCTAGCAACTGCATGCATCAACGCCGTCCCTCCCTCATTGCCCTTTGCATTCACATTGGCCCCACAACGGACCAACGCTTCGATTGCTCCAACATGCCCCCTAGCAACTGCATGCATCAACGCCGTCCCTCCCTCATTGTCCTTTGCATTCACATCAGCTCCACAACGTACCAACGCTTCGATTGATTCAACCTGGCCTTCCTCTGCTGCCCACATCAACGCCGTCAATCCATT